>NZ_CP117882.1:995278-1327038 GCF_028736195.1 Novosphingobium sp. KACC 22771 | reverse complement strand
CCGCTGGCCGAATGTTCCGGAGTGTAAACCTGATAGATCGGCACTGGCACGGTGATGAACACCCCGCCCGTCTGCGGGAACGGATTGACCGTGGCCGGGATCGACACATGGTTATAGGCATAGGAGGCGCTGAGCGTCAGGCCCTTGACCGGTGCCAGCGTCAGTTCGGCCTCGACGCCCTTCATATGGCCGGTGCCGGGGGCATTGACGGTATCGGTGGTGGTGCGGGTGGTGGCCACGCGGACGCCATTGACGACGTCTTCATACAAACCACTGAAATCAAGCTGAATATTCTTGTAGCTGCCGGTGTAGGCCGCCACATTGAAACGCGCGCGATGGTCGAAAAATTCGGTTTTGGCGCCGATTTCAAACATCGAAACGGTTTCGGGATTGAACTGGCGATAGGCCAGCGAGCGCGAATTGGCGCCGCCCGAACGATAGCCGGTGCTCCACTTGCCATAGAGGTGAACGTCGCGCGCGGCGTCAATGGCCAGATTGACCATCGGATCGACCCGCGACCATGAAGCGTTAAGCAGCACAGGCGCCTGCACATTCACACCATTGACCGGAACGATCGGCGCGGCGCCATTGACCAGAAACAGGCTGCCGTTCTTCTTGTCATTGGTCCAGCGCGCGCCGACCGTCAGATGCGCCGCATCGTTCATGACCGGAGGCGTATAGGTCGCCTGACCATAAACGCCGGTGCTGGTGGTTTTCACATGGCTGGCGCGCTGGACAAGCTGCGCGTTGTAATCAAGCGGCAGGACGGTGTAGGTGCTGCCCGCCGCATCGTTGAAGCGCACGGTGTTGAAGGCCTGCGCGCTGTCCTGCACGCGCTCGACATAATAGAGCGCACCGGCCTGGTATTTCAGGCGAGGCAATTCGCCAACTGCTTGAATTTCCTGACTAACCTGATTTTGGCGGAAGGGCGCAAGACTGTAGCGGCCAAAGGCGAAATTGGCAAAAGTGGCCGTCGACGTATAGCCCTGCTGCATCGAGGTGCTGGCCGAGCCATTGTCATACTGGGTCTGCGTCATGTCGCGATAGGCGCTGATCGAACGCAGGCTCAGATGCGAGGCAACCTGCCATTCCAGACCAAGGCGGAAGCCCTCGGCCTGACCCACGCTCGCCTGCTGCGGCACACCGACGGCGGCGACCGAGGCGCGGGTCGGCTCCAGCTTGAACAGGGCGGCGGTCAGATTCGCCGGAACCGCGGCGCTGCCGCTGCTCGATGCGGGAAGGCCGGTGCCCGCCGAAATCTGCTGCTGATAGAGCGTGCTCGTTTCGTCATGCGAATTATCATAGGAAAGATCGGCAGTGAAATTGGCAGCCGGACGCCACAGCGCTTCGATATGGAAACCGCGCTTGTCATAGGAATTGAAGCCCAACTGGCCTTGCAGCGGGTTTTTCACAAAAGGATCGCGCGAGGCCTTCACCGCATCGATTTTCAACGAGACATTAGCAAATTCGGGCAGGTCGAGGTGGATTTCGGCCTTGTTGCTGCCATAGTTGCCGATGCCCGCCGTGGCGTTCATCTTCAGCTTGCCGCTGGGCTTCTTGGTCACGATATTGACCGCGCCGCCTTCGGTGTTGCGGCCAAACAAAGTGCCCTGCGGACCCTTCAAAACCTCAATGTTTTCAACATCAAAGAGCGCGGTACCCAGACCTTGTGCGCGGCCCTGATAAACGCCGTCAACATAGACGCCCACGCCCTGGTCGCGCGCGGGCTGGTTTGAGTCCGACAGAACGCCCACGCCGCGCACATTGACGATCAGCGCGCCCGGTCGCGAAAAGAACGGCGCAACCTTGAGGCTGGGAATCGCCCCGTCGCCCAGATCGAGCAGCGAGGTGACGTGGCGGTTTTCCAGACCTGTGGCCGTCAGCACCGAAATCGAGATCGGCGTCGTCTGCAGGTCTTCCTTGCGCTTTTGCGCGGTGACGGTGATCGTTTCCAGACCGTCGGCTTCGGCAGCAGCGGCATCGGCCACCGGCGCGGTTTCGGCATGGAGCGGACAGGCCGCAACAATCGCGGCCAGAGCGCTGGCGGCGAGCAAACGTGAAGACAGCATCGAAATAGACCCCCTTATGATTCGTAAGGCGCCTTTTGCCGATGCGCGTGACAGGGGTTGGTCAATTCCGTGACATTTCAAAGTCGGCCCGCAATTGTTTTGCTTTGGGTAATTCGCTGGGTTACCGGCATAGGAATGTTGCGGGCGATAGCACTATCCGCGCAAGTTTCTGATTTGAGGATGCCATGACCCAAAATCGTGTTCTGATCGCCGGCGCCGGAATTGGCGGGCTGGCGCTGGCCCTGACGCTGCATGAGATCGGCGTGCCCTGCACCTTGTTTGAAAGCACAAGCGAGCTGCGGCCGCTGGGCGTGGGCATCAATCTGCAACCCAATGCCGTGCGCGAACTCGAAGCGCTGGGCATCGGCGAGGCGGAGATGGACGCCGTGGGCATCGCGGCCAGAGAATGGGCGCTGGTCGGGCTGAACGGCAAGGATATTTACAGCGAACCGCGCGGCAAGAGCGCAGGCTATCACTGGCACCAATATGCGGTGCATCGCGGGCGTTTCCACCTGCTGCTCCATGCTCATGTGGTGCAAAGGCTGGGCGCCGAGGCAGTGCGGCTGGGCGAGAAAGTGACGGGTTATACCAGGCAGGCCGACGGCAGCGTGGTGGCCCATGTCACGCGCGCCGATGGCAGCGTGATGGATGAACATGGCGCGCTGCTGATCGGCGCGGATGGTATTCATTCCAGCGTGCGCGCCCAGATGCACCCGGATCAGCCGCCGATCCGCTGGGGTGGCACGCTGATGTGGCGCGGCACCGCGCGCGGCGTGCCGATCCGCACGGGATCCTCTTTCGTCGGGCTTGGCACGCATCGCCACCGGGTGGTGATCTATCCGATTTCGGCGCCGGATGAAAACGGGCTGGCCGATATCAACTGGATTGCCGAGCAAACCTATGATGCGACGCATGACTGGACCAAGACGGGTTGGTTCCGGCCCTGCGACCTCTCCGATTTCGCGCATCATTTCGATGGGTTCGTCTATGACTGGCTCGACCTGCCCGCGCTGCTCGCCCAATCTGATGTTGCCTATGAAAACCCGATGATCGACCGTGATCCCATCCCGACCTGGGTCGATGGGCCGGTGGCGCTGATCGGGGATGCCGCCCATCCGATGTATCCCACCGGATCGAATGGCGCGTCGCAGGCCATTGTCGATGCGCGCACGCTGGGGCGGTGTTTCGTCGAACACGGCGTGAATCCGCAGGCCTTGGCCTCCTTTGACGCCGAATTATGCGAGCCCGTCGGGCAATTGGCGCTGCGCAATCGCGGAGCCGGACCGTTCGGACTGCTCAATCTGGTCGATGAGCGCTGCGGCGGGACATTCGACAACATCGACGATGTGATCCCCGAAGCCGAGCGCAGGCAATTCATGCTGGCCTATCAAACGGCAGCCGGTTTTGCACGCGATGCTCTGAATGCTGCGCCGCCGATCATTCCCACCGGCGCGCGTGTTGCAGAAAGGCAGAGCCATGACGCCGTCGCTTGAGCCGGTCTGCGCCCTCACCATCGACCTGACCCGCCCGCATGAAATGGGGTCATGTCCAGGCGGCACGCGGCGGATCATTCCCATCGTCGGCGGTACCGCCACGGGCGAAAGGATCAACGGGCGCATCCTGAACATCGGGGCCGACTGGCAGACGGTGCAAACAGGTGGTCTGGCCCAGCTGGATGCGCGCTATGCCATCGAAACCCAGGATGGCGCGGTGATCGAGGTCATTTCCCAAGGCATCCGTCATATGCCAGCGGAGGTGGCCGCCCGCGCGGCCGGTGGTGAGGACGTCCCCTTCGATGCCTACTACATGCGCACCTTCATCCGGCTGGAAAGCGGGCATCCCGATTATGACTGGGTCAATCGCTCGCTGTTTCTGGCGACGGGCGGAAAACGCGGCGCAGCGGTGCATCTGGATATTTTTCGCATCGCCTGATTAGTGGGGCGGGCGAGCAAAGGATTGATTGCCGCCCGCCCCAGCTCTAGCCTTGGCGCATGGATCATCTTGCGCTGTTCCTCACCTTTGTCGCTTCGGCCGCCCTGCTGACCATCACGCCGGGGCTGGACACCGTTTTGGTCCTGCGCACCGCCGGTCTTGAAGGGCGCAGGGCGGCAGCAATGGCGGCAAGCGGGATCGGGCTGGGCTGCCTGATCTGGGGCGCCGCCGTATCCCTGGGACTGGGCGCTCTTCTGCAGGCTTCCCATATGGCCTATGCGGCCGTGAAGCTCGCTGGAGCGGCCTATCTGCTTTGGCTTGGCATCCAATTGCTGATCCATCCGCGCGAGGCGCTGGATATGAGCGGAGATTTTACGCCCCCACGAGGTCAGGATAGTTTTCGTCGCGGCTTTCTGACCAATCTGCTGAACCCCAAGATGGGCGTTTTTTACATCACCTTTCTGCCTCAATTTGTGCCGACGGGCGTATCGGTGGCCGCTTACACCTTCTTCCTTGCAGCGGTGCATGTCGTGCTGGCATTCGTGTGGTTTGCCATGTTGATCGCGGCCACAGCGCCTCTTTCGGGTCTCTTGCGCCGCCCCGGCGCGGTGCCGCTGCTTGACCGGATCACCGGTGGCCTCTTCCTTGCCTTCGGCTTGCGATTGGCGTTTTCGTCTACGCGCTGAAGGCGCGAAGCGCGCAGCGGCGACCAGATATCAGAATATACCCTTGCTGCATAAGATGGGCGCCTGCTTTTCAGGAAGCTGTGTGGCCTGATACCTTTGCGGCTCTTCCGTCAGCGACCGGATAGCGACAGACGGCCCTGCCCTTCTTTGCTGGTTTCTCTCAAGAGCGCAAAGAGGCCCGATGTTCCGTCTCACCAAGCCGGTAGAAGGAGCCGTTGCCGATAGAGGATTATCTGGTGCGGCCTGGCAGCGAGATTGTCCGCGGCGGCACTGCAGCGATCTGGTCAGGGCCAGCGGAATATGTGGCCTCGGTTCGACGGGACGGGATTTATCGGCATAGATTGATGCCCGAAGGGGATGACCTTCCCTCAATCCAAGCGATGTTTTGTGGGGATGCCGCTGGTGATCTTGCCGGCAATAATCTCGGCAAAATATGCCGGGAAGGGGTAGAGGAAGTGTGGAGCAAAATGTTTCTTTGGGGAGATACCAAGCGAAGGCAGGGAAGCTGGCTCCCCTGCCCTCTTTGGGACGTCAGCCGTTCAGCTTGTCCTTGACCGCCTTGGCGGCGGTGAAGCCCAGCTTCTTCGATGCGGCGATCTGGATGGTGTCGCCCGTGGCTGGGTTGCGGCCTTCGCGCGCGGCGCTTTCCTTGACCTTGAACTTGCCAAAGCCGTTCAGGGAAACTTCCTCACCTTCAGCAGCAGCATCGGCGATAGCGGCAAACACGGCATCCACATACTTGCGCGCGTCAGCTTTGGTGATGCCCTGCGAGGCAGCCAGCTTGTCGGCGAGATCGCTATTGTTCATGGTTTTAGTCCTTCAAGTGAAATGGATGGCCCCTGCTAATGCGTGTTGCCGCCGGGATCTATTGGAGAATTGCCGTTTTTGGGGCGATTTTGCTGATACATCCACAGTTTTGCGCTCATTCGATGCGTTTTCATGCTCGCGCTAGACCATCATCAGTGTGACTTATCTGGTTCGTCTCGGTTTGCAGGCTCGGTCGGTCCGCAGGCTTTCCAAAATTGCAGCCCTGCAATTTCCTGTCATTTATCGGCCATTCTATTGATAATAAACATTTTTATAGACGCACGTCGCCGCTTTTGCGGTGGCGTGGTGATTCATGATTCTAATGATTCCTGATTCAAACAAGATAAGCGTTTAAAATTCAATGATTTACCGAACTATTCCTGACCGCTTGGGGGTGTTTGCCTGTCCTTCTGGGGGCTATTGCCTGTCTTCGTGGGGGAGATTGGCTGTCCTGATGGGGTATCCTGACTTCTTGGGGGCCTATCCCCCTCTGAATGATTTGCCCCCCTCCATCTAACATTTCCGGTTGCTTTTGCGCCAATCTTTGTTGGCGAATGCGACTCGGAGAACGGGTTTACTCCAGTCTATTGTGGTGCTCCTGGGTCTATCCTGTCCTCTTGGGGGCTGATCTGACCTGACTTGACCCGGCTGGTCAGGTCAGGCATCAATCAGGCAAACAAGGGCGCCGATTCATGGCTGAGGAAATGCAACTGGACATTGTCGAGGATCATCGCGCCGGCTCGTATGGCGTCGAAGACAATGACATCGAGGAAGCGGGCGGCTCGGCGCGCGCCATGCGCGTGGCTGCGACACTGGCGCGCAAGGGCGGCGATGAATTTGCCAAGCCGGGTAAACTGGTTGAAGTCCGCTTCGTCAAGGGACAGTCGCTTAGCCTGACGGCATCGCGTTTGCTCGCTTTGATGATCCTGACCGCAGGCGGGGATGCCTGGCGCGACACGTCGCATAAATTGCGCAAGGCCGATATTCGCCGCGGGCATAAGGGCAATGAGCGTATCGTTGATATGCTTGAGGAATTGCACCGCACCCTATTTGCCGAAGACGACAGGTCGTGGCGCGGGCGCAAGGCAACCAAACGTTTCAGCCTGATCGAATCCTCGTGGGAAGAAGTCGAGGAGGGCGACAAGGAAACCGGCTGGATCGAGTGGCGCTTTACGCCGGATGCGCGCCGCCTCATTCAGGAATCGCAGACCTATTCGGTGATGAACCGTCAGGCTGTCCTGGGTTTCCGCTCGGCTTACGCGCTCAAGCTTTATGAGGAAGGCGCATTGCGGTTGCACCGTCGTCAGCCGATCTGGCGGGTGGATATTCTCGGGCTGCGCGCGGCGCTCGGCATTGATCCTGATAAATATGGCGATTTTGCCCAGTTGCGGCGCAAAGTCCTGACCGTAGCGCAATCCGAGATTGACCAGCTGGCGCATTACAATCTGGAGTGGAAAGAGATCCGGCGCGGGCGGGCGGTGGCCGAGGTCGAGTTTCGCTTTGTGCCCAAGGACGCTCCCGCGCAGATCCAGACGGTCGATGAGCTTGAGCGGCATTCCTCCGGTCGCAAGGCGCGGCGTGAGGGCGAGGTTGATCGCCTTGCGGTGCCAACGGTCCTTGCGCCCCCTGCCCCCGCCATCTCCCCTGCCGCAGCTCGGCCCAAGCGGATTGCCGCAGCGCCTTCAACCCCATGGGAAAAATTCCCCGACGGCTCGCTGCGCTATGGTACGGCTGAAGGTGCGTTTCGTGATGTCGCGTTGCGCTATGGCGGCGGCTGGGACATGGATCTGATTGCCGATGCCTACCGCCAGCAGATGGGCGATCGGTTGGGCTCGCTGCGCGGCGCCAAACTGGAAAAATCGTGGCGCGGATTTTGCGAGGCATTCCTCGCGCGGCGCGGGCGGCCCTGAAGGGCGATTGCAGCCCTGCAATTTACGGCCGGTGTCCCTCAAAACCGCCCCCACGCGGTCAGGATAGCCCTCCCCATTTTCACTTCATAACCCCCGGAAATCCGCCTTTGCGAATTATGCGGGATGCTTGACGGAAAAGTGAAAATCGGGCAGGTGCCATTTAACTTTCGAAAGGAGCACACATGGCTTCCGCGCTTGACGAAGTTCGCATGGAAGAAACGCTCGATGTTGCCTCATTGGCGGATCGCTCTTCCTCAGTTCTGGAAAAACTCCGCTCCTCTGCGCGCGATATGCGCGCCGAAGAAAGGCGCGAGCCCTCCTTTCCCATCGGCAAGGCTGCCGAATTGGTCGGTCGCACCACCGCCGCGATTCGCGAAGCGGAGAGCGATGGCCGCCTTGAAGCACCGCCACGCGGCGAAAACAACCGCCGTCTCGGCTATACGCTGGCGCAGCTGAATGACATGCGCGGGACCTTCGGCACCCGCCCCTGGCGCGCGCCGGAAGACCCCTGCTCCATTCTGGCGGTCCAGAATTTTAAGGGCGGTGTGGGCAAATCGACGCTCTCGGTTCACCTTGCGCAATATCTGGCGATCCATGGCTACCGCGTGCTGCTGATCGACTGCGACAGTCAGGCTTCGGCAACCACGCTGTTTGGTTATGTCCCTGATCTCGATCTGGGCGAGGATGACACGCTCTATCCCTTTCTGCGCGAGGGGGAGCGCGCGACGCTGGAATATGCGATCCGCAAAACCCATTTTGACGGGCTCGACCTGATCCCGGCCAACCTGCGTCTGTTTCAGTCCGAATATGAATTGGCGGCCCGAATGGCGCGAGGGCAGGGGGCTTTGCTCAACCGCCTTTCGCAGGGCATCCAGTCGGTGCAGGACCTCTATGATGTGGTGATCCTCGATCCGCCCCCGGCGCTTGGCGCGATTTCGCTCTCGGTGCTGCGCGCGGCCAATGCGCTGGTGGTGCCCGTGCCGCCGACGGTGATGGATTTTTCGTCGACCGCGGCATTTCTGGCGATGCTGGATGAAACGATCCAGGATCTTCAGCAATATGATCTGGCGCCGCAGCTGGCTTTCCTGCGTTTCGTCGCTTCCAAGGTCGATGAAAACAAGTCGATGCAGCGCGGTCTGCTCGAACTGATGCGCCAGCTTTACGGCAATGCGATGATCCGCACACCGCTTAAGGATTCGGCCGAAATCGACAATGCCACGGCGCGTCTGATGACGGTTTATGAGCTCTCCGGCCCTATGACCAGCAAGCAGGTGCGTGACCGCTGCCTGACCTATCTGGACGGGGTTTGCGGGGAAATCGAGGTGGACATTCGCCGCACATGGCCCAGCCATCTGGCCCGTCTGCGCAAGGAAGGATTGGCGTGATGCGCCAAAATTGCAGCCCTGCAATTTGTGAAGGGGATGAGTAAATGAGCTCGAAAAACAAGAGCTTCATGGCCGATCTGGTCTCGGTTGTCGAACCGGGCGCTGATGCAAACAGTCGTCCGTCGCGGCTTGGCGTTGGCGTGCTTTCGGGGCGCAACAACCGGCTTGCCGAACTGGCGTCGGGCTCGGTCGTCAACAATCCGCAGGAACTGGTCGATCCCGACCGCTGCCGTATCTGGATCCGGCACAATCGCGATTATGCCGCACTCAATGAAACGCGCTGCTCGGACCTGATCGAGAGCATTCTGGCGCAGGGCAAGCAGGAAGTGCCCGCCATTGTCCGGCGCGTCCACAATGACCCGAACTATGATTACGAGGTCATTTGCGGGGCGCGGCGCCATTGGTGCGTCAAATGGCTGCGCGCCAACAACCACCCGGAAATCCGCTATCTGGTGGAAATTCGCGACCTGACCGATGAGCAGGCCTTCCGCGTTTCGGATCTGGAAAACCGCGCGCGTGAGGATTTGAGCGATATCGAACGAGCGCGCGATTATCTTCAGGCGCTGGACCTCTATTATAACGGCCGCCAAAAGGACATGGCCAAGCGTTTGAACCAGTCCGAGGCGTGGCTGAGCCGCTATCTCGATCTGGCGCGCCTGCCTGCTGATATTCTGAGCTCGTTTGCCGATCCGTTTGAGCTCAAGATTTCGCATATCGGCTCGATCAAGCCGCTGCTCAAGGAAGATGATTGCCGCGCTGCTGTTCTGGCCGAAGCGCGGCGTATTCGCGATGGCCGGCGTATGGGTGAGGAGGATCTGCCCGCAACGGTCCCCGACATCATCCGCTGTTTTGGCGCTGTGGCCAACCGCGAGGCCGAGGCGCGCAAGAAAACGGCGCTCGTAAAGGCCCCCAAGAAGTCAGGATCGGACCAGATTATCCTGCGAAACGGGGAGGGTACGCCTTTGCTGCGGATCGAAGGCCGGGATCGCAAGAGCATCAGCCTGACCCTGTTTCCCAAGGAAGGCGGCAGTAAAGCCGAGGTTGAGACCGCGCTGCGCGATCTGCTGGACCGTTATTGGGAAGATTAAGTGGCAAAATGCCCGGAATGGCCCAAGGGCAGGCCATTCCGGGACCAATTCACAGCCCGGACGCGCTGGCCAGCCCGATCATGCGCGCCGTTTCCATCAGGGCAGGGGCGATATTCGAGCGCAAATGCTCGACACTATGCTCCATCGCGTGGACGCCGACATTGAGCGCCGCGATCACCTGACCCTTGGCATTGCGCACTGGCACAGCGATCGAGCGCAGCCCGACCTCCAGTTCCTGATCGACAATGGCCACGCCATCTCGCGCAATTCCGTCAAGCATGTTGCGCAATTCCTCAAGCGAAGCGACCGTATGGGGTGTTCGCTGGGGCAGGGGGGCAGGGGGCAGCAAAGCATCGCGCTGTTCAATCGGTAACGCCGAGAGCAAAATCCGCCCCATCGATGTACACCACGCCGGCAAACGACTGCCGACATGCAGACTGATCGCCATGATCCGGCTTTGCGAGGCACGTGCAACGTACAGCACGTCTCCCCCATCCAGCACCCCAAGAGAACAGGATTCCCCAAGCCGATCGCGCAGGTTTTCCAGCAAAGGCTGGGCAATGGCCGAAAGCGAGCGGTCCGAGAGATAGGCCCGTGCCAGCCCCAAAACCTTGGGCCGCACCGAAAAAGATCTCTCATCCTGAGCGATATAGCCTGTCATCACCAGCGTATGCAGGCAACGCGCCACCACCCCGCGCGGCAGGCCGGTATGGCGGGCAAGGCTGGCGATGGATTGATCGGGGCCCAAATCGACAAAGGCCTCCATCACCATCAGGCCGCGGGCCAGAGATTGCATGAAATCGGGGTCTGACTGGCTCATGCGCGCCTCTCCTTTAGGCGGAGGCCTATGACAGCCCCCGCCCATTCTGTCGAGGTTCAGACCCGCTCGACAATGGCCGCAATGCCTTGCCCGACGCCAACGCACATGAAAGCGAGGGCATAGCGCCCGCCGTTGCGCTGCAATTCCTCGACCGCGCTCATCGTGATACGCGCGCCCGACATGCCCAAAGGATGGCCCAGGGCGATCGCCCCTCCATTGGGATTGACGCGCGGATCGGTCATTTCGACGCCCAGATCGCGTAAAGTGGCGATCCCCTGGGCGGCAAAGGCTTCATTGAGTTCAATGACATCCATATTCGCCATGCCCAAGCCAGTGCGCGCAAACAGACGCTTGGCCGCCTCCACCGGGCCGATGCCCATCACGCGGGGCGCAACACCGGCGCTGGCCATGGCCAGCACGCGGGCGCGCGGGGTCAAGCCGTGTTTCTTCGCAGCTTCTTCGCTGGCGATGATCATCGCGGCGGCGCCATCGTTCAAGCCGCTGGCATTGCCCGCCGTGATTGTCCCATCGGCCTGCACCACGGGTTTCAAACGGGCCAAAGCCTCCAGCGTGGTCGTGCGCGGGTGCTCATCTGCCGCAAAAACAAGAGGTTCCCCCTTCTTTTGCGGGATTTCCACCGACACGATCTCCGCTGCCAGACGGCCATTGGCCTGCGCAGCGGCGCATTTTTGTTGGCTCGCGAAGGCGAAGGCGTCCTGATCTTCGCGCGAAACACCCCATTCGGCGGCGACATTTTCTGCCGTCTGGGGCATGGTGTCGACGCCCCATGTCGCCTTCATCGCCGGATTGATAAACCGCCACCCCAGCGTCGTGTCCTCGATCTTCTGATCGCGACCAAAGGCGCTGCCCGCCTTGCCCAGCACATAGGGCGCGCGGGTCATGCTTTCCGCGCCGCCCGCAAGGATAAGGTCAGCGTCGCCGCTGCGGATCGCCTGCGCGGCCATGCCCACCGCATTGAGGCCCGATCCGCACAGGCGGTTGACCGTCGTGCCGGGCACTTCCTTGGGCAGGCCCGAAAGCAGCCCGGCCATCCGCGCCAGATTGCGATTGTCCTCGCCCGCCTGATTGGCGCAGCCCAGGATAATGTCATCCACCGCGCCCCAATCCACACCCATGTTGCGCAGCATAAGCGTGCGCAAAGGAATCGCGGCCAGATCATCGGCGCGAATGGTGGAAAGCGAACCGTTCAGCCGCCCGATGGGCGTGCGGATCGCATCACAGATAAAAGCCTGATTCATGATACATTTACCTTCAAAGCTGCGCCAGTTCTGGCCACCACGTCATCGACAGAAACCCCCGTTGCGCATTCCACTAGCGTCAGCACGCCTGCCTGCTTGTCCACTGCGATCACGGCCAGATCGGTGATGATGAGATCCACCACGCCCCGCCCGGTCAGGGGCAAGGTGCATTGCGGCAGGATCTTGGGGCTGCCGTTCTTGGCGCAGTGGTCCATCACCACGACGATGCGCTTGACCCCGGCGACAAGGTCCATCGCCCCGCCCATGCCCTTCACCATCTTGCCCGGAATGGTCCAGTTGGCCAGATCGCCATTGGCGGCCACCTCCATCGCGCCCAGCACGGCCATGTCGATATGCCCACCCCGGATCATCGCGAAACTGTCGGCGCTGGAGAAGAAACTGCTGGTTGGAAGCGCCGTCACGGTCTGCTTGCCCGCATTGATCAGGTCGGGGTCTGCCTCGCCTTCATAGGGGAAGGGGCCGATGCCCAGCATCCCGTTTTCCGATTGCAGCGTGACGGTGATGCCCTCCGGCACATAATTGGCCACCAAGGTCGGGATGCCGATGCCGAGATTGACATAATAACCGTCGCGCAGTTCCTTTGCCGCACGCGCCGCCATTTCATCGCGAGTCCAAGCCATTACTCGGCCTCCTTCTTACGGGTGGTCAGTTTTTCGATGCGCTTTTCATTGATGGTGGAAAGTACGATGCGATCGATGAAGATGCCCGGCGTATGGATGCAATCGGGGTCGAAGGTTCCCTCCGGCACGATTTCCTCGACCTCCACCACCGTGACGCGACCCGCGGTGGCCATGTTCGGGTTGAAATTGCGGGCGGTCTTGTTGAACATCAGATTGCCCGCCGGATCGGCCCGCCAGGCCTTGATGATCGAGACATCGGCACGCAGCCATGTTTCGCGGACATATTCCTGCCCTTCGAAAAATTCGGTCGGCTTGCCCTCGGCCACCACGGTGCCGACGCCGGTCCTGGTGTAGAAAGCCGGGATGCCCGCGCCGCCCGCCCGAATGCGCTCGGCCAGCGTGCCCTGCGGGGTCAATTCCAGTTCCAGTTCGCCGCTCAAATATTGCTGCTCGAACAATTTGTTCTCACCCACATAAGAGGAGATCATTTTGCGGATCTGGCGGCTTTCCAGCAGCATCCACAGGCCAAAGCCATCGGCCCCGGCATTGTTCGAGATCACCGTCAGATTGCGCACGCCGCTGGCGCGGATCTGCGGGATCAGGCTCTCTGGATTGCCGGAAAGGCCGAAGCCCCCCGACATGATTGTCATCCCGTCAAACAGCAGGCCCTCCAAAGCCGCCGCAGGGGAGGGAAATATCTTTCCGGCCACCTTGCTTCCTTTCGAATATGAACGATAATCGGACATTAAGAACGATATTCGTTTCTTAAACGATTCCCCGCCTTCGGTCAAACTCGCGAAAGGACGCCGCGCACAAGAAAGGCCTCTCTGAGCCGTTTAGAGAGGCAGAAGGAGGATGTGGGGGAATTGCTGCGCGAATGCGCAGGAACGCGCTAAAACGCCGTCCTGGCGCCATCTACGAGGGGAACGTCCGGCGCGATAACGCTGTCCTGCGCGCCGAGGGCCGGGAGGCCATTCGTGTCGGCCAGCGGCATAGGGGCGCTGATGGGACCGCTGGCGGCGTGCCGGATCAGCAGCCCTGCCGTTTGCGTGCGATCGACCGCGGGAGAAAAGAGATAGCCTTGACCAAATGGACAACCCATCTCGCTCAGCCTTGCGGCCTGTCCGGCATGTTCGATCCCCTCGGCGGTGACGGTCGCGCCCCGCTTGTCGGCAATGGCCAGCAAGGCGGCAATGATCGTGCTGCTCAGATCATCGACCGTCAGCCGGTCGATAAAGGATTTGTCGATTTTGAGGCTGTCGAAGGGGAAATCGAGCAGATGCGTGAGCGAAGCAAAGCCGGTGCCGAAATCATCCAGCGCAATGCGGATGCCTTGTTCGCGCAGCGCGTCGATGGCCACGGCCATATTGCGGTCGTGGCGGTCAAAATAGACGCTTTCATTCACCTCGAGCACCAATTGGCTGATGAGATCACGATCCTCTTGAAAAGCCTGGGTAATGGCGGGCAAAAGACGCCCACCGCGCAGGTCGGTCGCCGTAACGTTCACCGCCATTGAAATGGGAGGAATCCCGCTGTCGCGCCACAGGCGCAGGTCGGCCGCCACCATTTCCAGCATGACGCGGGTTAATTGGCTGGCGATGCCCGGGGCCAAGGTGGCCTCGGCAAAGGCGCTGGCGGGCAGGACGGTGCCTTGGGGCGTGACCATGCGGCACAGAGCTTCCAGCCCGACGATCCGGCGATCATTCAGCCGCAAGATGGGCTGATACCATGCCCGCAAACGACCCTCGGCCATCGCGGCCTGAACCGCCGAGATCGAGGACAGGCGCGCGGCTACCGGGTCGTTCATATCCTGCGAATAGCCGCGAAAACTGCCGCGATGCACCGATTTGGCGTGATAAAGCGCATGATCTGCATGGCGTCTGGTATCGTCCGCATTGCGATCCTGCGCGCCAAAGGCGGCATAGCCGATGGTTGCTTCGGGCTGAATGGAGAAGGTGGCGAAATCCAGACTCGGGCTCAGATGCGTCAGAATATGGCGGGCATAGGCATCGAGCGCCTCCAACCGTTCGGGCGCGACGATCAGGATCGCGAATTCATCGCCGCCGATCCGAAAGGCCCAGTCCGGCGTCGCCAATTTGCCCAATCGTCCGGCGGTTTCCTGCAGCAACCGGTCGCCCGCCTCATGGCCAAACGTGTCATTGGTGGTTTTCAGATTGTCGAGATCAACCAGCATCAGCGCCCATGAACCCGGCGTTTCGCAATCGAGATGTTCCAGCGTCTGTTCAAAACTGCCGCGATTGGGCAGGCCGGTGAGCGCATCCATATTGGCGCTGCGCTCGCGCTCGGTCACGCGCAGATGCCGCGCCATGGCCAGTTCGCAAAGATGGATGCAGATATCCACCAATTGCCGCTCGCCCTGTGTCGGCCCGCGACTGTGGCGGAAATAGAGCGCGAATGTGGCCAGCACGAGGCCCGAAGGATCAAGAATGGGCGAGGACCAGCAAGCCCGCAGGCCCAGCGACAGCGCCGCATCACGGAAATTGGCCCAGCGCGGGTCGGTGGCAATATCGCGCACCTCAACCGGCGCACGAATATAGGCCGCTGTGCCGCAGGAGCCGACATTGGGCCCGATGGCCAGATTGTCGAGCGCGGCGCTGTAGCTTTCAGGCAGGCTGGGCGAGGCGAGGGGATGCAGTATCCCGCCCCGGTCCACCATCAGGACCGCGCAGATAACCTCGGGAAAATTGGCTTCAAACGCCCGGCATAAATGGTCCATCACCCGGCCCAGCGAGTCACCGCGCGCGATGTGTTCCAGCGTTGTCAGCCGCAGATCGATCACCCCGTTTCCTCTCTACGGTTTGGCGTCAGGCGCTACGGGATCATAGGCCCGTCGAGATTAATCATTTCCTTCGCGCAGCCCCCGGATTCAACCCATTGAGGCGGCGCTTTAAGCCTAATTTAACCAAAATGGGGTTTAGCCATGCATATATGCTGGGGCCGGACCCGGATGATTTTGGGCGACCATGAAAGGCGAAAGCTTTTCGCAGCCCTTCGGTTTCATCCAGCGCCGGGTCTGCGTTTGCGCGAAAAGAGGGTGATCATGGTCAAGTTGAATATTCGCACCCTGATTTTGGCCGGTTTTGCCGGGATTATCCTCACTATCCTCGTGGTTGGCCTCTATGCCCATTCGCGGTTGGCCCAGGTCGAGGAGCACGCCGGTGCGCTTAACAGCGATGCGGTGGCCGGGCTTTACCAAAGCGCAATGCTCAAGGATGCGTTGGTGGCCGATTTTCTTAAGGCGCGCGAGGCCGCCGGTCAGGCCAAAGCCGCCAGCCAAGCAGGCACCCTGCCTTCCTCGGTTGAACCGATGATCGCGGCCTATGAGCCGACAATCTTTACCGATAGCGACCGCGAAGCGTTTGCCCGTTTCAAGCGCGATTATGCCGCCTATCGCAGCGCCGAACAGGATGCCTATGCCGGTAGGGGACAGGTCGATGTCCTGACCGCGCGGTACAAGGCCGCCTATGACGATACCGGCGCGCTGGCGCAGGGCAATCAGAAGCGCGCCGTCGAGAGGATCGGCGATATCGGGGGGCAGATCGTATCTCTGCAGAATTCCATGACAGTCGGCTTTCTGACCGCGCTGGCCGTGGCTCTGCTTGCCGGCTATCTGCTGCTCTCGGCCATCATGCCGCCGCTCAAGCGCCTGACCGGCCTGATGGACACGATGCGTCAGGGCGATTTTACCCAGCGCATGCCGATCATGCGCGATGATGAATTGGGCGATTTGAGCGAAGGTTTCAACCGTATGGCCGATGAGGTGATGGAGCTGGTCGGGCAGGTGCAGCGTTCGGGCATCCGCGTCAGCACATCGATGACCGAGATCGCCGCCACGTCGAAGCAGCAGCAGGCCACCGCCGCCGAAGTGGCGGCCACCACCACCCAGATCGGCGCCACCTCGCGCGAGATTGCCGTCACGTCCAAGGAACTGGTGCGCACCATGACCGATGTGGCCGCTGTTTCCGAGGCCGCCGCCGCGCTGGCCTCTGGCGGGCGCAGCGGGCTGGCCGAGATGGAAGACACGATGGCGCAGGTGATGGAAGCGGCCAATTCGATCAATGCCAAGCTGGCAGTTCTGAACGAAAAAGCAGGCGATATCAATCAGGTGGTGACCACCATCACCAAGGTTGCCGATCAGACCAATCTGCTCTCGCTCAATGCCGCGATCGAGGCGGAAAAGGCGGGCGAATATGGGCGCGGCTTTGCCGTCGTTTCCTCCGAAATCCGCCGCCTTGCCGATCAGACGGCCGTGGCCACCTATGACATTGAACAGATGGTCAAGGACATCCAGTCGGCCGTTTCGGCCAGCGTGATGGGCATGGACAAATTCTCCGAGGAAGTGCGCCGGGGCCTGCATGATGTGCATGCCATTGGCGACAAATTCTCCGAAATCATCATGCAGGTGCAGGCCCTTGCGCCCCGCTTTGAAAGCGTGAACGAGGGCATGCAGACCCAGGCCACCGGCGCCGAACAGATCAGCGAAGCGCTGGTGCAATTGAGCGAGGCGACCCAGCAGACGGTGGAATCCCTGCGCCAATCGACATCGGCCATCGAGGAACTCAACCATGTCTCGACCAACCTGCACGGCAGCATCGCCCGTTTCAAGCTGACGGCGGCATGATGAGGGGCGCGTAGCGACAGGATTGGCGGCTCATGCTTTTTCTTCATTTCCGCATTGGTGAGAGCAATTATGCGCTGGCGGCCGAGCGGATTGTCGAGATCGTGCCCCTGGCGCCCTTGCACAAGATCCGCAGCGGGCCGGACACGGTCGCCTTGCCGACCGATCAAACCTTTGAATATCGTGGGCAATTCGTGCCCGTTATCGATCTTTGCCAACTCGACCTTGGCCGCCCGGCGCGGCGGCGGCTCTCCACGCGGATCATTATCGTTCGGCATCCTGGGGCGCCCGAGGCCTTGCTGGGCATGATCGCGGAAAATGCCACCACCATGCTGCGGCTTGAACCGGAGGATTTCACCCCCTTTGCCGCCGGGCCGGACGGGCTGATCCAGCGGGTTGATCTGCCCGATCTGCTGCCGCCTGCCATGCTGCGCCTCGCTCCCCTTTACGTGGCGGATGGGTCATGAGCGAGGGCCGCTTTGCCGAACTGCTCGAACGGGTGATGGGGCTGAGTGCGGCCTCCATCGGGCCGGGCGCGATTGAACGCGCGGTTGACGCCCGCCGCCGCGCTGCAGGCGTCTGCGATGCCGATGCCTATTGGGCGCTGCTGCAATCCTCCAGCGCCGAGGTGCAGCAATTGGTCGAAGCGGTGGTTGTCCCCGAAACGTGGTTTTTCCGCAATCCGCAGGCGTTTCGCGCGATGGAGGGCGATGTGCTGGGCCCGCGCCTGCGCGCCGATCCGCAAGGTTGCGCCCGCCTGCTCAGCCTGCCCTGTTCCACGGGGGAGGAGGCCTATACGATGGCCATGGCGCTGATGGATGGCGGGATTGCGCCGCATCGTTTCACCATCGAGGCGGTGGATATCAGCCAGCACGCCATCGATTTCGCGCGCGCAGGCCGCTATGGCCGCAATTCGTTTCGCGGCCATGAATTGGCCTTTCGCGACCGCTATTTCGACGCGGACGGGCATGGCTGGACCCTGCGCGAGGAGGTTCGCGGCCCGGTGCGTTTTGCGCAGGGCAATATCTTTGCCCCCGGCTTTATGGCGCAGGCGGGCGTCTTTGATGTCATCTTCTGCCGCAATATGTTGATATATTTTGATATACCGCGTCAGAAACAGGCGATCGCCGTGCTGCGGCGGCTGCTTGCCCCCGATGGCACGCTGTTTGTCGGCCATTCCGAAGCGGGGCTGATGCGGGCAGAGGGTTTCGTGTCGGCGGGTATGGCCATGTCCTTTGCCTTTCGCCGGGCGCCCGACATTGCGTCTGCCCCTCCCAAGGTTGCAACACCGGCCAAGGCGGCCTTGCTCCCCATGACCGTCAAGCGCGCCACGCCGCTGCGCGTACTCGAACGCCCGGTCAGGTCGCGTCCCGCCTTGATGCGGCGCGAGGCGCCCTCGCTCGATTTGGCGGCCTTGCGCCGGATGGCCGATGATGGCCGCCTGGAGGAGGCCGAGCGCGGCGCGCAGGCCCATCTTCGCGAACATGGCGCCTCGCCCGATGCACTGCTCCTGCTGGGCCTGATCAGCGATGCCGCAGGGCAGGGCAAGGCGGCGGCCCATTATTACCGCAAGGTGCTCTATCTCGATCCCGTCAATGATGAGGCGCTGGGCCATCTTGCGCTGTTGCTGCGGCGCGAGGGCGACCACGCGGGGGCCAGCTTGATCGACCAGCGGATGCGCCGCCGCGATGATCGGAGGAACTGATGGGGCAGCATTCTTCCGCCTGCGGGCCCGATATTGAGGCATGCTGGAAAAGGATCGGTATTCAAGGGGATAAATCATGTCCTGAATTGCCGCGCCATTCGCATTGCCGCAATTGCCCCCGGTTTTCGCAGGCCGCCGCGATGCTGCTCGACCGCGATCTGCCGGTTGATCACGACGCCTCGCCGGTGGCGACGGCGGATGAACAGCATGGCACCGGCGAATCGGTGATGGTCTTTCGGCTGGGTGCGGAATGGTTTGCCCTGCCGACACTGGTGCTTGACGAGATATTGCGCCTGCGCACGGTGCACAGCCTGCCGCATCGGGGGCATCCGGGGCTGATGGGGCTGGTCAATGTGCGCGGCGAACTGGTGATCTGTATGTCCATGGCCCAGCTTCTGGTGGGGCCGATGGCGGTGGGTGACCATGGGCGTCTGGTGGTGGTGCGCCATGATGGCCGCCGCCTGGCCTTTCCGGTGGACGAGGTGCAGCATTTGCGCAACCACGACCCGCGCGCTTTGCGTCCGGTGCCGGTCACGCTGGCCCGTTCCGCATCGGCCTACACACGCGGCCTGCTGGGCTGGCAGGGGGCGCAGGTCGGGCGGCTCGACGAAGAGCTGGTCTTTGCCGCATTGGAGCGCTTTTTGGCATGAAGCATGTTGATCCAGCCTCGCTCTCGCTGCGCGATCTGTTCCGGATCGAGGCCGAGGAGCAGACCAAGGCGCTGACCCAAGCCCTGCTGGCGCTGGAAAAGGACCCGGCTCAATCCGACATGCTCGAATGCTGCATGCGGGCGGCTCATTCCCTCAAAGGCGCGGCGCGGATCGTCGGCATTCAACCGGCGGTCACCGTGGCCCATGCGATGGAGGATCTGTTTGTTCTGGCGCAGGGCGGCGGGGTGGTGCTGGCCCCTGCCCAGATTGACCTGCTGCTGAGCGGGGTCGATCTGCTCAGCGCGCTGGCCGGGCAGGGCGAGGGCGAGAACGGGTTTGACGAGGATATCTGGCAGGGGGATGCGGAACGCTTTGCCGCCGCGCTGTCGTCCGCGCCCGTGCCTTGCGAAGCCGCCGCGATGCCGCCTTTGCCTCCAGTGCCCGCAGCAACGGAAAAAACGGCTCTGGAAAAACCGGGCGAGGCGGATCGCGCCTTGCGGGTCAGTGCGGAAAATCTCAACCGCCTGCTTGATATGGCCGGGGAATCCTTGGTCGAAACCCGGCGATTGGCCCCGCTGGAGCAATCTTTGCTGCGCCTGAAACGGATGCAGCATCAGGCGAGCGCCGCGATCGATGCCCTCAAGGCTGCGCTGCCCGCAGACCTGCTCGACGAGCGCGCCACCGCCGCCTTGGAGGAAGCGCGGCGGCGGCTGTTTGATTGCCGCCGGCAATTGGCAGGCGGGATGGATGAGCTTGAAGCGTCGAACCATCGCACCACGAATCTGGCGCATCGCCTGTATAATCAGGCGTTGATGGTGCGGATGCGGCCTTTTGCCGATGCCATGACCGCCTTTCCCCGCATGGTGCGCGACATTGCCCGCGAATTGGGCAAGCAAGTCCGCTTTGAAGTGCTGGGCGAGCGCACGCAGGTTGACCGCGACATTCTGGAAAAGCTGGACGCGCCGCTGGGCCATTTGCTGCGCAACGCGTTGGACCATGGCATGGAAAGCCCGGAGGAGCGTCTTGCGGCGGGCAAGCCTGCAGAAGGCTTTGTGCGCCTTGAGGCCAGCCATCAGGCGGGCGCCTTGCAGATCAACGTTTCGGACGATGGGCGCGGCATTGACCCGGAGGCGATCCGCCGCGCGGTCATCGCACGCGGTCTGGCCGCGCCCGACACCGCGGTGCGGCTGAGCGAGGCCGAATTGCTTGAATTCCTGTTCCTGCCCGGCTTTACGATGAAAAGCGACGTCACCGAGATTTCGGGGCGCGGCGTCGGGCTGGACATTGTCCAGGAGATGATCCGGCAAGTGCGCGGGCGCGTGCGGATCATATCGCGCCATGGCGAGGGCACGCGGTTTCGGCTGGAATTGCCGCTGACGCTCTCGGTGGTGCGCGCGCTGCTGGTCGATATCGGGGGCGAGCCTTATGCCTTTCCCTTCGCCCATATTGCCGGTGCGATGAAGCTGCGCGCCGATCAGGTCCGCACGGTTGAAGGGCGCCAGCATATCCTGATCGATGGACAGGCCGTCGGGCTGGTCGGCGCGCATCAGGTCTTGGGCTGCGCGCCGCCCGATGGCGTGCCGGAAGAATTGTGCGCCGTGCTGCTGGGCGCGGGCGAGCAGATGTTTGCGCTGGTGGTCGATGGTTTTACCGGCGGGCGCGAGCTGGTGGTGCAGCCGCTTGACCCGCGTCTGGGCAAGATCAAGGATATCAGCGCCGCCTCGCTGACCGAGGATGGCGCGCCGCTGTTGATCGTGGATGTCGAGGATATGCTGCGCTCGCTGGAAAAGCTGGCGGCAACCGACCGTCTGGCCCCGGTCGGGCGCGAAATCGGGGTCGAGGCGGCGGCGCGGCGCAAGCGGGTGCTGGTGGTGGACGATTCCTTCACCGTGCGCGAATTGCAGCGCAAACTGCTCGACCATCACGGTTATGAGGTCGAAGTCGCCGTCGATGGCATGGACGGTTGGAACGCGCTGCGCCATGGCGGCTTTGATCTGGTGGTCAGCGATATTGACATGCCGCGCATGGACGGGATCGAACTGGTGCGCCGCATCCGCCATGATCCCGCGTTGAAAGCGCTGCCGGTGATGATCCTGTCCTATAAGGACCGCGAGGAAGACCGGTTGCGGGGGCTGGAAGTGGGGGCCGATTATTACCTCACCAAAGGTAGTTTCCAGAATGACGCTTTGATCGATGCCGTGATAGATTTGATCGGGGAGAGCGCGGCATGAGAATTGGTATCGTCAATGATATGCCGCTGGCGGTTGAGGCTTTGCGCCGGGTGCTGGCGCAGGCGCCCCAGCATCAGGTGGCATGGACCGCCGCCGATGGGATCGAGGCGGTGGACATGGCGCTGCGCGACCGGCCCGACATTATCCTGATGGATCTGGTCATGCCGCGCATGAACGGGGTGGAGGCCACGCGCCGCATTATGGCCGAGGCCCCTTGCGCCATTCTGGTGGTGACATCGGATATTGAGAGCAACGCTGCGCAGGTCTTTGCCGCGATGGGCAAGGGCGCGTTGGATGCGGTGGATACGCCCTTGCTGCATGGTGCGCCGCTGGCGGGCAAGCACCCCTTGCTGACCAAGATCGAGGCGGTGGGTCGCCTGATCGAGGCGGACGGCATTGCGCCCGCGCCCAGACGCATGCCTGCCGGACAATTGGTGACGATTGGCGCCTCGGCGGGCGGCCCGGCGGCGCTGGCCACGATTCTCAAGGCACTACCGGCCGCATTTCCCGCCGGGATCGTCATTGTCCAGCATGTCGATGCCCGTTTCGCGCAAGGGCTGGCGCAATGGCTCAACGATCAATCGGCGCTCTGTGTGCGTCTGGCGCAGGAGGGCGACCGTGTGCGCCCCGGCGAAGTGCTGGTGGCCGGAACCGACGAGCATCTGGTGTTCAAATCCGCCGAAAGGCTGGGTTATTCCAGCGAACCTGCCGATCACACCTATCGCCCGTCCATCGACGTTTTCTTTCGCAGCGCCGGACAATTCTGGCCCGGCGCGCTGACGGGTATCCTGTTGACCGGCATGGGCGCGGATGGCGCGCGCGGATTAAAGGATTTGCGCGACAAAGGTCATTTAACCTTTGCGCAGGATAAGGACTCCAGCGCGGTATACGGTATGCCCAAGGCTGCGTTTCAATTGGACGCGGCGCGCGAGGTGTTGCCCCTTGACCAGATTTCGCGCCGGTTGCTTGAACTTCCCGGCCTGAGGCTCTCGACGAAAGGATTACCAGAATGAACGCGCAGGTCTCGGTCGATCCCGATTTTGGCGATCCCGGCGCGCCTTTGCCCGATCAGTCGATCATGGTTCTGCTGGTCGATGATCAGATCATGGTGGGCGAGGCGGTGCGCCGCGCGCTGCTGGACGAGGTGGGGATCGAGTTCCACTATTGTTCGAACCCGCTTGACGCTCTGGCCATTGCCCGCAAGGTTCAGCCCACGGTGATCCTGCAGGATCTGGTCATGCCGTCGGTCAACGGGCTGGATCTGGTGCGTCAGTATCGGGCCGATTGGCATACGCGCAACACACCGATCATTGTGTTGTCGACCAAGGAAGAGGCCAGCGTCAAAAGCGATGCCTTTCGCGCGGGGGCCAATGACTATCTGGTCAAATTGCCCGACCGGATCGAGTTGATTGCCCGCATCCGCTATCACTCGGCGGCCTATCTTTCGCAGATTCAGCGTGACGAGGCTTATCGCGCGCTGCGCAAGAGCCAGCAGGAGCTGATGCAGGCCAATTTCGCGCTGCAAAGGCTGACCAATGTTGATGGGCTGACGGGGCTGAGCAATCGGCGCTATTTCGACGAATATTTCGAAACCGAATGGCGTCAGGCGGCGCGCGACAGGTCGCCTTTATCCCTTCTTATCATTGATATAGACCATTTCAAACAATTCAACGACACGTACGGCCATCTGGCCGGTGACGAGGTACTTCGCAAGGTGGCGCAAACGGTGCAGACCGCGTTTCGGCGCCCCAAGGATCTGGTGGTGCGGCTTGGCGGCGAGGAATTTGTTGTCGTGCTGCCCGCAACCCCGGTGGCCGATCTGCCCATGCTGGCCCAGCGCGCGGTCGAGGCGGTCGAGGCGTTGAATCTGGGCCATTCCTCCTCGCCCGTGTCGGATCGCGTGACGATCAGCGTGGGCGGCGCGGGATGCCAGCCTGACCGCGAGGATCGGCGACTGACCCTGATGGAGGCGGCGGACAAGGCGCTGTACGAGGCCAAACGCCAAGGCCGCAATCGCGCGGTGATTGACTGCAGCCAGAGCTAGGCGTCAAGGGCAGCCTTCATTTCCCGGCGTATCGTCTCGACCAATTGCGCCGCCGGCATGGCGCGGGCCAGCGGTGCGCCTTGCCCGGCCCATTGCGCGCCAAAGCCATGCTAGCCCTTTCGCCTCGCCGCCGCGTTCAGCGCTTTGCCCGCGTCATAGGCGATCGGATAGGCCGCCGGGCGCGCGTCATGGTCCAGCGTGGAAAAGCGATTGGCCAGGCACCGCGCCGGTCGTCCGGAAATGGCCGAGGTGAAACGCGTGTGATGCGCGGCTTGGCTCATCAGCGCGGCGCGATAGGCATCATCCGCGCTGGATTCGGGGCAGGCGATGAAGGCGGTGCCCAATTGCGCCGCCGCCGCGCCCAGATCGAGCGCCGCCCGCACCCCCGCGCCATCCATGATGCCCCCCGCCGCAATCACCGGCAGACGTGTCTGGCGCACCAGCAGCCGGGTGAGGGCGAAAGTGCCCAGTGCGCTGTCGGGCGCGTCGGGATCGAACATGCCGCGATGGCCGCCCGCCTCGATCCCCTGCGCCACGATCACGTCGATCCCGGCGCGCTCGATGATCGCGGCTTCGGCCGGGTTGGTCGCGCTGGCCATCAGCAGGCATCCCGCCTCGCGCAGCGCCGCCAGCACATCGGGCGAGGGCAGGCCGAAATGAAAGCTGACCACCGGGGGCCTTTCGGCCAGCAGCATCGCGAGCATATCGGGATCATCGGCAAAGCTGCGATAGATGATCCGTAAGGAGGGCGGCACCGGCGCAGCAAATTCGGCAAACAGCGGAGCCAGCGTATCGAGCCACGCCGCCTCGCGCGCCGGATCGGGCCGGGGCGTCTCATGGACAAACAGGTTGACGTTGAACGCCGCCCCGGTTCGTGCCCGCAAGGCATGAATCATCGCGCGTGCGCCCGCCGCATCGGTGGCCCCCACGCCAATTGAGCCAAGCGCCCCGGCGTTGCACACCGCCGCCGCCATGTCCGGCGTGGAAACGCCTGCCATGGGCGCCTGAACAAGCGGGATCGACAGGCCGAGGCGAGAGAGCAGGTCCATGGCGCGTTTATGGTCCGGTCGGGAGCGGGGTTAAAGGGGTGGTTGAGGGTGCCAAATATCAATAACAAATAAAATCATATTTCCATTAATCGATCCGTTTTAGCAATCCTCGTTAATGTAAATCATGGGTCTGGGTTACCCGCCATCACGCGAAATACTGAAATTTTCGGAGTTGATATGGCGTTCCCTCGACTGACTGATCATGCTTTTCTGCCGTTTGGTGGAATTGTCGCCATGGTTCTGGCCTATCCTGCATGGGCCGCCGAAACGCCTGCCAATGCTGACGGCGGCGGGGTGGGCTATATTGTTGTCACCGCGCAGAAACGCGCCGAACCTTTGCAGCGCACGCCCATCGCCGTGACCGCGATCGGCGGCGATGCCATCGAGCAGTTGAAGATTTCAACCTTCCGCGACCTGTCGGGCGGGCGCGTACCCGGCCTGTTGGCGCCCAAACGCTCCACCGCCCAGACCACCCAGCAATATTCGATCCGCGGCATTGGCGAGACCGACACCTATCCCGAACCCGCCGTGGCGGTCTATATTGATGACGTCTATCTGGCGCGCACGGTCGGCTCGCTTTACGACACACCCGATCTGGAGCGAGTCGAGGTGCTGCGCGGGCCGCAGGGTACGCTCTATGGCCGCAATTCCAGCGCGGGCGCGATCCGCTTCATCACCAAAGACCCCACCGCCAAACCCTCGGCCAGTTTCAGCGCCACGCTGGGCTCGTTTCGCAATGTTGATCTGAAAGCGCGGATCAATGGCGCGATCCTTGATGATGACAAGCTCAACGGCGCGCTGACCGTGATCCGCCATACGCGCCGGGGTTGGCAGCATTCGGTGCCGCTGGGCCGCGATGTCAATGACACGGATCTGACCGTGCTGCGCGGCAAATTGCAGAGCAAGCCCGCGCCGGGGCTGACGATCACGCTGGCGGGCGATGCGATGTTCGACCGCGCCACGCAGAGCTATTACACTCCGGTCAACCAGCCCGACGGCATCCCGAACACCGGCAATCCCACCAACCCGGACCTGACATGGTCCTCCACGCTGCCCTATAACCGCACCACGTCCTATGGCGGATCGGGTACGGTGCAATGGGAGATCAACCGGCAGTTCACGGTGAAATCGGTGACGGCCTATCGCGGACTGCACGGGCCGATCTATTATGACAATGACGGCGTGACCGCGATCAAGGGCGACAGTCTCGCACAGTTCTGGCAGCATCAGTTCACGCAGGAATTGAATCTGAACGGCGAATTCGACCACTGGAATTTCGTCGCGGGCCTCTATTATTTCTCGGAAGGGTTTCACAACCATCGCCTGAGCCAGTCGGCGGGCGCGCCGGTCGATAATGTCGGCACCGTCACTCACACCAACAATTGGCTGAGCACCACTGCATGGGCGCTGTTCGGACAGGCCAACATCCATCTGACCGACCGGCTGACCGCGACGGTTGGCGGGCGCTGGACTACCGAATTGCGCAAATTCCGCAATATAGGCCAGACCGGGCGCAGTTGGGGCCTGCATGACCCGCAGGAGTGGAATTACGATCCTGATGCCTTCTTCGTCAAATATCCCACCGGAACCAGCGCCTCCTCCTCGCTCACCTCCTTTGAAGTGACGGCGACGCCTAAGCGTTTCAGTCGCTTCACGCCCAAGCTGGGGCTGCAATATGACTGGAACAAGGCGATTTTTCAGTATGTTTCATGGTCTCAGGGTTTCAAGAGCGGGGGCTATGACCTGCGCTCGGTCACGGCCATCGGCTCGGTCACGCCCTATTTGCCCCAGATCACCACGACCTATGAAACGGGCCTGAAAACCCGCCTGTTCGGGGGCAAGGCGACCTTCAATCTGGCCGCTTACTACAATGACATTTCCGATTTCCAGGTCCGCGCCACCAGCACGGCGGCGCTGGGCGTGGTGACCAACCAGTTGATCAACGCAGGCAAGGCGGCCAGTTGGGGCGGCGAGGCGGAACTGACGCTGGCCCCCACCGACAATCTGACCATCACCGGCAGCGCGGCCTATCTGAAAACCAAATACCGCACCTTTACCGCCACCCTGCCCGCCAATGTTGCGGGGCGGACCACGCTGGTCGGGCTGGACTTTCCCTATGCGCCGCGCTGGCAATTCGGGGCCTCGGTCAATTACCGCGTACCGGTCGATCTGCCCGGTGCGCTGCGGATCGGAGGCGATGTGCAATATGAAAGCAGCCGCTATGCCGATCTCTATAACACGCCGCAATTGCAGGTCCGTTCGCAGACCTATGTGAACGGCACGATCAACTTTGCCGCCGACGATTCCGCGATTGGGGGAGGCAACTGGAGCATCGGCGCCAATGTGCGCAACCTGTTCAACCTGCGCCGCGCCCAATTCGGCGGCTATGCGCCCAGCAATGCCGGGCAATATCCCTATTACTACCTCGCCTATAACGAACCGCGCACCTTCAACATCACCTTGACCAAGAATTTCTGAAGTCAAAGCGTTCTGATCGTTGGCGCCCTGTGTCTTGGGCATGGGGCGCCTGAGCGGTTTTCGCCCGGCGAAGGTTGAGCATTGCCAATAAGCAAATTGAGAAATCTAAATATCTGATTTCATCAACGAAAATTCCAAATCCTTGTTAAACACGGCGACGCGCTGCCGCTATCGCTGGCCTCCAGATTCCTTGGGGGTTTTCATGCGAAATATTTCTTCCCTGTCGATAGTGCTGGCCGGGGCGGCTTTGGGCCTCCCGCTGGCCGCCCATGCCGAAGAGGCCGCGCCGGAGGCCGCCGATTTGGGCACGCCGATCATCGTCACCGGCACGCGCAGCGCCCCGCGCCGCACCGTGGCCGACAGCCCGGTTCCGATTGATGTGATTGGCCCACAGGAGTTGAAGGCCACGGGCCGCACGGGCCTGAAGGAAATTCTGGGCAATCTGATCCCCTCGCTGACCATGCCCGCGCTGGGCGGGGGCGGCACCTCGGCCAGCGTGCGCCCGATCTCGATCCGTGGCCTTTCGGGCGATTATCTGCTGGTGCTGGTCAATGGCAAACGCCGCCATACGACCTCGCTCATCAACAATCTCTCGCGCGTATCGGGCGGATCGACCCCGGTGGACATCGACCTCATCTCCACCGCAGGCGTTGGCCGGATCGAGGTGTTGCGCGATGGCGCGGCGGCGCAGTATGGCTCGGACGCGATTTCGGGCGTCATCAACATCATCCTCGACAGCAGCAAACAAGGCGGCGAATTCACCCAGACCGCAGGGCAGCTTTATGAAAAGGGCGGCGCGCTGTTGCAGCAGACCGTCTCGTGGGGGACGGGTCTTGGCGATGGCGGCTTTGCCCACTTGTCCGCTGAGGGCAAATATCACGATGCGGCCAAAAGCTCGGCCCTGCCGGTTCCCACCATCTATCCGCTGATCAATGGCGCGCCCGATCCGCGCGAGGCCAGTGCCAACCATCTGATCGCGGGCGGCTATGGCCGGTCGAACCGCGACAAGATCATCAACACCTCGATCAACGCCGAACTGCCGCTGGGCGGGGTCACGGCCTATACGTTCTCAACCCTGTCCTATCGCGACATCAAGGACGCGCGCGGCTCGATTTTCCCTGCCGCCACCGGCTATGGCGGACAGGTCAACACGCTGGGCGTTTCCTCCTTGCCCCAGATCTTTCCCGCCGGTTTTCAGGCCTATCGCCGGATCTGGGAATGGGATTATCAGGCAACCTTGGGCGTAAAGGGCGAGATTGCCGGATGGGCGGCGGATCTCTCGACCAGCTATGGTACGGACAATGTAAAACTGGGCGCGGAAAACACGCTCAACCCCTCGCTGGGGCCGAGCAGCAAGACCGGCTTTTTCATGGGCCGCCAGAAGCAGACGCTGTGGGTAAGCAACCTTGATCTGAGCCGCGATTTTGCGGTCGGTCTGGCCGCGCCTCTGTCGGTGGCGGTGGGCGTCGAGCAGCGCTGGGAACGTTTTGAAAATCAGGCGGGCGAACCCGATTCCTATCGCGACGGCGGCTATATCATCCCGGCCGATAGCACGCCCTTTGGCACGCTTTACGGCGGCCGTTCGCCCTCGCCGGGGCTGGTGTCCTTTACCGGGACCTCGCCTGCGGATGCGCGCTCCATCAGCCGGGGCAATGTTGCCGCCTATGTCGATCTGTCCACCAATATCATCAAGGCGTGGTATGTTGGCGTTGCGGGCCGGTTTGAACATTATACCGACAGCGCGGGCGATACCGTTTCGGGCAAATTCTCCACCCGCTATGAAATCGCCCCCGGCCTGGCGCTGCGCGGCGGGGTGAACACCGGCTTTCGTGCGCCGTCTCTGGCTCAGACCGCCTTTTCCACCACGCAGAACACCGTCACGGTCAATGGCAACAACCGCCTTTCCACCACCTCGAAATTCCTGCCGGTGGACAGCGCGGCGGCGATTGCCCTTGGCGCCACGCCCTTGCGGCCGGAAAAGTCGCTGAACTTTACCGCCGGCCTGACCTTTGAACGAGGCGGGGCGCGGCTGACGGTTGATGCCTATCAGATCGACGTCGACAACCGCATCGTCAAAACCGAATTCCTCGGCACGGCGGCCAATGGCGGCAGCGCGATCAAGGCGATCCTGGTCGCCAATGGCATCACCGGGGTGGACAGCGCACAATTCTTCACCAACGCTATTGATACGCGCACGCGCGGCGTCGATGTGGTGGGCGAATATAACTGGCGCACCGCGACCATCGGCAATTTCCGCCTGAGCGCGGCCTATAGCTATAACGAGACGCAGATCCGCCGTATCGCCGCCAACCCCGCCGCGCTCTCGGGCCTGTCGGTCACGTTGTTCGGCCGTCAGGCCCAGCGCGACCTGCTGGTCGCCACCCCGCGCAGCAAGGTCGTGCTGACCGGCGACTGGAGCTGGGGTCGCCTGCACACATTGCTGCGCGCCACGCGCTATGGCCAATATACCGAGAGCAGCAATGTCGCTTCGGGTGACCGCACTTTCGGCGCCAAGGTCATCACCGATCTGGAGGTCGGCTATGACCTCTCGCGCCGCGTGTCGCTGGCGGCGGGGGCCAACAATCTGTTCGATGTCTATCCGGACAAGAACGGCATCGTCGCCTCGGACGGGTCGGGCCTTTACGGCAATTTCGCCCCCTTTGGCCTGAGCGGCGGTTTTTATTACGCCCGCCTCGGCGTCAAATTCTAAAAGGATCCGGCATGTCCCTTCTCGTCGATTTTGCCGCATGGCTGGGGGCGACCTCGCTTTCGGCGGTGGTCACCGGTCATGACTGGCTAGTTCCAGCCATTCAGGTGGTGCATATTCTGGCCGTGGCGGGGGTGCTGATCGCCTCGCTGCATATCCATCTGCGCGCACTGAACCTGCTGGAGCGCGATGTGGCGCAGGCGCAGGTGGCCGCGCGATTCCTGCCGATCCTGTGGGGGGCGCTGGGCGTGCTCGCGTTTACCGGCCTGCTGCTGATCGCCAGCGAGCCGACCCGCGCGATCTTCCGCACGGTTTTCTGGGTCAAGCTGGCGCTGGCCACGGCGGCCTCGCTGGGCACCTGGGCGCAAGGGCCGCTGGCGCTGCGCTTCAACACGGGCGGCGTGACGGTGCATCCGGCGCAAAAAGTGCTGGCGGTGGCCACGCTGCTGGTCTGGCTGGGCGTGATCTATGCCGGGCGCTGGATTGCCTATGCCGATGGATGGGCCGGGGCGCCTGCCTGATCCTTCTGTTTTCGAAAGGTTATCTTGATGTCTCTTCAATCTGTGGCCCTGTGGCTTTCGGAAACGCCGCTGGCGCTGGAACTGGCGGATTCAAACTGGCTGTTCGGCACGGTCGAGGCGCTGCATGTGGCGGCGCTTTCGCTGGTGATCGGCTCGATCGCGCTGGTGGATCTGCGGCTGATCGGGGTGGGCCCGGCGCGCGGGACCGCGCAGGAGGTGCTGGACCGGCTGGTGCCCTTCACGCTGGTCGGCTTCGGCCTTGCTCTGGCCAGCGGCAGCGTGCTGATTTTTGCCAATCCGATTGGTTATTCGGAAAACTTCTGGTTCGCGGTCAAATTCAGCCTGCTCGCGCTGGCCGGGATCAATGCGCTGGTGTTCCACCTGTTTGCCCAGCGCAAATTAGCCGAGGGCGGTTCGATTGTTCCGCGGATTTCGGGTGCGATCTCGCTGACGCTCTGGCTGGGCATTGTCATTGCCGGGCGCTGGATCGGCTATACGCTCTGAAAAAAAGGGGGGGATGCCGGTGTGGCATCCGCCCCTGGCGGGACGCGGCGCGGGAAAGAGAAGTAACCGCGCCGCGTGAGGGAATTGTCTTCAGCCGCCCGGCTTCTCGATCTCGACCAGCCGCGCCTGCAAAACCTGCCCGGTGGCAAGAATCGTCGCCTTGCGGAAGCCGCCGCCCAGCGCGCCATCGCGCAGCGGGTTGACCTCGACATCGACCTTGTCGCCGACCTTGAGCGACTGGCGGCTCCAGCCCAGCCGGGTCAGATTGCCCGGACTGGTCAGCTCCACCGCCCAGACGCCATGCTTCACCGGCCCTTCCTGCACATCGACAAACAGCGAGACATGCGGGTTGACCCAACGATAGGCGCTGATCGTGCCGCGCAGATTGACCACTTTGCCCTGATCAAACATCGCAAAGCTGTGATGCGCCAGCGAGGGCGCCGCCATGGCCAGCGCGGTGGCCAGGGCGCCTGTGGACAGGATCTTCTTCAACATCGCCATTGCTCCTTATTTGGCCGGGGGCGCCAGCGCATTGCCGTCGGCCGATTGCGCCACCGGGCGCCATGCCGGATTGCCCCATTTGTCCGTGGTTTCCTCAAAATCGCCCTGACGGCAAACGCCCTCGCCGATCTCGAAACTGCGCGCGCGCTTGCGGGTGAAAAGGCGGCGGGTTTGCCATGGGTGGGTCAGCACGGCAGGGGCGGTGATGGTCAGATCGACCGCCAGCGTGTCCGGCCTGATCAGGTGGAACTGCTGCTCCACATGCGCGCCCTCGCCAATCGCGATGCCCACCGCTTCTGACACGGCCAGCCATGTCTGGGGCAGAATCGCGGTGGTGGAAACCGCCAAAGTGTCGCCCTGCCAGACCCCGATATTATAGCCGTGAAAGCTGGGGTCGGGGTCGACCGGGGCTTTGCGACCATCGGTCCAGATCCGCACCAGCCGGTTGCCGTCGCTCTCGCCAAGGATGGTGACGCGGCCCGGTGTGGAGAGGATCTCGATCGAATTATGCGTGATAAGGTAAAAACTCGGCACGCCATGCGGCAGGCAATCGAGCAGCAGCCCGCGCGGGCGGCCCGCCTTTTCCTCGGCGTCCCAATAGTCGATCTGCTTTTTTACCTCCGGTTTCCATGGCGGCGGATTGGTGGTGACCTGGGCAAACTGGTCCGAGATCACAGGGAACCACGAACCGCTCCAATCCGGGCGGCGGGCCAGTTCCTGCCAGTCCCTTGGCGTGGGGGCGGGGGTGATCGGATCATCGGGCGCAGCGGCCAAGGCGGGCGCGGCCAGCGTCAGTGCCAGCGCAAAGAGGGTCGGGCGCATCATTTGGGCGGCTGCTGCGATGCGCCGGGGATGTTGAGGGCTTCAAGCACCTGTCCCGTGGCGGCGATGGTCAGCTTTTTGAACTGGCCCGCGCGGCGTCCGTCGCGGATCGGGTTGATCGAGACGATCACCTTGTCGCCGGGCTTTACCACCGTACGGCTCCAGCCCATCTTGGCCAGATTGGCGGGGCTGGTGGGCAATTCCAGCGACCACAGGCCCGGCCCATAGGCGCCCACCTGTCCGGCCTGAACCCACAGCACGGCATGGGGCGCGGTCCATTGAAAGCTCTGGACCGTGGCTTCGAACTGCATCGGCTTGGCCGGATCAAACATCGAAAAACTGTGATGCGCGATGGCCGGGGTCAGGCCCGCGCCCAGCGCCAGACCAAGCGCGGCAAGGCTGCCCCAAAGGCGGCGAGAGATCATCATTTCTTCTCCTTGGCAGGCGCGGGCAAGGGCGCGCCCTGATCAGGCGGCAGGGTGGCCCCGCCCTCGTCCTTGGGCAGCGGGGCAAAGATGGCGAGACCGTCCTTGTCGGTGCTTTCGATAAAATCGCCCTGTCGGCATGAGCTTTCGACCATATCAAATGTGCGCTCGCGGTGGCGGGTCAGCAACCGTGTGGCATGCCATGGCGCGGCCAGCACATGGGGCGCATCGACCACCAGATCGACACGGGCGCTGTTCGGCCCGGTCAGCGTGATGCGCTCGACCACATGCATGTCGCCATTGTTGGGAATGCCCACGCCTTGCCCGGTGGAAATGAACACTTGCGGCAGAAAGCCCACCGTGTCGATCACCAGCATCTGCCCCTCCCAATGGCCGATGGAATGGCCTGAAAAGGTGGGGTCCGGGTCGGCAGGATGGGGGCGGCCATCGGTCCACACCCGGCGCAGGCGGTTGCCGTCCAATTCGCCCAGAATGGTGATGCGGCCCGGCGTTTGCAGAAATTCGACCGAATTGAGCGTCTGGGTCCAGCTTGAGGGCAGGCCCTCGGGCAAACAATTGACCCAGATGTTCTGCGGCTTGCCCTCGGCGTCGAGCTGTTTGAGCCGGGCATAGACCGGCGCGATTTCCGGGCGCCATTGCGGCTCCGTGGTGTTGCCCGGCGCGTATTTGTCCAGCGGCCCCGGCGTCCAGACACCCGACAGATCGGGCAGATCGGCGATGGCCGCCCATGCCGCGCGCGTTGGGGCCGGATTGGCGGCATCAGGGGCGGGCAGTGCTGCGGCCAGCAGCGCGGGAAGGAGAGGAAGCATGGTTGGGCCAAACTCTATCGCAATGATTGAGAATATCGCTTTAGCGATCCCGCGCCCAAGGTTAATTCAGATTTTCATCAAAGCTCATGAGGAAAACTTGGTGGACGCGGCGGTCCTGCGCCCTAGCGTTCGGGCGGATTTCCCAAGCGATGAAAGTACTGGCGATGCGACACCCCACTCGTTCCCTGTTGGCTTTTGCCGGGTTCGCGGCTCTGGCCGCTTGCGGCGCGGAGCGGCCCAGCCGAGCGTTGGAGGCCGCCTCGGCCAATGCGATATGGCAGGATCCGGCCCTGCGCGCCGAGGCGATCCGGCTGGCCCCGCCGCTGTTTGCCCGCCACTGCGCGTCATGCCACGGTGCGGATCTCAAGGGCGCGCCGGGCGCTCATGCGCCGGACCTGACCGATGACCGCTGGCTGTTTGGCGGCGAGGATATTGATACGTTCAATATTCAGGCAAGCGATGTCGAGCAAACCATCCTGCACGGCATACGCGCGCCCGACCCCAAAACGCGTAATTGGCCCACGATGCCCGGACGCGGGGTCGGCCACAGCCTTGAGCCGGACGAGATTGCCGCCGTCACCGAATATGTCCTCAAACTTTCCGGCCAGCCCTTTGATGCCAGGCAGATCCCGCTGGGCAAGGAGACATTTGAGGTGGAGGGCGGGTGCTATGATTGCCACACGCTGCAGGGCTGGGGCGATCCGGCGACCGGGGCGGCGGATCTGACGCGGCCGCGCACATGGCTGTATGGGCGGGATCGCGCCTCGGTGGCCCAGACCGTGCGCGAGGGGCGGGTAAGTTCTTCCCCCGCCTTTGCCGGAAAGATCAGCGTGACAGAGGCGAAGATCCTGTCCGCCTATGTGTTGTCGCAGGCCAAGACGCTGCATTACAATTGAAAAGGGGCGGGCATATTGCCGCGCCCCTTTTGCATCAGGCCGCGTTGGCCGCCAAATCCCCGGATCGCGCCTCGGGCAAATGATCAAGGACCGTCTCGCTTTCGGGGCGGTCCATCCAATCGGGGCTGACGATCAGGCGGCGCACCGTGGCGTCGCCGTTCAGGATCAGCACGGCGGGTTGGTCGATTTCATAACTGTTGGTGCCAAGCGTCGCGCCGATCCAGTTGTCGCCGGGCTTCACCGCGGGCTGATCGTCGGGCAGGAAGGTGATGCCCAGCGCGCGGCCCAGCGCATAATCAGGGTCTGCGGCCACCGGGAAGTCGAGACCATGACGGTTGATGATCGAGCGATCCACCGGGTTTTGCGCGCTGACCGCGACGAGGGGAATGCCTGCTGCCTTCAACGCGGGCCACAGGTGGCGGTTGTAATGGGGCAGGGCCAGATTGCAGGCCGGGCAGCCGGCAAAGCGGAAGAACACCAGCACCGCCGGGCCGTGGGCGACCAATTCATCGCGGGTGAGGGCCTTGCCGTCCTGATCGATAAGCGTGAAGGGGGCGATCACCTGACCCGGCTGGGGATAGGCGGCGGGATCGAAACGCGCGACCAGCGAGCGGCGCTGCGAGGCGTTGCGCTCCAGTTGCTCGGGCGCCCATGTGCGCTCACGTTCGGCCTGAAGCTCGGCGTAGAGTTGGTGGAGGGTGGGGTGGGCCATGCTGATCTGCCTCTCTTTGCGGGTTCGAGGAGGCCAGCGATAATCCCCCCGCGCCCCCGGCGGACAGTGAGAAGCGGGGCGCGAGGGTTTAAGATTTGTCATAAGCGACTAGAGCGCGACGACGATCTCACGCGCCAGTTGCGCCAGGCGGGCGGTGGCCGGGTCGAGGCTGGCGGCGGTCTGCAACACGCAGGAGACGCGGGGCAGGGGAGCCAGATGCTCGATCTGCAAGGGCTCCTCGCTCAGGAACAAATGCGTGCGGCAGGTTATGCCCAGCCCCGCATCGACCGCCGCACGCAGCGTGGTCAGATTGGGCGTTTCGACCGTGATGCGATAGGGCACGCCCGCATCCTCCAGCGTGCGGATCGCCGCCTCGCGAAAGCGGCAGGGCGGTTCGAGCACGGCCAGCGGCAGCACGTTCTGGCGCAGGAGATCGGCCTTGCCGTACCATTCCATCGCGGCATAGGCGATGGCATTGGGATCATTGGCGGCGGCAAAGCCCAGCACGATGTCAAGCTGGCGCCGCTCAAGCTGGGCCAGCAATTCGGCGGTGCCCGCGATGCGCGAATAGATCTGCGCATCGGGATGCAGTTCGGCAAATTGCGCCAGCAGGCCCGAGAGCAGCGTTTCGGCAAAGTCCTGCACCATGCCGATGCGCGCCGGACCCGCAAAATGGCCCGCCGTGATCGCCGAAACCGCCTCATCATGCAGGATCAGCACCTTGCGCGCATAATCGAGCATCAACTCGCCCGCCTGCGTCAGGGACAGGCGGCGGCCTTCGCGATGGAACAGGTTCTGTTGCAGCAGTTCTTCCAGCCGTTTGATCTGGAGCGAGAGCGCGCTTTGCGTGACGAACACCTTTTCCGAGGCGTTGAGCATCGAGCCCGTGTCCACAATGGCGACGAAGCTGCGCAGCAGATTTGTGGGCAAATTGACGGGCATTGCGGTCCTCGGATGATGGTTGGCGGGGGGCCGCCGTGGGGAATTGAGGGGTGTTATGCCTGATTGCTTATTGTCAATCAAAATAGTAGAGATAAGGCATGCAAAAGCAAATCTATTCGGTCGGGATATCATGCTTATAATGCTGAAATTAGGTCATAAATCTGCATAAATCGCGATCCGGCGCGGCTGATATGAGCAGCGCTTATAGGTGCCGCCAATAACTCAATTGATCGAGTAGAGTTTTGGGGTTCTGCTGAAGCTCTCCCGCCAAGACGAGCTTTGAACATGCCCCAACCCAACCCGCTTCATCGGCGTATTACCGCCTTCTTTTCAGGCCATTGGGTCTCCCCGCTGGTTTTCCTCATCCTCTGGGAGGCCGGCTCGCGCCTTGGCCTGATTCCCAAAAGCACGCTGGCCGCGCCCTCTGCCGTGATCGGCACGCTGCTCGATATGCTGGCCAGCGGCGAGCTGCCGGACAATCTGTGGGTCTCGTTCCTGCGCGTGGTGGTGGGGCTGGTCATCGGCCTGTCGATCGGGATCGCGCTGGCGCTGGCCGCGGGCCTGTCGCGTCAGGGCGAGGCCGCCATTGATCCCATCATGCAGATCAAGCGCACGATCCCGACGCTGGCGCTGACGCCTTTGTTCATCGTGTGGTTCGGCATTGGCGAGACGCCCAAAGTAGCCCTGATCGCCTTTGCCTCGATTTTTCCCGTCTATCTCAACCTCTATTCGGGCATTCGCGGCGTCGATGTCCGCCTGATCGAAGGCGCGCGCAGCTTTGGCCTGAGCCGCGCCGAGGTGATCTGGCATGTGATCCTGCCTGGCGCCTTGCCCTCGCTGCTGGTTGGGCTGCGCTATTCGCTTTCGGTGTCGATTCTGGTGCTGGTTGTCGCCGAACAGATCAATGCCTCGGCGGGCCTTGGCTATCTGGTCAACAACGCCCGCGATTTCATGCGCACCGATATCATCGTGGTCTGCCTGCTGGTCTATGCGGCGCTGGGTCTTGGCGCGGACGGGCTGGTGCGGTTGATCGAACGCCGGGCGCTGGCCTGGCGCCCCCAACTTGCGAAAGGCTGAAATCATGCTGGCCGAAACCAATTTTACCGCCGCTTTTCCCATTCCCGAACCGGTCGTCCGCCTGCGCGATTTCACCCGCAGTTTTGGCGCCAACACGGTCATCGACGGGCTGAACCTGTCGATTGCGCCGGGCGAATTTGTCGCCCTGTTGGGCCGCTCGGGCGGGGGCAAGACGACCCTGCTGCGTACACTCGCCGGGCTGGACAGTGTGGTGGGACAGGATGTGCTGATCCCCAACAGCCGCGCCGTGGTGTTTCAGGATGCGCGCCTGCTGCCGTGGAAAAAGGTGTGGCGCAATGTTGCGCTGGGCCTGAAAGGGCCGGGGGTGCGCGAGCGCGCCGAGGCGGCCCTCAATGAGGTTGGCCTTGGCCACCGTCTTGACGCATGGCCGCTGACGCTTTCGGGCGGCGAGGCACAGCGCGTGGCCTTGGCCCGCGCGCTGGTGCGCGAACCCAAATTGCTGCTCCTCGACGAGCCCTTTGCCGCGCTCGACGCACTGACGCGGATCAAGATGCACGCGCTGGTGCTGGAATTGTGGCGTGTTCATCGCCCCGCGATCCTGATGGTCACGCATGACGTGGACGAGGCGGTCGCGCTGGCCGACCGCATCCTCGTGCTGGACGCAGGCCGCATCGTGGCCGAGGAGCATATCACCGCCCAGCGCGGTGAGCGCGGCGATGTGGGCCGCGTGCTGCGCCAGCGTCTGCTGGGTCATCTGGGCTGCGAAGTCACCTCCGAGCATGTTCTGTCCGCCGTCGACGTTGGCGCCAGCATCATGCCTTTCACGCAAGGGGCATCGGCATGATCGCGGCGGTTCTGGACCACCCGGTCAACACGTCAGCCAACCTTGGCCGCCTGCGCGATTTCGTCACCGCGCTGGCCGCTTTGCTCGACCGGGCATCCGATGAGGCCGAGATCCTTGAACAGGGCGGCGCGCTGCTGCGCGCTCTGGTGGCCCATGACGACTGGCTGCCTGAGGCTTTTGCCGCCCCTTCGCCCGAGCGTTATCAGCAATATCTGCTCCATGGCGACAGCGCCGAACGCTTTTCCGTCGTCTCCTTCGTCTGGGGCCCGGGGCAGGGGACGCCGATTCACGATCACACCGTCTGGGGTCTTGTCGGCGTTTTGCGCGGGCGCGAGGAATCCCAAGGCTTCCGCCGCCAGAGTGATGGCTCGCTGGCCCCGGATGGGCCTCCGCTCTCGCTCAATCCCGGCGAGGTGGAGGCCCTGAGCCCGGCACGCGGCGATATTCATCAGGTGCGCAATGCCCTGCCGGATGCGCCCTCGATTTCGATCCACGTTTACGGCGCCAATATCGGCGCGGTCCGCCGCTCGACGTTCACCCCGGATGGCGAGGCCAAATTGTTCATCTCGGGCTATGCCAATGCGCTGGTGCCCAATCTGTGGGACCGATCCAAATGAGTGTTACCCCCAAGGACATCCGCAAGGCCCTGATCGCGAGCGAGGAAATCGCGCTGATCGACCTGCGCGAGGAGGCCGAATTCGCGCTGGGCCATCCTTTGTTTGCCGCCCAAATCCCGCTGCGTCGGATCAATGTCGAGGCCGCCTGGCGCATCCCGCGCAAGGACACGCGCATCGTCGTCTATGACAATGGCGAGGATCTGACCGAGGCCGCACTGGCCCATCTGCGCGCGCTGGGCTTTACCAACGTCGATGTGCTGGCGGGGGGCCTGTCGGGCTGGAAAAGCGCCGGTTACGAGCTGTTCGAGGATGTGAACAGCTACTCCAAGGCCTTTGGCGAACTGGTCGAACATCGCCGCCACACGCCCTCGCTCCCCGCGCAGGATGTGCAGGCGCTGATCGAGGAAAAGGCCGATATCGCGATCCTCGACGCACGCCGGTTTGACGAATATGCCACGATGAGCATTCCGGGCGGCATCTCCAGCCCCGGCGCCGAACTGGTGCTGCGCGCCCGCGCCGCAGCGCCCGATCCCGACACCACGATCATCGTCAATTGCGCGGGCCGCACGCGCTCCATCATCGGCGCGCAATCGCTGGTGAACGCTGGCCTGCCCAACCGGATCTATGCTTTGCGCAACGGCACGATCGGCTGGACTCTGGCGGGGCAAAGCCTCGAAACCGGGCAAGCGCGCCGCGCCGCCCTGCCCGATGCGCCGCTGGTGGAGGAAGCCCGCCAGAAGGCGCGCGAAGTGGCCTATCGCGCGGGCGTTAAGCGGATCACGCCCGAGGAGCTGGACCACCTGCGCGCCGACAAAACCCGCACGCTCTACCAATATGACGTGCGCCTGCCCGAGGATTATGCGGCAGGCCACATCCCCGGCTTCCGCAATGCGCAGGGCGGACAGTTGGTGCAGGAAACCGACCACTTCGCGCCCGTGCGCGGTGCGCGCATCGTGCTGGCCGATGACCTTGGCCCGCGCGCCGACATGACCGCCAGTTGGTTGGCGCAATTGGGCTGGGAGGTTTACGTGCTGGAAGGCGGCGCACACAGCGAAACCGGCCCCGATGCCGCGCCGCCCCCTCGCGGGCCAGAGGGTCGCTACAAGCGCCCCTATGAAGGCACCGATAACGCGGCCGCTGCCATGCAGGCCTATCTCGACTGGGAATACGGCCTTGTCGCCCAATTGGAGCGCGACGGCACCCACGGCTTTTTTGTCATTTGATTTTGCGGAGAATTTCCATGTCCAAAAACCCCTCTGATGCCGTCAAGTTCATCGGCTATATCGGCTTCAACAATGCCTCGGAAATCCACGCCCCGGTGCGCAGCCGCATTCTGGACCGCGATTATGTGGATGCTGCGGCGCGGGGTCAGGAGGAGGTCGGCTTCGACCGCGTGCTGATCCCCTTCGGCTCGAACAGCCCGGAAAGCCAGATCGTGGCCGCCCATGCCGCCGCGATCACCACGCGCCTTGGCTTCCTCGTCGCCCATCGCCCCGGTTTTACCCAGCCCACGCTGGCCGCGCGGCAATTGGCGACGCTCGATCAATTGTCGGGCGGGCGCGTGGCGGTGCATATCATCACCGGCGGGGCGGATGAGGAAATGGCCCGCGATGGCGATGTGAACACGGTCAAGTCCGAGCGTTATGCGCGCAGCGACGAATATATCGACATTCTGCGCCGCGAATGGACCGCGACCCAGCCTTTCGACCACAAGGGACGGTTTTATGAGGCGCGCGGGGCCTTCTCCTCGGTCAAGCCGGACAACCTGCCGGTCTTCTTCGGCGGCTCCTCGCCCGAGGCGATCGAGGTGGCGGGCCGCCACGCCGATGTCTATGCGCTGTGGGGCGAAACGCTGGAGCAGGTGCGCGAGAATGTGCTGGCCGTGCGCCATGCGGCGGCGAAACATGGGCGCCGTCCCGGCTTCTCGCTCTCGCTGCGCCCGGTCATTGCCGATACCGAAGAGGCCGCGTGGAAGCGCGCCGCCGAGATCGAGGATCAGGTTCGCACCCATCGCGAGGCCGCAGGATTGCCCACCACCGGCCACCGCCCGCCCAATGAAGGCTCGCTGCGCCTGTTGCAGACCGCGCAGGGCAACCGCCGCGATGGCCGGCTGTGGACGGGCGTTGCCGCGCTGACCGGGGCGCAGGGCAATTCGACCGGGCTGGTCGGCACGCCCGAACAGGTGGCCGACGCCATGCTCGACTATTTCGACATCGGCATCGACCATTTCCTCATCCGCGGCTTTGAACCGCTCGACGATGCGCTGCTCTATGGCCGCGAATTGCTGCCGCTGGTGCGTGCCAAGGTTGCAGAGCGTGCAGGACAATCCGCCGCTCTGGCCGGCTGAACCTCATCCCCCGCATTCCAAAAGGAAATCTCTCATGTCCAAACGTCAACTTCGCCTCGGCTTCATCCTGCACGGCGTCGGCCCCGGCTGGGACGACTGGCGCCATCCCAATGCGCAGGTCGATGCCTCCACCAGCCTGTCCTTTTACAAGCGTCAGGCGCAGGCCGCCGAGCGCGGCAAGTTCGATTACCTCTTCGTGGCCGACAGCGTTTCGATCAATGCGCGTTCCTCGCCGCATTACCTTAACCGCTTTGAACCGCTGACGATCCTGTCGGCCATCGCCGCCGTTACCGAGCATATCGGTCTGGTCGGCACGGCAACCGTCACCTATACCGAGGCGTATAATCTGGCGCGCCAGTTTGCTTCGCTCGACCATATCAGCGGTGGGCGTGCGGGCTGGAATGTCGTGACTTCGTGGCTTGAGGGCAGCGCGGCCAATTACGGCAAGTCCGAGCATCTGGCCCATGACACGCGCTACGCCCTTGCCGCGGAATATCTCGATGTGGTCAAGGGCCTGTGGGACAGCTGGGAAGACGATGCGCTGGTGCGCAACAAGGAAACCGGCCAGTTCCTTGATCCCGACAAGCTGCACGAGCTGAACCACAAGGGCGAGTTCCTCTCGGTCAAAGGCCCGCTCAATATCTCGCGGTCACGCCAAGGACAGCCGGTGATCTTTCAGGCCGGATCGTCCGAGGACGGGCGCAATTTCGCCGCCAAGTCGGCCGAGGCGATTTTCACCCATCAGGAAAACATCGAGGAAGCGCAGGCTTTCTATGCCGATGTCAAGGCGCGGGCGCGCGGCTTTGGCCGCAATCCCGACCAGCTTTATATCGTGCCCGGCGCCCGCGTGATTGTGGGCAGCACGGAAGAAGAAGCGCAGCGCCTGCATGGGGAACTGGCCGGTCTGGTCAGCCTTGAAAACGCCCTGCGTGCGCTGGGTCGCTCGTTCAACGACCATAATTTCAGCGTCTATGATCCCGACGGCGCCTTCCCGGTCGAGGTCGCGGTCGAGGGCTATAAATCGAACCAGTCGGCCTCGGAGCGCATTCTGGCGCTGGCCCAACAGGGACTGACCCTGCGCGAAATCGCCCTGCGCGCCGCCACGCCGCGCAGCGAGTTTACCGGCACGCCCGAACAGATTGCGGATCGTTTCCAGCAATGGCTGGATTCGCGCGCCTCCGACGGGTTCAACATGTTTGAATCGCTGCCCGGCCAACTCGATGTATTTGTCGATCAGGTCGTGCCGATCCTGCAGGCGCGCGGGATCTACAAGACCGATTACACCGGCACCACCTTCCGCGAGGGACTGGGGCTGGACAAGCCGGTCAACCGCTACACCGCCGCGCGATCGGAGCGCAGCGCGGCATGATCGAGACGGCATTGTGGAACCGGCGCGGCGCTTTGGCCGCGCTGGGGGCGGGGGCTTTTGCGCTTGCCGGCGGACTTGGTGGTTGTCGCGGCGGCGGTGAAAAGGTGCTGCGCGTCGGCTCGCAAAAGGGCGGGACCAAGGCGCTGGTGCTGGCCTCGGGCGTGCTGGAGGGCGCGCCCTATCGCGTTGAATGGTCCGAATTTCCCGCCGCCCAGCATTTGCTGGAGGCTCTGGGGTCCGATGCGGTCGACATCGGGCTGATTGGCGATGCGCCTTTCCTCTTCGCCTATCAGACCGGCAAGCCGTTGAAGGCCGTGGCCGCGCGGGTTTCGCATCCGCGCCCGGCAGGCATTCTCTCGATTCTGGTGCCGGGCGCATCGCCGGTTCGCAAACCGGCGGATCTCAAAGGTCGCAAGATTGTGACCGGGCGCGGCAGCATCGGCCATTTTCTCGCGCTCAAGGTGTTTGAGCAGGCCGGGATCAAGCCGGGCGAGGCCGAACTGATCTTCATGACGCCCTCGGATGCGGCGGCGGCCCTGCGCTCGGGCGCGGTCGATGCGTGGAGCACCTGGGGGGCTTACGTCCCCACCGGGCAGGCCGCGGGCGATCGCATCTTGGCCGATGGCAGCGATCTGTTCGATGCCTGTTCGTTCGATGTGGTCCATGAAAATGTCCTGCGCGACAAATCGGATCTGCTGGTTGATTTTCTGGCCCGCGAGGCGCGCGCGATGGAATGGCGCAAGACCCATGTGGGTGAATATGCCAAGGTGCTGGCCAAGGAAACCGGTCTGCCCTTGGCGATTGCCCAGACCACGGCGGAACGCTCGCCGGTGGTGGATGGGCCGATCACGCCCGAACTGGTGGCGCGGCAACAGGGCATTCTGGACACTTTCGTGCGCGCCGGTGCGTTGCAGGCCAAGCGGCCGGTGGGCGATGGCTATGTGCTGACGTCACAATTGCCCAAGGCATAAGGAAAAGCGCCGTGATGCCGGGCATTGGCATCACGGCGCATCTTTTCAGGCGCGGCTGCGCTGCGCCTGATACCGCTTTGCAGCGATCTCCGCCCCCGCGCCCAACAGGGGCCCAAGCTTGCGATATTCATCCAGGTGTCCCGCCTCACCGGGCCGGTCCCAGCCATGGTCGCGCCGGATCACGCCCAGATGCGGCGTCGGATCCCCCTCAGGTTCAGGCCCAAACTGATCGGGAGCGACATAGATGGCGTTCTGGTCGCAATAAAGTTCGCACATATAGCAGGTCTGGCAGGCCTCGATCCGCGCGATGACGGGATGTTGCGGCCCATCGTCCAGCACAAAGGTGGGGCAGACACTGACGCATTGCGCGCAATTGTTGCATTTGTCGGTAAGGATTTGGGCGATCATGCGAATTCGGCCTGTTGTGCATTGAGACGGATGGTGTCCAGTCCGCTGACCAATTGGCGGTGGGTGGGTCCTGCGGCCTCGGCATAATCGGCGCGTTGGTGCAGGCCCCGGCTTTCCCGGCGCGCCCGCGCCGCTGCAATGGTCCAGCGCGCCCCGGCCACCAGCGCCGCCGTTTCGCGCAACGCTACCAGTTCCGCGCCGCTGGCCCGCCCATGATTGGCCAGTTCGCGCCAGATGGCTTCAAGCCTTGCGCCCGATGCGGCATAACTGGCCTCTTCGCGGGTAAAGACATGGGCATAGCCATGGATTTCATGATCGACGGCGCGGTGGATGGCGGATGCGTCGATGGCGCGCTCGCCCTGCTGCGGGGCGATGGCAACCCGGCCCAGCCCTTGGACTGGGGCCGAGACGCCCTTGCGCTTCAGGCTTTCGCGCGCCGCGGCCGCTCCGGCGATGCGGCCAGAGGAAAGCGCCCATGCCGAATTGACCGCCCCGCCGCCGCTGTTCGCGCCCGCGACGAGTTCGCGCGTGGCCGCATCGCCAATGGCGAATAGGCCCGGCGCGCTGGTGCGGCATTCGGCATCGGCCAGGTCGAGGCCGCCGGTGCCCCGGATCGTGCCTTCGCCAAACAGTTTGACCGGAAAGCGATCGCGGAACAGGTCGATGCCGCGCCGTTCGAACGGCGCGGGGGTAAAGGGCTGTATCCGGCGCAGGATGGGGCGCAGGGCCTCGGGCGCATGGGAAAGGTCGGCCAGCACCGGCCCCGCCAGCATCGCATGGCTCAGCGCGCGATGATGCGCATGGCCCGCCGCGCGCGGGGGCGGAATGTCCAGTTCTTGCCCCTCGGCATCATAATAGACCGCGCCCGTATAGGGCAGCGTGCGGGTCGAGGCCCATGCGGGCGAGATCGACCAGCTTGGTCCAAACTCCATCCCCGACAGGGCCACCCCCGCCTCAGCGGCCATCAATTGGCCATCGCCGGTGTTGGTGCGGCTGCCGATCAGGCCCGAGCGGAAGGCATTGCCGCCGGTGGCCAGAATGGTGGTGTGGCTGCGGATTTCCCAATCCTGCCGTGCGCGCAGGGCATGGCCGCGCGCGCCCGCAATACGGCCTTCGGCATCGCGCAGCAGTTCGATGGCGGGGTGGTGATCGAACACCGTCACGCCAGCCTCCAGAGCAGCCAAACGCAGGGCGCGCATATATTCCGATCCTCTCACGCCCGAATAATAGGTGCCGCCCGCCCCATCGCTGCCAAAGGGATAATGCGGGGCAAGGCTGGGCAAATAGCGCCATGTAAGGTCGAGAATGCGCGCCATCCATTCCGGATCGCCCAGCCCCTGCGCCTTACTGCGCTGGCGGGTGATGGCTTCATCGCGGCGGGCCGGATCGGGCGCCACCCACCAATGGTTGGGGCCACCCGTCGCGGTGACGCCGCTGGTGCCCATATAGCCTTTGTTGGCCACTATCACCCGCGCCCCGCCCTGCGCGGCGGCGATGGCGGCCCATCCCGCCGCCATGCCCCCGCCGATAATCAGGACATCGGTTTCCAGATGGATGCTCACTCGGCAGCCTCGGCCAGCGGCGCGGCATAGCGGTTTTCCGGCACCGGAATGCCCAGATGACCGCGCAAAGTGTCGGCCTCATAGCGGGTGCGGAACAGGCCGCGCTTTTGCAGGATGGGCACCACGCGCTCGCGGAAGATCTGGAAATCGCGCGGGTTGGTGACGCGCAGGTTGAACCCGTCGGCGGCGCGGCCGATGAACCAGCGCTCGATTTCGTCGGCAACGGTTTCCGGCCCGCCAATGAAGGGCGATTTCCAGCGGCCAAGGTGCCATGCCGCCTCGCGCAAGGTATAGCCCTTTTCGCGCGCCACGCGGATGATCTTTTCGGCATGGCCCTTATAGCTGTTGAGCGTGACGCCGGTCAGATCGGGGAAGGGGGCGTCGGGGTCATACTGGCGGAAATCGTGATAGTTGAAGGCGCGGCCCAATTGGACCAGCAGTTTGTCGAGGCTGAGCGCTTCCTCATGCGCGGCATGAAGGCGCTGGGCTTCCTCGTCGGTATCGGCCAGCGTGGGGAACAGGCCGGGCAGGACGACGATATGATCGGGATTGCGCCCCAAGGCGGCGGCGCGCGATTTGAGATCGGCGTAATATTGCTGGCCGCTCTCGATATCCTGCGCGGAGGCAAAGGTGCCCTCGGCAATTTGCGCGCCAAGGTTGCGGCCAGCGTCGGAATCGCCGGCCTGAAAGATCACCGGCTGGCCCTGCGCGCTGCGCTGAAGGGCCAGCGGGCCATCGACGCGGAAGAATTTGCCCTTGTGGTTCAACTTGTGCAGCTTGGCCTTGTCGAGGAACACGCCGCCCGCCTTGTCGCGTGGGAAGGCGTCGTCCTCATAGCTGTCCCACAATCCCTGCACCACGCGGACAAATTCCAGCGCGCGGTCATAGCGTTCGGCGTGGTCGAAATGGTCTTCCCGGCCGTAATTGCGGGCCGCGCCCTCAAGCCCGGTGGTGACCACATTCCACCCTGCGCGGCCCCGACTGATATGGTCGAGGCTGCCGAACTGGCGCGCGACATTATAGGGTTCCCAATAGGATGTGGTCAGCGTGCCGACCAGACCGATCCGGCTGGTATGCGTGGCCAGCGCCGAGAGCAGGGTTAAAGGTTCGAGCCGGTTTAGGAAATGGGGCGCGGTGTCCGGCGTGATATACGGGGAATCGACGATGAACACGAGGTCAAAGAGCGAGGCCTCGGCCTTCCTGGCATTCTCGATATACCAGTCGATGTTGATGCTGGCATCGCCGGGCAAGGCCGGATCGCGCCAGCTGTTCTGATCGGTGCCGACGCCTTCGAGAATGGCGCCGAGGTGGAGTTGGCGGGTCTGGCTCATGGCTGGTTCCTTCGCGATGGCTGAATGGCGCCAAGGATGGGGCCGGATGCCACGCGATGAAAACGAGAGCTGCTGATAGGCTTATGAGAAGTGGCGGGCGTGGCTGACAGGGGCATGGCCGACAGGCGGGATAAGCACAGAAATATCAATAGGAGCGCCCCCTAGCATCAATAGACGGCAGGACGGCGCAGCGCTATTTCCACGCGCCAAGGATCAATTTCTGGAGATGCGCCATGGCGCTAGAAGACCCCGTTTCGCAGGCAGCCCATGATGCGCTGGCGCGCCGCTATCGCTCCGCCGCGCCAGAGCGCATTCTTTGGAATGACACCATCGCCCGCCTGCTCGACCATCGCAGTGTGCGCGGCTTTCGCCCCGATCCTCTGCCCGCCGATCTGATCCCCACGCTGGTTGCCGCGGCGCAAAGTGCGGCGACCTCGTCCAACCTGCAATTGTGGAGCGTGGTGGCGGTCGAGGATGAGGAAAAGCGCAAGGAACTGGCCCGGCTGGCGGGCGGGCAGAAGCATATCGAACATGCCCCGTTGATCCTGCTGTTCGTGGCCGATCTGGCGCGCGCCGGGCTGATTGCGGATGAGGCGGGGGCGCCGTCCGAGGGGTTTGATTATCTGGAAAGCTTTACCGTAGCGGCGGTGGATGCCGCGCTGGCGGCGCAAAATGCGGTGATTGCCGCCGAATCTTTGGGGCTGGGCACGGTCTATATCGGCGCGATGCGCAATCATCCCGAGGAAGTGGCGAAACTGATCGGACTGCCGCCGCGCGCGGCGGTGGTGTTCGGGCTGGTGGTGGGCTGGGCCGATGCCACGCGCGCCGCTGCGGTCAAGCCGCGCCTGCCGCAATCGGTGGTTTTGCATCGCGAGAGCTATGATCTGGCTGGACAAAGCGCCGCGATTGCCGAGTATGACCGTGATGCCCGCGCGTTTCAGGAAGAGCAGGGGCAGGACCCGGTGGGCTGGCGCGCGCTGGTGCTGGGGCGGGGGGCTTCGGCGGCCGCGCTGAACGGGCGTGACAGGTTGAAGGCGGCGCTGCGCGCGCTGGGCTTTGGCCTGAAGTGAGATTTGTTTTGAAACAGGAGCTTGCATGACCATCCGTAAGGCCGAACACCCGATCGACCCCGACATCCTCGCGCGCTGGAGCCCGCGCGCCTATTCGCCGCAGGAGGTGACGCAGGCGGACCTGTTGCCTTTGTTCGAGGCGGCGCGCTGGGCGCCCTCGGCCTTCAATTATCAGCCCTGGCGCTTTGCCTATGCGCTGCGCGGCGATGCGAACTGGGATGCTTTTGTCGGCGCGCTGCTGCCGTTCAACGCGGGCTGGGCGGGCAAGGCGGGGGCGCTGCTCTATGTCCTGTCGGACGAGCAGATCACCGCGCCGGGGGCCAGCGAGGCGACGCCCGCCAAGTGGAACTCGTTCGATGCGGGCGCGGCATGGGCCTATCTGGCGCTGCAAGGGGCCAAGCGCGGATTGTCGACCCATGCGATGGCCGGTTTCGATCCCGAAGCGGCGGCCAAGGCGACCGGCGCGGGCGAGCGTTATAAGGTCGAGGTGGCCGTGGCCGTGGGCTGGCGCGGGGATGCGGGCGATCTGCCCGAGGCGCTACAGGCGCGCGAACAGCCCAGCCCGCGTTTGAGCGTGGATGAAATCGCGTTTGCCGGGTCGCTTCCGGGCTAAGGCGAAAAGGGGCGGCGCTTTTCAACGCCGCCCCTCTCGCTGTCAGAACGTCTTGCGGAGCAGGATGCCGCCATAGCGCACATCGTCACGGGGGACGAGGCGGCTGGTCCCGGCAATGGCGCCATTGCCCAGCAGGTTCGAATAATGCTGGTTGGCGATGTTTTTCACATAGGCTCGCACTTGCCAGCCATTGTCCTGACCCAGCAGCGCCACGCTGGCGTTGAGCAGGACATAGGCGGGCTGGATAGAACTGGGGGTTTGCGTCAGCTGATATTGCGTGGCGCCCTTGAGCGTCACATCGCTTTGCAGCTCCAGATCCCAGCCCTGCGCCACGCCAAAGCGATAGGTCACATTCTCATACAGCTTCCACTTGGGCGCATAGGGCAGCGGCTTGCCGTCGATGTTGCAGCTGCTGGCCGCGCCCACCGGGCAGTTGAAATGCAGCACCTTGGCGTCATTATAGGCCACCGAGGTGTCAAAGCTGAGGCCCGGGATCGGGTGCAGCCCCAGATCCACTTCGATGCCCCGGCTGTTGGCGGTCCCGGCATTGATCAGGCGGGTGGCGATGGCGCCTGCGACAAGATCGCTGAAATTGGCCTGAAAATTGTTGAAGTCAGTGGTATAGGCGGCCAGGCTGTAGGTGATCTGGCGATTGAGCGCCGAACCCTTGATGCCCGCTTCCCAGCTCTTTGACGTTTCGGGCGAGAGCGAAATCTCGTCACGGCCCAGCATGTTGAAGAATACGTTATAGGCCGGACCCTTATACCCGCGCGAATAGGTGACATAGGTCTGGGCATGGTCGCCAAGGTCGAGTTGCAGGCCAAAGCGATAGGCATCGCCGCGCGTCGAGGTGCGCCCCGTGCTGCTGTGATAGCCCTGAATGCCCGTCACCGCGCCCGTGCCTGCGTTGGCCGGATCGTTGGTCGAGGTCCGGTTGTGGTAATAGCTCAATTCATCCCACACCGAGCGATAACCGGCCAGCGCGCGGAAATTTTTGGTGAAGTTGAAATTGGCCTCGCCAAACAGCGCGTAATTGTTGTTGGTCACGCCATAATAGGCCACGCCCGTGGTCGCCACATTGGCGCCCGAGACCACGCGGGTGATCTGGCGCTGATAGCGTTCGTCGGTCTTGGCGTTGAGGTAATAGGCCCCCACGACATAGTCGATGAACTTGCCCTTGGGGCTGGTCAGGCGCAATTCCTGGCTGATCTGGCGCGAGGAGACATCGCCGTAATCCTCGCCCTGGGGGATCGCGGCGCTGACGGCTGAAATACCGTCAAAGTCCTGATGCTGATGGTTTTTCCAATTGCGATAGGCGGTGATCGAGGTCAGCGTATAGCCCTTGGGCAGCGACCAGTCGGCGGTCAGGCCCACGCCTGCGTTCTTGTCGCGCACATCGGTGTCGAAATTGTTGCTGACGCGGCGGTTGCTCGCGCTCGGCGTAATGCCCACGCTCGAGAGAAAGCCCGAGAGCGCGGCGTTGTCCGTGACCGTCCCGGTGGGATAGGCGGTCTGGGCCGAGGAAGTATAGACGCCGACGGCCGTGTCGCGCGATTGCAGATAATCGGCCTGAAGCAGCAGTTTCAGATCAGGCGTGGGATTGGCCTCGATCTTGGCCCGCGCGCCATAGCGTTCAAAGCCGTTGACCTTGTGGCCGGTGTTCAGATTGTCCACATTGCCGCGGAAATTGGTGTAAAGCCCGTCGATCCGCGCATTAACACCATCGGCAATGGCGCCCGTGATGCCCGCTTTGGCGCGATATTCCTGATCGGTGGTGGCGGTGGCTTCTGCATAGCCGCCGGTGCGGGCGCTGGGGCCTTTGGTGACGATGCTGATGACGCCCGCACTGGCGTTTTTGCCAAACAGCGTCCCCTGCGGCCCGCGCAGCACTTCGATGCGCTCGACTTCGCCCACATCCAGCGTCGATTGGCCCGAACGGGTCAGCACCACGCCGTCCAGCACCGTCGAGACCGAGGGTTCAACCCCCGGCGAGGTCGAGATCGTGCCGACGCCGCGAATGAAGATCGTACGGTCCTTGTTGGACGAACCATTGCGGAAATCGACCGAGGGGACGGTGGCCGAAAGATCCTGAAGATTATGCAGCGCGCGATCGTTGAGCGAGGCGCCCGAAACGGCGGTGATCGCAATCGGTACCTGTTGCAGCGTTTCGTTGCGATAGCGCGCGGTCACGGTGATCTCGGCCGGGGCGGTCTGGGTCGCGGGCGCGGCCTCGTCCGCCAGGGCGGGGGCGGCGGGCAGGAAAAGCGCGCTGGCCAGCAGCAGGCTGCGCGTATGGGGGCGGGTCATGGTGTCCTCCGTTATGAACCTTGGCCCCGCCTATTAGTCAACCAAATGAGTAGAGAAAGAAACTTGATCTTTAGTGGCCAAAAGCTGAGGATGCATCACCCTGATTTTCCACCGGTTCGATCCGGCCGATCAGCAGATGGATCCAGCCCAAGGCCAACAAATAGGACACCGCCGCAAAGCCGAACAGCGGCGCATAGCCGAGCCCTGCAGCCAGGACGAGGCCACTGATCTTGGAAATGGCCGTCCCGCCCAGATTGCCGCAAAACGAGCCGAAACCGGTTACGCGGCCCACCTTTTCGCGGGGCACAATATCGGCGATCAGGGCGAACAGGCTGGTCGAAAACCCTTGATGACCGGCCAATGCCAGAGCCATGATGGCCACCGCCTGCCAGACCAATGCACTGTGCAGCGCAAGAGGGACGGGCACCACGCAAAGCGCGCTGGCGAGCATGACGCCCTTGCGCAGGGCATTGACCGCCACACCGCGCCCCAGCATTCGCGCCGAGACTAAGCCCGAGACGAGCGACCCGGCCGCCGCCCCGCCATAGGCCACGGCCAGCGGCGCGGCCAATTCGGTGCCCGACAAGCCGAATTGACGATGGAAGTAGTCCGGCATCCAGAACAGCAGCAGCCACCATGTGGCATCGGACAGCACCTTGGCCACGGCGATCACCCATGTCCGCCGTTCAACAAAGAACAGGCGTCCACCCGCGATCCGCACCACTTCGTCGCGCAAATCTACGCCACGCACCGCCACCAGCCACAGCGCCGCCCAGACCAGACCCGCCGCGCCCGCCATTTGAAATGCCGCGCGCCAGCCATATTCGGCCGCCACAAATGGAATGGCCAATGGCGCCAGGACCGCACCGATGCTGTTCATAGCATTGGACAGACCAAAACCGGCGCTGCGCAGATGCGCGGGGAAAATCGTGGCGATGGTTTTCACGCTGGAGGGCGTCCCCATCGCCTCGGTCGCGCCCAGTGCGATGCGCGCGGCGGTAAAGCCCGCCATCGACCGCACCCAGCCATGCGCCATCGCCGCCAGCGACCATGCGGCCACCCCCAGCGGATTGGCCCATTTCACCCCGACCCGGTCCACAATCCAGCCCGCCGCCAGAAAGCCAAAGGCCGCGCCGGTTTGAAACCATGCGGCCAGCGTGCCGTAATCATCGTCGCTCCAATGCAATTGGGCGGCGATGGTTGGTTTCAAGACGGCGATGATCTGGCGGTCGACCAAATTGAGGATGCCCGCCGACAAGGCGAGGGCAAAGAGCAGATTGCGGCGAAATGGGGAAAGGCGGGCAGTCATGGGCCGGGCATATCACCGCCGACGCTCATCGCCAGCAAGTTTTTCTACTGTACCAGTAGAGTATAGGCTCAGCGCAATCCGGTTGATCAGGCCAATCTCATCGTCGCTCGTCTGACCTACAGGCTTGGTCGGCTTCGCATGGTGAGGGGATTCTGCATCGGATCGCCAGCCAATGGCCTTGTTCGGCCTGCTGAACATACCACAGGGTTGGATAATAATGACCAGTGATATTTGTGCAACGTCCTTGGCCGGTGTCGATCCTGTCCTTTTTTACGATTCCTGAGGCTGCGGCCTAAGCATCGGATATCGTCGGCATACGTGATTTTTAGCTGCAGACGAAGAAGATTGTGAAAGTTCTCTAATTTTATCAGCGCTATGCTCGATCTGATCTCTAATCGCACATGGCCGACAAAGCGCAATGATGCGTCGCGAGCGCGAATCCGGCAGGCGATTTCGGCCAAACATCTGCTTGGCCTTCTCTTTTACCAATCATAAGGCCATTCCAACTCAACATGCCAAACCGGTCTTGCATTTGGTCAGGCCATTATGTAGAACGGCTCTCGAAACAAAAAGGACGATTCAGTCCGGCATCATCAGGGGATGGTATGAAGAGCTTCCATAACTCCGTGTGCGTTGCCGCGCTCGCGGCGGCAATTGGTCTGTTGGCCGGTCCTGCGCATGCGCAGAACGCCGAGGCAAAGCCGGACACCGGCGAGATCATCGTTACCGCGCAAAAGCGCTCCGAGAACGTGCAGAACGTGCCCTTGGCCGTTTCCGTGCTGGGTGCGACTCAGCTGCAGGCTGCGGGGGTGCGCAACTTCCAGGATCTGGGTGCGGTTTCGCCGTCGCTGACCATCCGCCCGGCTGAGCATCCGGTGAATGCCAACGTCTCGCTGCGCGGCGTCGGCACTTTCGCCTTCGGCATCGGCGTCGAGCCCAGCGTGGCTGTGCTGGTCGATGAAGTGCCGATGGCGTTTCAGGCCCGCGCCTTCACCGACCTGCCCGATGTGGAGCGCATCGAAGTCCTGCGCGGTCCGCAATCGACCCTGTACGGCAAGGCCGCCTCGGCAGGTCTGATCAATATTATCACGCGCAATCCGACCGATACGCTCAAGGTGCGCGCCAATGTCGTGGGCACCACTGATCAGGAATATGGCGCCAATTTCAGCGTCTCCGGCCCGATCAGCCCCACGGTGGGCTATGTCGTGTCGGGTTCCTATTCCAAGTGGGACGGCAATGTGCGCAACCTGTATAACGGCCAGAAACTCAATGGCCGTGAAGCGGGCAATATCCGCGCCAAGGTCCGCTGGGAGCCGAGCAGCGATGCCAAGCTGACCCTCTCGGTCAACTACATGAACGGCAACACCAATATTGGTCGTCCGATCATTGCGCAGGCTGCCGGTGCCCTGTATCGCAACACCCCTGGTCAGACCATCGATCAGGTGCTGCCCGGCGTTGTGGTCGGCCCGCTGAACCAGAACGTCAGTATCAATTACACCTCGCGCACCAAGTATCAGGGCGGTGGCGGCAATCTGCGCGGCGAATTCGCGCTGGGCGACCATCAGCTGGTGACGATCACCTCCTATGACAAGTTCCGTCTGGACGACTATTTCGACTCCGACGAAACCTCCTCGGCGGCGGTCGGCTTCAACAATATTCAGATCGGCACGTTCAAATCCACGCTGTTTACCCAGGAAGTTCGCCTGCTCTCCGACGGCAGCAAGCCTTTCCACTATACCCTAGGAGCCTATTACGCGAATGTGGACTTTGAGCGCCCCTTCTATCGCGGCCCGGCCTTCTCGCAGGCCAATTGGAACGCCACGTCCAAGTCCAGCCAGATCGCCGGTTTCGTGCAGGCCGACTGGCAGTTTATGCCCAAGGCGACCCTGACCGGCGGCGGTCGCGTGCAGAATGAAAAGATCGCCTATACGTTCAACGATATTCAGGCCAACAACGCTCGCTTCAACGGCAGCGCCGAGGATACCGCCGCGACCTACCGCATCAGTGCGCGTTATGAATTTACCCCGCGCATCAATGCTTTCGTGACCTATTCGACCGGTTACAAAGGCCAGACCTATGACCTGACCACCGGTTTCAACGCCAACCGTGCGGCGGCCGGCCCGATTAAGCCGGAAACCTCGCGCGATATCGAATTTGGTGTGCGCAGCCAGCTTTTCGACCGCAAGGTCACGTTGAACGTCACCTATTTCGACACGAGCTACAAGAACCTTCAGGCCCAGACGATCGAGACGCTGGTCGATGGCACGACCAACTTCCGCCTGACCAACGTGGGCAAGCTGGGCACGCATGGTGTTGAAATCGACGCGGGCTATCGCCCCAACTCGGATTTCAACTTCAATTCCTCGCTGGCCATTCTTGATGCCAAGTATGTCGATTTCCCGGTGGCGCAGTGCTACACGGGCCAGACGCCTGATCAAGGCTGCCCGCTGGCAGCAGTGCCGGGCGGCCCTCGCAGCCAGAACCTGACCGGCACCCGCGCGGTTCAGGCGCCGCAGTTCAAGATGACGGCAACGGCGGAATATACGCCGCAACTCGGCAATGGGCTGCGCGGTCTGGCGCAGGTCAACGTGCAGCATCAGAGCAGCGTCTATTATGCGGCTCGCGATCCGCAGACTTTCCAGAAAGCCTATCAGATCGTGAACCTGAACCTTGGCGTTCGCGCCGAGGATCGCCGCTGGGAAGTGGCTCTCTTCGTCAACAACCTGTTTGACAAGCAATATTACCCCTCGCTGATCAATAACAATGGACAGTGGGGCAATGCCATCACCACGCAGGCGGTGCTTCCGCGTGACTTCCGCCGTTATGGCGGGCTGCGCGCCAGCCTGAACTTCTGATAATACCGGGCCGGGCGGCCAAAACCGCCCGGCCTTTTTGTGCGCGCCGCGCACGGAAAATCTGGCCGACGATAAGGGACAAGGCCAATCCCAACCTTGGAGACGGTATGCGCAAGACCCACGCCATCAGGTTTTTTGCCGCCGCCCTGATCACGGGCAGTTTTCCGCTTCTGGCCCAGCAGGCGCCTGATGCGCTTCCGCTGGCCACCGTCGCCACTGAGCCGCTGCTGGTGTCTGCGGACATGCGCGAGGGCATTGAGCTGTCCGGCACATGGCATTATTCGATCGATCCCTATCGCTCCGGGATTTCCGGCTTCCATGGCGAAGCGCCCGATCTGGGCCAACAGCGCTGGCTCGACATTGACGTGCGCAAGACCATGGCGCAGGACAATCGGACCATGTTCGAATTTGACATGGCCCATGCGCAGACAACCTCGCTGCCCGGATCCTGGCTGGCGGCCGCGCCTGAAATGCGCCATTATCAGGGCCTTGTTTGGTATCAGCGCCACTTCGACGCCCCGGCCAACCGCAAGGGCCGCTATTTCCTGCGCTTTGGCGCGGCCAATTATGCCACCACGGCCTATTTGAACGGCAAACCCCTTGGGCGGCATGAGGGCGGGTTCACCCCCTTTGCCTTTGAGGTGACGCAGCAATTGCGCGACGGCGACAACCAGATCACCTTCGCCGTCGACTCGCAGGCCACCGCCACCACCGTCCCGCCCACCGTCACCGACTGGGAAAATTACGGCGGGGCGACGCGCGGCATCCGTCTGGTCCATACGCCCGCCACCTATGTCGATACTGCGATGGTGCGCCTGACCACCGACGGCAAGCTGGAGGCAGAGGCGCATCTTGATGGCGCATCGGCGGCGGGGCAAAACCTGCATCTGACGATTGCCGGGCTGAAAATCGATGTTCCGGGCAAGACTGATGCGCAGGGCAACTGGAAGGGCACGATCCCCGCGCCGCGCTCGCTGGTGCGCTGGTCGCCGGAAAACCCCCAGCTTTATGATGTGGCGCTGAGCGCGGGCGAGGACATCTGGCGCGACCAGATCGGTTTTCGCACCATTGAGCGCAAGGGCGCGGACATCCTGTTGAACGGCAAGCCGATTTTCCTGCGCGGCATTTCGATGCATGAGGAGGAGATCAGCCCCAACCCCGCCCGTATCATCACGCCTGAGGCGGCAACCGCCTTGCTGGGCGAAATCAAGAACGGCCTGCACGGCAATTACGTCCGCCTTTCGCATTATCCCCATTCCGAGGTGATGACCCGCGCCGCCGACAGGCTGGGCCTGCTGGTGTGGAGCGAGGTGCCGGTTTACTGGATGGTGGCGTGGAGCAATCCGGGCACGCTGGCCTCGGCGCGCAACATGCTGGCCGAAAACATCCTGCGCGATCGCAACCGGGCCTCGGTGGTGATCTGGAGCGTGGCCAATGAAACCCCGGTCAATGATGATCGCAACGCCTTCCTGCGCACGCTGATCGGTGACGTTCGCCGCCTCGACCCCAGCCGCCTGGTCAGCGCCGCCCTGCTGGTCAAGCGCGAGGAAGGGACCGGCGCGCCGACCATGACCATGGCCGATCCGCTGGCCAATGATCTCGATATTGTCTCGATCAACACCTATAATGGCTGGTACACCGGGGATCGCCTGTCGGACCTGCCGGGCAGCGTATGGCATGTGCCCGCCGACCGTCCGCTGGTGTTTTCCGAATTTGGCGCGGACGCGAAATCGGGCTTCCACAGCGCGGACAGGATGCAGAAATTCTCCGAGGAATTTCAGGCCGAATATTACCGCAAGACGCTGGAAATGGCCGATCGCGTGCCGACGCTGCGCGGGCTCTCGCCATGGATCCTGAAAGATTTTCGCTCGCCCCGCCGCCAGAATCCCGATTTCCAGATGGGCTGGAACCGCAAGGGGCTGATTTCGGAAACCGGACAGCACAAGATGGCCTTTGACGTGCTGGCCAATTACTACACGATGAAATCCAAGGAAAAAGCTAAGTGAAGAAACTTGCCCTGATCGCGGCCCTGTGGGCCACCTCGGCCAGCGCCGCGCCTGGGGCATGGGTCGATGGCGTTCTGCCCGTCGCCAATCCCCCGGTCAGCAAGGCGGTGGACCTGCCCGTAACCCTTCCGCGCGACAACCCCGCGCCTGAAGGCTGGGCGCAGCAGACGCCCGATCAGCGCCTCGTCTATAATGTCAACAAGCCGCAATTGCTGCTCTGGCCCAACACCACGCTGCCCGCCGACAAGCAGGCGCCTGCGGTCATTCTGGTGCCGGGCGGGGGTTTTCAGTTCCTCGCCATGGACAATGAAGGCTTTGATGTTGCCAAGCGCCTTGAAAAGCAGGGCGTGCGGGTGTTCATCCTGAAGTATCGCACGCTGCCGGTCGGCAACGGATTTGCCGCCTTCAAAGAGGCGCTGGCCGGTCTGTTTCAACGCGGCGAAAAGGTGAAGGACGATGACCGCCCCTTTGCCGTGGCCGATACGCAGGCCGCGATCCGCATGGTGCGCAGCCATGCCGCGCAATGGCATGTCGATCCGGCGCAGGTGGGTATTCTGGGCTTTTCAGCGGGCGCGATGACGGTTCTTGCCACGACGCAGGCCAATGCGGCCGATGCCCGACCCGATTTTGTCGGCATGGTCTATGGCCCGACGCAGGGCACCGAGGTTCCCGCCCATGCCCCGCCGCTCTTTTCGGTGATCGCCGCCGACGACCGTTTCTTCAAGGATCAGGACCTCAGCCTGCTTCACGCCTGGCGCAAATCGGGCAGCTCGGTAGAGTTCCATCTCTACAGCGCGGGCGGCCACGGCTTTGCCTCGCAGCCCAACGGCACGACCAGCGATGCCTGGTTCGACCAATATGCGCTGTGGCTTAAAGACAACAAAATCACTGGCAAATAAGCGGAAAGTTCCCCCGATGATCGCACATTTCTACGTTCATGCCGCCGCTCTTGCCCTTGGCGCGGCGATCGCGTCCCACGCCTGCGCGCAGGAGGCCCGCTCGGTCCTTCCGCTCGCCTCCGACTGGCGTTTTACCGGCGAGGATGCCCCCAAGGCCGAAGCCGTCGCGCCCGATTTTGCCGATGGCGCGTGGCAGAGCGTTTCCGTGCCCCATACGTGGAACCGCGTGGGCTATTATCACCATGATCTGGGCGGCACGAACACGGCGGCCACAGTGGCGAAGAAAATGGGCGTGTCCTGGTATCGCAACCGCTTTGATGCGCCCGCCAATCTTGCCGGGCGCAAGACGTGGATCGAATTTGACGCGGCAAGCCGGGTGGCGCAGGTCTGGCTCAATGGTGTCCTGCTGGGCGAGCATCGCGGCGGGTTCAGTCGCTTCCGGCTGGATGCAACCGCCGCGTTGAAGCCGGGGCAGAGCAATGTGCTGGCCGTGCGCGTGGACAATTCGCAGCCGGCGGCCGGATCGTCCACGTCCGATGTGTTGCCGCTGTTCGGCGACTTTTTCGTGCATGGCGGGCTCTATCGTCCGGTGCGGCTGGTTTCCACCGCGCCTTTGCATGTGGATATGAATGATTTTGGCGGACCGGGCCTTTACGCCAATACGGCGGCGGTGAACGGCGGCGATGCTTCTGTTCATGTGCGGCTGCGCCTGACCAATGATGCGGGCAAGCCGGTGGCGGCCGGTGCGCGCATCGCGTTGATCGACCGCGAAGGCCGCGTGGCAGCGCAAACCACGGTCAAGCAGGCCCTTGGCGTCAAGGCAACGCAGGAAGTGGCCGCCGATCTGACCGTTGCGGGCGCGCATTTGTGGCAGGGCGTGGCCGATCCCTATCTCTATCGCCTGCGCGCCGAGGTGCTGGGCGCCGATGGCAAGGTCAGCGATACGGTCGAGCAGAATTTCGGCATCCGCACCATGCGCTTCGATGCCGACAAGGGCTTCTTTCTGAATGACAAGCCCTATGCCCTGCATGGCGTGGGCTATCATCAGGACCGCGACGGCAAGGGCTGGGCGATCAGCCCCGCCGATGTCGAGGAAGACGTGGTCACGATGCGCGAAATGGGCGTCAACTCGATCCGCCTGACCCATTATCAGCATGGACAGGTGATCCACGATCTGGCCGACCGCTATGGTTTGGTTCTCTGGGATGAAGTGCCGCTGGTTTCGGCATGGACCTCGATGGGCAAGATGGAGCCGGAGCCCGCGCTGGTGGCCAATGTGCGCCAGCAATTGAGCGAATTGATCCACCAGAATTACAACCATGCCGCAACCGCCATCTGGAGCATTGCGAACGAGGTCGATTTCGGCAATTCGCTCCCCGCCTTTGTGCGGGGCGGCACCGATGGGCAGACGCCCGATCCGATGCCTTTGCTCAACATGCTGCAGAAACAGGCAAAATCGGAAGATCCCTCGCGCCCGACTGCTCTGGCGACCTGTTGCGAAGGGCGGCTGTTTGGCGCGGATGTGGCCATTCCCGAAACGGCGGTGGCCGCTGATCTGGGCGGGGCGAACCGCTATTTCGGCTGGTATTTCGGCAAGGAGCAGGACCTTGGCCCGGCGCTGGACCAATTGCATGCCAAGCGTCCGGCCCAGCCCTTGTCGGTTACCGAATATGGCGCGGGCGGGGCGCTGACGATCCATACCGACAATGTGCTGGGCGGGATGCCGGATTCGCGCGGCGCGGCCCAGCCCGAAGAATATGAATCCTATATCCACGAAACCGCATGGGCCCAGATTGCCGCGCGGCCCTATCTCTATGCCTCGTGGCTGTGGAATTCCTTCGATTTTGCCACCACCGTCCGCACCGAGGGCGATGCGCAGGACATCAACACCAAGGGTCTGGTCGCCTATGACCACAAGACCCGCAAGGACGCCTGGTATTTCTACAAGGCCAATTGGAGCGATGCACCCACCATCCGCATCACCGGCCGCCGCTATGCGACCCGCGCCTATGGCATCACCGATGTCAAGGTTTACAGCAATGCGCAGAGCACAGAGTTGCTGCTCAACGGCCGTTCGCTGGGCAAGCGCGAGGGCTGCGCGCAGATGATCTGCGTCTGGCCCGCGGTGGTGCTGGATGCGGGTGAAAACCGTCTGGTGGCGCGGGGCATCCGCCATGGCGAGGCGGTCGAGGATCAGATCACATGGACCCTCTCGCCCGAAAAGCGCGGGCATATCGTGATCGATACCGGCACTCTGGTCGCGGCCAAGAGCAAGACGCGCCTGCTCGGTTCGGACAATTGGTTCGAGGGCGGCGAAGCGGCCAGTCTGGACAAGCCCGCCGATTATGGCCGCAAGGCCGAACCCGCCCGCATCGAGGGCACGGACGAGCGCGACGCCATCGCCACCTATCGCAAGGGCAATTTTGCCTATCACATTCCCGCGCCCGCCGGTCGCTACAAGCTTACCCTGTGGTTCCCGGCCGTGGCGGGCGGAGCCAAGGGCGGCTTTGATGTGAGCGCCAATGGCAAGCCGATCCTGCGCGCTTTTGAACTGGCGGCCCCGGCGGCGGATGCAGCGGCGGTGGCGCGGACCTTTGAGGTCAAGTCGAATGGCCGGATCGATCTGGAGTTCAAGGCAGGCAGCGCCCCGGCGCGTGTCTCGCTGATCGAACTGGACGCGCAATAAAGGTATTCCGTTTCAATGGCTGGTAAAATCAAATCCCTGCGTTGGTGGATCATCGGTCTGGTGACGCTGGGGACTGTGCTCAATTATCTGGCGCGCTCGACGCTCTCGGTCGCCGCGCCCACGCTCAAGGCGGAACTGAGCATCACGACCCAGCAATACAGCTGGATCGTGATCGCCTTTCAGGCCAGCTATACGGTGATGCAGACGGTGGCGGGCGCGGTGCTCGATGCGCTGGGCACGCGGCTGGGCTTCATGATCTTTGCGGTGGGCTGGGCGGTGGCCAATGCGCTCCATGCGCTGGCGGGGGGATGGGTTGGTCTGGCCTTTTTCCGCAGCCTGCTGGGCGCGAATGAGGCCGCCGCGATTCCGGCCGGGGCCAAGGTCGTGTCCGAATGGTTCCCTGCGCGCGAACGCTCGCTGGCGACCAGCGCGTTTCAGATGGGCACCAGCGTCGGCAATATGATCGCGCCGCCCTTGGTGGCCTTTTGCATCCTGTGGTGGGGCTGGCGCTCGGCCTTTGTGGTGTCGGGCGCGCTCAGTCTGGTTTGGGCGCTGATGTGGTGGTTTTGCTATCGGCGGCCCGAGGAGCATACGAAGCTCTCGGCGCAGGAACTGACCATGATCCGCGAGGGGCAGGGCGGGGCCGCGCCTGATGGCCCGTTGCCCAGCCGCTGGTCGTTGCTCAAAGAGCGCTCGTTCTGGGCGATTGCCCTGCCGCGTTTCTTTGCCGAACCGGCGTGGCAGACGTTCAACTTTTTCATCCCGCTCTATCTGGTCAGCGCATGGCATCTGGATTTGAAGGCCGTGGCGCTCTGGGCCTGGCTGCCGTTTCTGGCGGCGGATTTCGGGTCGCTGGCGGCGGGGGTTTTGCCGGGTTGGCTGATCCGGCGGGGGGCGGGGGTCATTGCCTCGCGCAAGATCACCATGACCTGCGGCGCGCTGCTGATGGCGGGCCCGGCATGCATCGGCCTTGCGACGAGCCCGATGATGGCGATCGTCTTCTTCTGCATCGGCGGCTTTGCGCATCAGATGCTCAATGGCGCGCTGATTACGCTCTGTTCCGACATGTTCCCCAGCAATCGGGTGGGCACGGTCAGTGGCCTGACCGGATCGGCGGCATGGATCGGGGGCATCCTGTTCACCTTCCTGATCGGGCAAAGCGCGGATTCCTTTGGCTATAATCCCCTGTTTGTCAGCCTTTGCGGGCTGGATCTGGTGGGGTGTTTTGTCTTGTGGATGCTGGCGCGCAAGATCGCGGAGTGATGCCGGGAACGCGCCTGTCAATTGGAATGACCAATTGACAGGATTGGAATGATGGCATAGGCAAATGCCCGCAGGAATGTGCTGGGATGCGCCGACCCTGCCGGTTGCTTACGATCAGGAAACATCGATGGCTCAAGCTTTCCCCCCGGTTGCCGATTATGATCTGCTGGTGATTGGCGGGGGGATCAATGGGACGGGGATTGCGCGCGATGCGGCGGGGCGTGGGCTCAAAGTCCTGCTGGTTGAGCGCGATGATCTGGCGGCGCACACGTCGTCGGCCAGCACGAAGCTCATTCATGGCGGCCTGCGCTATCTGGAATATTACGAGTTCCGGCTGGTGCGCGAGGCGTTGCAGGAGCGCGAGCGGCTGATCCATATTGCGCCGCATATCTCCTGGCCGCTGCGCTTTGTCCTGCCCCAGCCCAAGGGCGGGCGGCCGGGATGGATGATCCGCATCGGCCTGTGGCTCTATGACCATATCGGCGGGAAACAGACGCTGCCGCCCTCGCACGGAGTTGATCTGCGCGATCCGCGCTGGGGGGCGGGGCTCAAGCCCGGGCTGGCCAAGGGTTTTGTCTATTCCGACGCATGGGTGGACGATGCGCGGCTGGTGGTCTTGAACGCCATCGACGCGGCCGAGCGCGGGGCCACTATCCGCACCGGCGTTGCCGCGACCGGCGCAAGGATCGAGGGCGATCACTGGCTGGTCGATCTCGCCAGCACGCAGGGTGCGGAGCAGGTGCGCGCCCGCGCCGTGGTCAATGCCGCGGGGCCTTGGGTGGGCGCAATGCTGGGCGCGATGCCAGAGGCGCAGGCCCATGGCGGCATCCGTCTGGTCAAGGGCAGCCATATCATCGTGCCCCGCGTCTATCCCGGCGACCATGCGCTGATCCTGCAAAAGGACGATGGGCGGATCGTCTTCACCATTCCCTATCAGAACGGCTTCACGCTGGTGGGCACCACCGACCTCCTGGTGGGCGAGGACGAGCGCGATGCGCCCAAAATCTCGGCGCAAGAGGTCGATTACCTCTGCGCCACGGTGAATGACTATTTCGAGGCGCAGATCACCCCGGAGGATGTCGTCTCGACCTATTCCGGCGTGCGGCCGCTCTATGACGATGGCGCGGCGGATGCCAAGGCGATCACGCGCGATTATGTGCTGAAACTGGGGCGCGAGAGTGGGCCGCAGGTGCTCTCGATCTTCGGCGGCAAGCTGACGACCTATCGCCGTCTGGCCGAACATGCGCTCGAAATGCTCGAACCTTTCCTGCCGCCGATGCGCGCAGGCTGGACCGGCACCGCGCCTTTGCCGGGCGGGGATTTTTCGGGCGGGTTTGCCGCTTTCCTTGCCGATGTGCGGGCGCGCTGGCCCTTCCTGTCGGGCGAATTGTCCGAGCGTCTGGCCCATGCCTATGGTTCGCGGATCGAGCGGATCCTGGGCAAGGCGCAATCGCTCGATGATCTGGGCGAGGATTTCGGCCAAGGGCTGTACGAGGCCGAATTGCACTATCTGGCCGACCATGAATGGGCGCGCAGCAGCACGGATATTCTGTGGCGGCGCAGCAAGCTGGGCCTGACCGCGCCGCCCGATATGGCGCGGCGCATTGACCAATGGTTTGAAAAGAAAAAATAGGCGAGAGGTATCATGAGCGGCCATATTCTCAGCATTGATCAGGGCACGACCTCGACCCGCAGCCTGATCTTCTCGCCCTCGCATCAGGTGATCGCCAGCGCGCAGCAGGAATTTGCCCAGCATTATCCGGCCGATGGCTGGGTCGAACATGATGCCGAGGATATCTGGCGCGACACGCTGGCCACGGCGCAGGGAGCCTTGGCCAAGGCGGGGATGGGGGGCGAGGACATCGCCGCCATCGGCATCACCAACCAGCGCGAAACCGTGGTCCTGTGGGACCGGGCGACCGGCGTACCGCTCCACCGCGCCATCGTCTGGCAGGACCGGCGCACGGCGGAAATCTGCGCGCAATTGCATGCGGCGGGCCATGAGCCGCTGGTGCAGGAGCGCACCGGCCTGCTGCTCGACCCCTATTTTTCCGCGACCAAGCTGGCATGGCTGCTCGATACGATACCGCGCGCGCGCGAAAGGGCGGAGGCGGGCGAGCTGGCCTTCGGCACGATCGACACTTTCCTGCTTTGGCGCCTGACCGAGGGGCGCGAGCACAAGACCGACATCACCAATGCCTCGCGCACGTTGCTGTTTGATATTCAGAAACAGCGCTGGTGCCCCGATCTTCTGGCGCTGTTCCGCGTGCCCGCCGCCATTCTGCCGCAGGTGTGCCAGAGCGCGGATGATTTCGGCGTCACGCATCTGCTGGGCGGGGCGATCCCCATTCGCGGCATCGCGGGCGATCAGCAAGCCGCGCTGGTGGGTCAATCCTGCCTGTCGCCCGGACAGGCCAAGATCACCTATGGCACCGGCGGCTTCATGCTGATGAACACCGGCGAGGTGTTGACCCGTTCGCGCAGCCGGTTGCTGACCACGGTGGCCTATCGCATTGACGGCGTGACGCATTACGCGATGGAAGGCTCCTTGTTCGTCGCGGGCGCGGCGATCAAATGGCTGCGCGATGGCCTCGGCATCATTGTCGAGGCGCGCCAGACGCAGGACATGGCCGCCCGCCTGCCCGATAATGGCGGGGTCTATATGGTACCGGCTTTCGTCGGCCTTGGCGCGCCGCATTGGTGCACCGAGGCGCGCGGGATGCTGACCGGCATGACCTTTGACAGCGGCGCGGCCCATATTGCCCGCGCCGCGCTGGAATCGGTGGCGTTTCAGACCGCCGATCTCGTTGCCGCGATGCAGGCCGATGGCGCGGGCGCGCTGGCGGCTTTGCGGGTGGACGGCGGCATGGCGGCCAATGACTGGTTCTGCCAATTCCTTGCCGATATTCTCGATATCGTCGTCGAGCGCCCCGCCAATCTGGAAACCACGGCGCTGGGCGCGGCCATGCTGGCGGGCCATGCCAGCGGGGCCTGGAGCGATGCGCTGTCAGGCCAAAGCCGCGGTGAGGTGGTGCGTTTCAATCCGCGCATGGACGCCCCCGCACGCCAGAAATTGCAGGCCGGATGGCAAACCGCCATCCGCCGCGCCACCGCACGCTGAACCTCTCACCAGCGTTGCGGCCTATCGGCCGGGCTGCGCTTCCCTCAAGCGCGGCCCGGCCTTTTCTTTAAACCGCCGCGTCGATCACCTTGCGCGCGACGCCCAGCACGGTTTCCACGCGCGGCGCCACCACCGCGCCGTTGAGCGTGACGGTGCGCGTTTCAAACGCGGGCAAAACGATGCGCAGGCCCTCGGCCGGGGCAGGGCCGCAGCCGGTCCATGCCGCGACAATCGTGATGGCATGCGATGCGGTCCGCACCCAGACATTCCACAAGGGCGGATGATCGGCATCGGGCCAGCCATTGCCGCTTTCATCAAAACCGCTCCAAGTGAACTGCCCTTCGCCCGGCGTGGGATAGAGCAGGACGGCGGGCCGGGGTTTGGCCTGAACAAAACCGGCCGGGGCCAGATCGAGGAACATGCCCGAACCTTCGCGCGCGCAGATAGGCGGCAGGCCCGAAAGCGGCGCGTTCAGCACCGCGTCCTGCCCGCCTGCATAGGCGCGGTCATCGCGAATATCATACCAGTTTGCCCCCGTCGGCAGATAGGCCGTGACGCTCTCCACCCCCTTGTCCATCGCCGGGGCCACCAGCAGATCGGGACCGAGCAGATGGGTGTCGCCATCCTCCCACGCGCGGGGGTCATGGCCGAAATCCAGCCAGACCGGGCGGCTGACCGGCTCATAATGGGCGTGGTGGCGCCAGAGCAGATCATGCAGCATCGGCTGAAGCGCGCGGCGCAATTGCATCATGCCGACAATCGCCGGGGTCGCCTCGGGATACATCCATGGCTCGTTGACCGTGCGGTCGGTGTTCCAGCTGTGGATCGAGAAACGCGGCATGACGATGCCCGCCTGCACCCAGCGCAGCAGCAGTTCCGGTTCCGGCGCTGGACCTGCGAAACCGCCGATGTCATGGCCGAAATTGGACACGCCCGACAGCGCGATGCCCAACGCCATCTTCTGATTATAGCGGATTGTTTTCCAATCGGTGAAATTGTCGCCCGACCAGCTTTGCGCATAACGCTGCATGCCTGCCATGCCGCTGCGCGTCACCACATAGGGGCGCTCGTCGGGGCGATAGGCGATTTGCGCGGCGCGGCTTGCGCGCATCATCAGCAGGGTCTGCACCGGGCGCTCGGCGGCGGCGGGGCGGGGCGCGCCAAAGCCGGAAATCAGCGCGCGCTTGTCCCAGATCTCATATTCGTTGTTGTCATTCCATGTCGAATGGATGCCATATTCCAGCAATTGCTGCGTTACCTGTTCGCGCCACCAAGCCGCCGCGTCCGGGTTGGTGAAGTCAATATAGCTGCCCACCTCGTCCCAGAACTGGCAGACGATGGGATCGCCATCCGCGTCCGACACGAACCACCCCTTTGCGGCCAGTTCGTCATAGCGCGGATGGGTGACCAGCAGCGCGGGCTTGATATTGGGGACCAGTTCGACCCCTGCATCGGCATAGGACTTCACGAAACCGCCCACATCGGGGAATTTGTCTCGGTTCCAGTGAAAGACGTAACGCTTGTCGCCGATCGAGGTATAGCCCGAGGAGAGGTGGAAGCTCTCGCAGGGGATGTCGTGGCGTTTGATGCCTTCGATGAATTCGCCCATCCGCTCCTGCGCGTTGGGCGCGTCGGTATAGGTCATGGTCGAGCCGGAATAGCCCACCGCCCAGCGCGGCTGAAACGCGGGCCGCCCGGTCAGCCATGTGTAGCGGCGGGTGACTTCGCCTGCATCAGGCCCGGCGATCATGTAATAGTCGAGGTCGCCGGAATCGGCCCGCATATAGCGATAATGCGGGTGATAATTGTCATGCTCATGGCCGAAATCGAAACTCGGATCGGCGGTGGTGTCGTAAAACACGCCATGGGCCGCGCCTTCTGCGTTGACCACCAGCACATAGGGGATCGATTTATACAGCGGATCATTCGCGCCCGCATCATAGCCCATCGGGTCCAGATTGGTCAGGCGGAAGCGGCGGCCCGCGCGGTCCATTGCGCCTGCCTTTTCGCCCAGCGCGTAATAGCGCTCGCCATTCTGGCGCGTGACATAGTGATAGACGCCATCGTCCCACCAGCCGAAATTATAGGCCTGCGTGGGGCGGTCCTGCGCGATCAATTCCCAGCCTTGCGGGCCGGTTTGATGCCATGTGCAGAAGAAACCGTCGCGCGCGATGGACAGGCGCAGGCGGGCGGTGGTGATGGTGATGTGGGTTTCGGTTTCCTCCAGCGCGAAATCCGGCGCGGAAAAGCCCTCGACGCTCATGCGGTCGCGGCCCGGTTCGGCAATGTCGCTCTGCCCTGGCGCAATGGCCCAGCTTGGCGCCGAGGTGACGGTCCCCTGCGTCAGCAGCAGGACGCGGACAATGTCCTCTTCAGCCACGAAAATATGCGCAATCGCGCCGGTGTCGGCATGCAGGGTCGCGCGGGGTCCTTTCCGCTCAGCCAGTGAAAAGCGGGGCGGATGGGCAAGGCTGGATTTACGCATGGGGATCAGGCCTTTTGCAGAATGAGGTGGCGGCGCATGGCAAACAGCCACACCGCGCCGATCAGGTCGAACGCGCCAAGGCAGGCGAACAGCGGGGCATAGCCGATCTTGTCGGCCAATTGCCCGATGGCGAGTGAGAAGAGCAGCCCGCCGGTCCAGCCGGCCATGCCGACCAGCCCGTTGGCCTTGGCAATATCGCCCTTGGGAAAGACATCGGCGGAGAGCGTGTTGATGAGCACCGAGATGATCTGATGCGCAAAACCGCCGATGGAAAGCAGGGCAATCGCGGCATAGGGGCTGAGCACGAGGCCGACGCAGCCGGGCGCGATCATCATGACAGCGCCCAGCCCGATCCCGGCGATGCGCGACCCTTCCAGCGAAAGCCCACGCCAGCGTTGCAGGAAAGGCGCGAGATAGCCGCCCAGAATGCCCCCGGCATCGGCCGCCAGAAACGGCACCCATGCGAAAAGCGCGATCTGGGTGATGTCCATGCCGCGCTCTTTGGCCAGATAGAGCGGGATCCAGAAGGAGAAGGTCTGCCACGCCGGTTCGGCCAGAAAGCGCGGGACGGCAATGGCCCAGAAACGCTTGGTTTTGGCGATGGCGCGCAAGGTTGTCGCGCTGGCCTCGACGGGGCGTTGGCCCTCGCGGATTTCTGCCAGTTCTTGCGAGGTGACATAGGAGGCGTCACCGGGCGAGCGATAGAATTTATACCAAGCGGCGGCGAATAAAACGCCCAGCGCCCCGGTAACGACAAAGGCCGCCTGCCAGCCATAGACCTTGGCGACCAGCGCGGCCAGAACCGGCGCAATCACCGCCCCCAGCGAGGTGCCCGCATTGAACCAGCCCACCGCCACCGAACGTTCGCGATCAGGGAACCATTCGCCGATCGTCTTCATCCCCGCCGGAATCGCGGCGGCCTCGGCCATGCCCAACATGCCGCGGAACGCTGCCAGCGAGAGCCAGCCCCGCGCCGCGCCATGGGCCATATTGGCTAGGCTCCACGCCAGCGCAAAAATCGCGAAACCTGCGGTCAGACCAATCTTGTCGATCAGCATCCCGCCGATCGGCTGCATCAGCGTATAGGCGAGCTGAAATGCGCCGACGATATAGGAATATTGCTCGGTTGTGATGGCCAGATCGGCCTTGAGCTGGGGCGCCAGAACGCCCAGCGAATTGCGCGCGATATAGTTGATGATGGTCCCCACCATCACCAGCAACAGAATGCGCAATCTTGCTGAGCGCCATGTCATGTTCTTAACGTCATGTTCTTATCCTCTCCCGCTCTTTTTATGGCTTACCAATTCCACATGGTGCCATCTTCGAGCCTTGCGACGGGGAGGTAGGCTGGCTTGTAAGGATACTTGGCGGCGAGGGTTTCGTCGATGTCAACGCCATGGCCGGGCGTGTCGCCGGTGTAGAGCATGCCCTTGTCGAAGGTGTAATCGTGGGGGAAAACCTCGTCGGTTTCGGGCGTGTGGCGCATGTATTCCTGAATGCCGAAATTGGGCACCCAGGTGTCGAAATGCAGCGCGGTGCCCATGGTGACGGGCGAGAGGTCGGTGGCGCCGTGGCAGCCGGTGCGGACCTGATAAAGCGAGGCCAGATCAGCGATGCGGCGCAGATGGGTGATGCCGCCCGCGCCCACGATGGTCGCGCGGATATAGTCGATGAGCTGGTTCTGGATCAGGTCTTTGGCGTCCCAGATCGAGTTGAAAATCTCGCCCACGGCCAGCGGCGTCGTGGTGTGCTGGCGGATCAGCTTGAAGGCTTCCTGATTTTCCGCAGGCGTTACGTCTTCGAGCCAGAACAGCGAGTAAGGCTCCAAAGCCTTGCCCAGTTGGGCGGCCTCGGTCGGGCTGTAACGGTGGTGGCCGTCATGGAGCAGGTGATGGTCGAAACCATAGGTCTCGCGCAGCTTTTCAAACAGTTTCGGCACGTAATTCAGTGCCTTGCGCGTGTCCCAACCCGTCACCGAGGGCAGCGCCGCATCGGCCGGTTCATAGTACAGCTTGCCCCGACCCACGCCGTAAGCGTCCTTAATGCCCGGCACGCCGGTCTGGGCGCGGATCGCCTTATAGCCCATGTCGATATACTGACCAACCGCATCGACCGTTTCGGCAATGTCGGCGCCATTGGCATGACCATAGACCATCACGCCGTCGCGGCTGCGTCCGCCCAGCAATTGGTACAAAGGCATGCCCGCCATCTTGGCCTTGATGTCCCACAGGGCGACGTCGACGGCGGCAATCGCGCGCATCGTGACCGGCCCGCGGCGCCAGTACGCCCCGCGATAGAGATATTGCCAGATATCCTCCGAATTGCGCGGGTCCATGCCGATAAGGCACGGAATTACATGGTCTTCGAGATAGGAAACAACCGCCTTTTCGCGGCCGTTGAGCGTCGCGTCGCCAATGCCGTAAACGCCCTGATCGGTTTCGATCTTGAGCGTGACGAAGTTGCGACCCGGGCAGGTGACGATGACGCGGGCGGAGGTGATTTTCATGGGAGCGGTGCTCATGGGGATAATGTTCCCGAATTGGTCTGCTTGTGTTAGAGAAGACTCTTGACCAATTTGAGTTGGCCTGTCAATTTCTAATTAAGCGGTAAGGCCATTTCGCGGAGATGCCCCAGATGAACGATACCAGTCCCGCGCAAGAGCGCCTCTATCAGGACCTTGCCCGGCGTTTGATGGATGAACTTGTCAGCGGCCGCTATGAAGTGGGCGACCGATTGCCCGCAGAGCGCGAATTGTCATCGCAATTCAACGTCTCACGCCCCACTGTGCGCGAGGCGGTGATTGCGCTTGAGGTGCAGGGGCTGGTCGAGGTGCGCGTCGGCTCGGGCGCCTATGTGCGGCGCCTGCCGGGCAAGGGCGACATCCCCGGCTTTAACATTTCCGCCTTCGAACTGACCGAGGCGCGCCTGTTGTTTGAAGGCGAGGCCGCCGCTCTGGCCGCGACCACCATCACCGAGGAAGGTCTGGCAGAACTGGCCGCATTGGTCGAGGAGATCAAGCGCGAGAACAGCAATCCGCATGGCACGGAAAAGGCCGACCGGGCGTTCCACCTCGCCATTGCCCGCGCCACGCGCAACGCCGCCGTGGCCGAGGCGGTTGAGCGCCTGTGGTCGCTGCGCGCGGATTCGCCCGAAAGCGCGCTGCTGCACGAAAAGGCCCGCAGCGCCAACATCAAGCCGGTGGTCGAGGAACACACCGCCGTCCTCGAAGCCCTGCGCGCACGCGACCCCGCCGCCGCCCGCGCCGCCATGCGCACCCACCTGGCCAGCGTCCTCGACAGCCTCCTCTTCGCCACCGAAGAAAAAGCCATCGCCGAAGCCAGGCGCGCATCCCAAGCACGCAGGGACCGATATACCAAAGCTACCAGCTGAATTATAAGAGAAAGATCGTACCATGCCCCGCCCCCTCGATTTGCACCCCGACCGTTTGTTTCCTGCTGAACCGGGCATTCGCGCTGTTGCGCGAGAGCTTTATGCGAGCGTAGCGGGCCTGCCGATTGTTTCGCCCCATGGCCATACGGACCCGAGCTGGTTTGCGAAAAACGAGACTTTCGGCAATGCGACCGAGCTGCTGCTGCGCCCGGATCACTACCTGTTCCGCATGCTCTATTCTCAGGGCGTTCGGCTGGAGGATCTGGGCATTGGTGCCGCCAAGGCGACCTATGATCCGCGCAAGGCATGGCGGATTTTGGCGGAAAACTGGCATTTGTATCGCGGTACGCCCTCGCGCATGTGGTCGGACTGGGTGTTTTCGCAGGTGTTTGGCATGACCGATATGCTGAGCGCCGAGACGGCGGATCTCTATTTCGACACGATTACCCAGCAGCTCTCGACCGACCCTTTCCGCCCGCGCGCGCTGTTTGACCGCTATAATATCGAAGTGATCGCCACGACCGAAAGCCCGCTCGACAGCCTTGAGCATCACGCTGCGATTCAATCGGAGAACAAGGCCGGTGGCTGGCAGGGCAAGGTGGTGACGGCCTATCGCCCCGATCCGGTGGTCGATCCCGAGTTTGAAGGTTTTCGCGATAACCTCAAGCGTTTCGGCGAAATAACCGGCGAGGACTGCCTGACATGGCAGGGCTATCTGGCCGCCCATCGTCAGCGCCGCGCGTTTTTTGCGCTGCATGGCGCGACCAGCACCGACCACGGCCACCCCACCGCGCAGACCGCGAACCTGTCCGCCGCCGAGGCTGAGGCCCTGTTCGACCGCGTGGCCAAGGGCGCTTTCACCCCCGCCGATGCCGAACTGTTCCGCGCCCAGATGCTGACCGAAATGGCGGGCATGAGCCTTGAGGACGGGCTGGTGATGCAGATCCATCCCGGATCGTTCCGCAATCACAATGCCGCGCTGTTCGCGGGATTTGGCCGTGACAAGGGCGCGGACATTCCGATGCGCACCGATTATGTCAACGCGCTCAAGCCGCTGCTCGACAAATATGGCAATGAGGCGAGCCTTTCCATCATCCTGTTTACGCTGGATGAATCGACCTATGCCCGCGAATTGGCGCCGCTCGCCGGGCATTATCCCTGCCTGAAACTGGGCCCGGCATGGTGGTTCCACGACAGCCCGGAAGGGATGCGCCGCTTCCGCCATGCCACCACCGAAACGGCCGGTTTCTACAACACCGTCGGCTTTAACGATGACACGCGGGCCTTCCTCTCGATCCCGGCGCGCCACGATGTGGCCCGGCGGATCGACTGCGGTTTCCTGGCGCAAATGGTCGTCGAACACCGGATGGCCGATTGGGAAGCCGCCGAATTGGCGCAGGACCTGACCTATAATCTGGTGAAAAAGGCCTACAAGCTGTGAGCCGGATTTCCGCACAAAACCTGCCCGACAATGCCGCCCAAGTTGCCGCCTTACCCGCCTATGATCGGGCGGCCAAGAGCATCGGCATCGTCCATTTCGGCCTCGGCGCCTTCACCCGCGCGCATCAGGCGTGGTACACGGATCACGCGATGGAGGGCCCCCTTGAAACTGGTGGGGGTGGTGATTGGCTGATCGCGGGCATTTCGCTGCGCAGCCCGACTGTAGGCGAGCAATTGAACCCGCAGGACGGGCTCTACACGCTGGCCGAGAAATCGGGCGAGGGGACGAAATTGCGCGTGATCGGCAGCGTGGCCGAGGTGATCGTCGCGCCGGAAAACCCGTCGCGGATCAAGGCTTTGTTGAGCGCTCCGGCGACCCATATCGTCACGTTCACCGTGACCGAAAAGGGCTATTGCCGCAAGGCGGACGGGGGCCTTGATCTTACCCTTGCGGCGGGTGGTTTCTATCCGCTGCTGGCCGAAGCGCTGGCCGTGCGCAAGGCGACGGGGATCGGCGGGCTGACGCTGCTGTCCTGCGACAATCTGGCGGACAATGGGCATCAGCTCAAACGCCTGATGGGTGAGTATCTGGCCGCGCATCATCCCGATCTGGTGGATTGGGTCGCGGCCCATTGCACCTTTCCGTGCAGCATGGTCGACCGCATCGTGCCCGCCACCACAGACACCGACCGCGCCGAGGTCGAGGGCATGCTTGGCCTGCGCGATGAGGGCGTGGTGATGACCGAGCCCTTCAGCCAGTGGGTGATCGAGGACAAATTTGCCGGGCCGCGTCCGGCTTGGGACGCCGTCGGCGCCCAGATCGTGAGCGATGTCGCGCCCTATGAAACGGCCAAGTTGCGGATGCTCAACGGCGCGCATTCCGCGTTGGCCTATTGCGGGTTGGCGGCCGGATATACCTATGTTCATCAGGCGGTTGGTGATCCGGCATTGCGCGCCATGACGCTGCGCCTGATGCGCGAGGAAGCCGCGCCCACCATTCCTGCGCCTGCGGACATGGACCTTGATGCCTATGCCGCCGCGCTGATCGAGCGCTTTGACAATCCCGCGCTCAACCATCGTTTGATCCAGATAGCGATGGACGGATCGCAGAAAATTCCGCAGCGCTGGCTCGCTACGCTGGCCGCCAATCAGGCGCAGGGGCGTGCGTGCCCTGCCATCCTTTCGGCCATTGCCGCATGGATCAAGCACCTGCGCGGCGAAAACGGCCCCGTCGATGACCCAAGAGCGCAAGAACTGAGCGATGCGGCAAGCGGCAGCAATCCCGTTCAGGCCATTTTCGGCGAGAATGGAGCAATGGAATGCGATTGGAGGCCCGGATCGGACGACGTTGCGCGGATCATGGAAGGTTTGGTGCAATGAGCGGCCCTGTCGTCTGCTTTGGCGAGGTCATGCTGCGCTTTGCCACGCCTGCGGGGCGGGTGATTGCCGATGCGCAATCGCTCGATCTGACGATCGGCGGGGCGGAGGCCAATGTCGGCGTGGCCTTGGTGGCGATGGGGCATGGGGCGCGGTTTGTATCGAAAGTCCCGGCCAATGCTCTGGGCGACAAGGCCCGCGCGGCGCTGGCCGGGGTGGGGGTCGATGTTGCGCATTTCGTGCGCGGCGAAGGCCGGATGGGCCTCTATTTCCTCGAAGTCGGCGGTTCGCTGCGGCCCAGCGCGATCACCTATGACCGAGCCGGATCGGCCTTTGCCACGGCCCGACCGGACGAGTTTGACTTCGCCGCCGCGCTGGATGGCGCCTCGCTGTTCCACATTTCGGGGATCACCGCCGCGCTCGGCCCGGCGGGTGTCGAACTCGCCCGCTCCGGGATCAAGGCGGCCAAAGCGGCAGGCGTTCCGGTCAGTTTCGACTGCAATTTCCGCGAGAAACTCTGGGGCGCGTGGGACAGCAATCCGCGCGAAATCCTGCTGGAACTCCTGGCCGAGGCGACGATCATGTTCGGCAACCACCGCGATATGACGCTGTTGCTGCAAAAGCCCTTTTCGGGCGATGGCGCGGAACGGCGGCGCGAAGCGGTCGAGGCGGCTTTCGCGACCTTTCCCAACCTTCAGGTCATGGCCAGCACCGCGCGCCATCCGATCACCCAGACCCATCATCGCCTCTCGGCCCGCGTGGACCTGCGCGAGGACCGGCACCAGACGGCCGAGATCGAGATCACCGATATCGTCGATCGCGTCGGGTCGGGCGACGCCTTTGCGGCGGGGGTTTTGACAGGCTGGCTGGAGGGCGGGGACGCGAAAAAGATGGCGCAGCTTGGTCTGGCCATGAACGCGCTCAAACATTCGCTCCATGGCGACTGGCTGCGCCTGCCGCGCGCAGAAATTGACGGGTTCACCGGCAATTCGGGCGATGTCCGGCGTTGAAATTGAATCATAAAATCGGAGGTTGATAAGGTGGAGCGCCCTGTCAACCTCCTGCCCGCGCATCGCCTTGCGATGCCTTAAACGCATAATGCAGGAGCCATGGCGCGCCCTGCCTGCGGCGGGCGGACCATCGATTGGCCAAGCTATGCCGATCCGGCATGAATCGAACCAGCAATCGATATGGACGCATCGCCCCTTCTGGCCCTAGCCCAAAGGCAAGGAACAACCGGAACACAGGACAAGAAGCGATGATGGCCCCAGAGGAGATGGCGAAGGTGATTGGCTCGGGGCTGCTGTCCTTTCCGGTCACGCATTTTGACGGCGATCTGCGGTTTGATGAGGCGCCCTATCGGCAGCATTGCGGCTGGATGCTCGAACATGACGTGGCGGCGCTGTTTGCAGCCGGGGGCACGGGGGAGTTCTTCTCGCTGACGGCGGATGAGACGGTGCAGGTGGTGCGCGCGGCGGTCGAGGAAACGGCCGGAAGGGTGCCGGTGATTTCGGGCTGCGGCTATGGCACGGCCATCGCGACGCAAATCGCGCAAGGAGCGGAAAAGGCCGGGGCCGACGGCCTGCTGCTGTTGCCGCAATATCTGGTGGGGGCCAAGCAGGAAGGGCTTGCCGCGCATATCGAGGCGGTGTGCCGTTCGACCAATCTGGGCGTGATCGTCTATAACCGCGACAATGCGATTGTGAACGAGGACACGCTGGCCCGCCTGTGCGAGCGCAACCCCAATCTGGTGGGATACAAGGACGGGGTGGGCGACATCGAGCTGATGATGCGCATCTATTGCAAGCTGGGCGACCGGCTGACCTATATCGGGGGCCTGCCCACGGCGGAGACCTTTGCGCCCGCTTATCTGGAGATGGGCGTGACGACCTATTCCTCGGCGATCTATAATTTCCTGCCCGAATGGGCGGTGGCTTTCTACAAGGCGGCGCGCGCGCGCGATCATGCGCGGGTGCATCAGATGCTGCGCGATTTCGTGCTGCCCTACATCGCGCTGCGCAATCGCGGGCGGGGCTATGCGGTGTCCATCGTAAAGGCGGGGATGAATGTCATCGGCCGCCCCGCAGGCCCGGTGCGCACCCCGCTCACCGACCTGTCGGCCGCCGAACATGACGAACTGGCCGCGCTGGTCGCCAAGGCGAAGGCGAGCCTTTGACAACAGGCCCATGCATGGTCGGGCAGGAGGGAGCCGACCACCCGGTTACCTCCCCGCTTTTTATCCGACGTAATGGGCCGCCGCCTGCATCAGGCCGCGAATATGACCATAGGCAAAGGCGAAATTCTCGCCCTCGGCTTCTGGGTGGCCGGGAATGACCGGCACATGGTCGGGCATCAGCATCCCGTCATAGCCGACCTCGGCGTAGGTCAGCAGCGCGCGATAGAGATCGACATCGCCCTCGTCCGGAAAAGCCTCGCGGAAATGGCCGCGCCCGCCCACGATGTTGCGGAAATGGACGTTGAAGATCTTTTTGCGGCTGCCGAACCAGCGGATGACGTCGAATATCTGCTCTGCCGGATGCGCCAGGTTTTCGCTCACCGTCCCCTGACAGAAATTGAGGCCGTGCCAGGCGCTCTCGCGGATGGTGATAAAGCGCTTCATGCCCTCGATGGTGCCCAGCACGCGGTGGATGCCCTGATAGCCCTGCGGCGGTGTGCCGGGATCATGGGGATGGCACGCGATGCGGATTTTATATTCATTGGCCACCGGCACGACATGGTCGAGGAACCATGTGATCCGCTCCCAAAACGCATCCTCGCTGACCATGCCAGCGCGGGTGAGCGGCTTGGCCGGGTCCAGCTTTGCCGCGTCATATTCGGAAAAGACCGCATCGCCGCGCGCCTGAACCCGCCCGGTGCGGATGACGCCCAGCAGGCTCATGTTATATTTGATGCAGGGCACGCCCGCCGCCGCGCAGGCCCGGATCTGGTTCTGGAACGCCTCCACCTCGCGCTCGCGTTCCGGGCTGGTGGCCAGCATGATGCCGGGATTTTTCTCGCGGTCGATGTGCGAGGATGGCAGCAACAGGGGATCGAGGATCGCCAGCGTCAGCTTGTGCCGCTCGGCCAGATCGCGCAGGGCTTTGACCTCATCGGCGGTCGAGTAAAGCGCGCCCTCCGCCGATTTGGCCCGCGCCGCCACATGGGTCACGCCATAACGCGCCAGGAAGGCGAAATGCTCATCGGTGGCCGGACCGCTCTGGCATCCCAGCTTCATCTTCAGCGCGGGGGCTTTGACCGCGGCGGGTTTGCGGCCCGCCCCCCGCGCCATGGGCGGCACGGCGCCCGCCAGCGCACTTGCTCCGATAGTGGTCAGAAAATCACGCCTTTCCATGGCTCTCTCCCTATTATGGTTTAGGGAGAGCCTAACCCGGGGAAGGCGCATTCGACCAATCGCGTGTCAGGATTGGTTGATGCCGCCCCGGCATCGATGGATCAGCATCCATCCGGGGCGCACAATTCCATCAATCGCGGCACCAGCGCCAGCAGCGCCGGATTATCCGCATCGCGTCGCCATGCCGCCTGCAATTCCACGATCGGTTCGCCATCCTCCAGTTCGGAAAAGACCACGCCGTCCGGGTGAAGCCGCCGCGAGCTTTCGGGCACCAGCGCATAACCATGGCCCGCGCCTACCAGCATCAGCGCAGTGTGGATCTGGGCCAGATATTGGACAAAGCGCGGCTCGGCCCGCGCGCCTGCGAAAAGGCCCGCCAGCAGATCGTGGAAATAGCGAGCCTTATCCGGCGCATAGGTAATGAAGGGCAGGCGGTCGAAATCGGCCAGACGGCGCGGGCGTTCCTCCTCCGGCACGCTGGCCGGAGAGCAGATGATGAAACGTTCGCGCAGCACTTCCTGCGAGACCATCGCGGGATGGCGCACCGGCGGGCGCAGGAATCCCAGATCGATCCGGCCCGACAACAGGCTCTCGATCTGCTCGTCGCTGACCATTTCCTTCAACACAAAGCGCACATCGGGCAGGATTTTCTGCACATTGGCGATAAAGCGCGGCAGGAAGGAATAGCCCGAGGCGGCGGTAAAGCCCAGGCTGACCAACCCATGCCGCCCCTCGGCCGCCGCGCGCGCGGTGGCCACCGCGCTGTCGGCCAATTGCACCACGCGCCGCGCCTCGACCAGAAAGGCCGAACCCGCCGCCGTCAGCTTTACCGTCCGGCTGGAGCGGTAGAACAGCGGCACCTTCATGACCCGTTCGAGCACCTGAATATGGCGCGAGAGCGGCGGCTGGGTCATGTTGAGGCGGGCGGCGGCCCGGCCAAAATGCAGTTCCTCGGCCACGGCCACGAAGCAGCGCAATTGGATCAGTTCAAACAAGGCCTCTTCCCCCCGTCATGCAGCAGGCGAGCCTGATCGCGCGACTTATTCAATATCTTGGCTTTTTTCCGGTGAAGCTCTTATCATACTTCTGCATCTGGCCCAAGTCGTCACGGGTGCGGATGGTGATGCGGTTGAACATCGCATGGGCGCGGGCCAACCGTTCCGGGTCGATCTCCACACCGATGCCCGGCGCATCGGTGATCCGCACACAGCCCCCGGTGATGGGTATCTTGCCGCCCGCGATCACTTCGTCTTCCTCCTCCACCCACGGATAATGCGTGTCGCAGGCATAGGTCAGATTGCGCGTGGTCGCGGCCAGATGAGTCATCGCCATCAGGCTGATGCCCAGATGCGAATTGGAGTGCATCGAAAGGCCCAGCCCGAAAGTGTCGCACATCGCGGCGAGGTTTTGTGTCGCGCGCAATCCGCCCCAGTAGTGGTGGTCGGACAGCACGATCTGCACCGAATTCTTCGCCACACTCTCGCGCAGGCCCGGAAAGTCGATGACGATCATATTGGTGGCCAGCGGCAGGCCGGTCTGGCGATGCAGCGCAGCCATATCGTCATGGCCCGCCACCGGATCCTCATAATATTCGATCAGCGGGCCCAGCTTTTCCGCCGCCTTTAATGCGGTCTCCATGCTCCACGCCCCATTGGGGTCGATTCGCAAGGGCAGCCCGGGAAAAGCGCGAGAGAGCGCCTCGATGCTCGCCACCTCAATGTCGGGGGGCAGCGTGCCCGCCTTCAGCTTGATCGAGCCAAAGCCGTAAAGGTCGATCATCCGGCGCGCCTGCGCCACAATGCCCTGCGGGGTGATGGCCTCGCCCCATCCGTCGGGGGCCTCTTCCGGCTCGATATGACGGGCATATTTGAAGAAGAGATAGGCCGAGAACGGCACCTCGCGCCGCACCGCCCCGCCCAGCAATTCATGCAAAGGCACACCCGCCGCCTTGGCCTGAAGATCGAGCAGCGCGACCTCGAAGGCGGAAAAGCAATTGCCCAGCAGGCGCGAAGGTTGCGATCCGGGCGCCAGTTCGGCCCCAGCTTGCGCTGCGGGCAGGCGGGCAAGCGCGGCGCTCAGACGGTCATGCAGGCCGTTGAGATCATAGATCGACAGGCCCACCAGATCGGGCGCTGCAGCCATCAGCGCGGCCAGCACCGGCGCATCGCCATAGCTTTCGCCAAGACCTGTAAAGCCGCCCGCCTCAACCTCGATGATCGAGCGCAGCGCATAGGGTTCGTGGATCCCGGCGGCGTTGAGCAGCGGCGGATCCCGAAAGGCAATCGGCGTCACGCGCAGGGCGGTAATCTGCATCCGGGCTCTCTCCATCCTGATATTTTTACCCGCATGGCCCCATGACGCGTCCAAGACCAATGCGAATTTCCTATCGACCGATGCCGCCTTGGCGGTTGATCGCGCATCGATCCCCCGCGATCATGGCGCCCAAGAGATAAATCCGCGAGAGGACTGTCATGCCCACCGATACGATTTGCGCCATCAAGCTCAGCCTCGCCTGGGTGCCTCTCGCGACGCCGATTTCCGATGCCAAGGTGTTTACCGGCCGCCAGAAACCGTTGACCCGCGTGGCCATGCTCTTTGCCGAAATCGAGACGAGGGACGGGCACAGCGGCCTGGGCTTTTCCTATTCCAAGCGTGCGGGCGGGCCGGGCATGTATGCCCATGCGCGCGAAGTGGCCGACGCCTTGATCGGGGAAAACCCTGCCGATATCGGCCGCCTGTGGAACAAGCTGGTCTGGGCCGGGGCATCGGTCGGCCGTTCGGGCCTTTCAACACAGGCGATCGCGGCCATCGACATTGCCCTGTGGGATCTGAAGGCCAAGCGGGCGGGCCTGCCTCTGGGGCGGCTGCTTGGGGCATGGCGCGATGGCGTGCTCAGCTACAACACCTCGGGCGGTTTCCTTTCCTCACCCCTGCCCGAGGTGCTGGACAATGTGGAGGCCTCGATCGCCGGCGGCATCGGCGGGATCAAGATCAAGGTCGGCCATCCCGATCCCAAGGTTGACCTGACCCGCCTTGAGGCGGTGGCCAAGCAGATCGACGGGCGCGTGGCGCTGATGGTCGATGCCAATCAGCAATGGGACCGCCCCACGGCCCTGCGCATGTGCCGCGCGATGGAGCAATATGGTCTCGTCTGGATCGAAGAGCCGCTCGACGCCTATGATATCGAGGGCCACGCGGCCCTTGCCGCCGCGATCGACACGCCCATCGCCTCGGGCGAGATGCTGGTGAGCGCCGCCGAGCATTTCGTGATGATCGACGCGCGCGCGGTCGATTTCATCCAGCCCGATGCCGCGCGCGTGGGCGGCATCACCCAGTTTCAGCGCGTGACCGCGCGCGCCGAGCAGGCGGGCCTGATGATGGCCCCCCATTTCGCGATGGAAATCCATGTCCATGTCTCGGCTGCCTATCCGCTGGGCACATGGGTTGAACATTTCGACTGGCTCGACCCGCTGTTCAACGAGCGCCAGATCCTTGAGGGCGGACGGATGATGCTTTCCACCCGCCCCGGTCTTGGCGTTACTCTCTCGGATCAGGCGCGGGCGTGGACCGAGGCCAGTTGCCGCATCGACGCCCAAGGCTGCACCGACCACGCGCAGGATTGAGGAGCAAGGTCATGGAGGCAATCACCCGCGTCGGCCGCCTGCGCTGGGGCGTGCTGGCGATGCTGTTCGGCGTCACCATCATCAATTATGCGGTGCGCTCTGCGCTCTCGCTGGCCGCGCCCTCGCTGTCGAAGGATCTGGGCATCGACCCGCTGCAACTGGGCATCGTTTTTTCCGCTTTCGGCTGGTCCTATGTCATCGCGCAGGTGCCGGGGGGCTGGCTGCTCGACCGGTTCGGGGCGCCGCGAGTCTATCTGTGGGTGATCGTGGCCTGGTCGATCATCACGGTGGCCCATGGCGCGGTGGTGTGGCTGAGCGGAGCCGCCGCCGTGACGGCGCTCTTTGCCCTGCGCTTTCTGGTCGGTCTGGCCGAAGCGCCCAGTTTCCCCGCCAATGCCCGCGTGGTGGCCAGTTGGTTTCCCGCGCGCGAGCGGGGCACGGCCTCGGCGGTGTTCAATGCGGCGCAATATTTCGCCACTGTGCTGTTTGCCCCGTTGATGGGGTGGATCGTGGCCGATTTCGGCTGGCCATGGGTGTTTGTCACGATGGGGGCGCTGGGGCTGGTCGTCTCGCTGTTCTGGGGCCGGGTTGTGCGCGATCCGCGCGATCATCCGCGCCTTGGGGCGGGCGAACTGGGCCTGCTGGTCGAGGGCGGGGCGCTGGTCGATCCGGTGGCGCAGCCTTTGGTCGACCCCGACGCGGCCAAGGCGGAAAACCGGCGCAAGATGCGCGTTTTGCTGACCACGCCGACGCTGTGGGGCCTTTATTCCGGCCAGTTCTTCATCAACACGCTGACCTATTTCTTCATCACCTGGTTCCCGGTCTATCTGGTTCAGGCGCGCGGGCTTTCGGTGATGAAGGCCGGGCTGTTCGCCACGATGCCGGCGGTCTGCGGCTTCATCGGCGGGGTGTTGGGCGGGATCTGGTCGGACTGGCTGCTGCGGCGCGGCGTGTCGCTGACCTGGGCGCGCAAGGCGCCGGTGGTGGCGGGGATGCTGGGAGCGCTCACCATCCTTGGCTGCAATTTCGTCCATTCCAATACGCTGGTGCTGCTGTTCATGAGCCTCGCCTTTTTCGGAAAGGGCGTGGGCGCGCTGGGCTGGGCGGTGGTGGCCGATGTGGCGCCGCGCGACAGTGCCGGGCTCTCGGGCGGCATTTTCAATATGTTCGGCAATATTTCCTCGATTACCACGCCGATCCTGATTGGCTGGATCCTGAAGGAAACCGGCTCTTTCGATCTCGTGCTGATGCTGGTGGCGGGCAGCGCTCTGGCGGCGGCCCTGTCCTACCTGTTCCTTGTCGGCAAGATCGAGCGGATCGGCGCGCAGGCATAAAGAAACCCCCGCTCCCTGCGTTTCGGGAGCGGGGGTTTTCTCTTGCGCGGATTATTCGGCCGCTTCGCCCATTCGGGCCAGTTGCACCCGGCTGCAGGCGCTCATCACGCCCATATAGCGCTGATATTTGTCCACACCATAGATGAAGGGATTGGCCCCGCCGGTCGCGCCATAGCGGATCAGCGCCTCCTTCTCGGTCGCGGCCATATGCACCGGATGGTTGGTCACCAGCACATCGACGCCCGCCGCCTTGGTGATCCCCTGCCAACGGGCCAGCGAGGCGATCTGCTGGCGCGCGGCAGGAGCGGTGCTGCCTCCACCCGTCCCGCCCATCAGGCCCGCGTTGTGACGCACCCCTTGGTCAAACACCGGAAAGACCAGCGAGAGCGTGCCCGGCGTATGGCCCGGCGTGATATAGGTTTTCACCGCATAATCGCCCAAAGTCACGCTGTCGCCATCCCTGGCCTCGATGTCATGGCGCGGCGGCACCAATGAGGCGAAAGGCCCGCCCCCGCGTGAAGGGCTTTCCATCATCGCCCAATCGGTGGCCGAGGCGACAATGCGCGCGCCATACGTATCCTGCAGGAATTTGGCCCCGCCCCAATGATCGCCATGCCCATGCGTGACGATGACATATTTGATGCGCTTGGGGTCAAGTCCCAGCTTCTGCATATTGGGCACAAGGATGTCGCGTGCCTCATCCGGGCTGTTCAATGCGTCGATGACGATGATGCCCTGCGGCGTGTCGATCGCCCATGCCGAGACGGAATTCTGGCCGATGGAATAGAGATTGTCGAAGACCCGCGTGGCCGGAACCAGCCCGTCATGCTGGACCCCCATCACCAGATTGCGATCAAGCGGGCTGATCAAACAGCGCCAGTTGAACTCGGCCTCCAGATCCGCGCCCGCGATCTTGCGCGCGGCGGCCAGTTCGCGGCCCACCGCCTCGCGGTTTTCCTTGGGATAGACGGCCTGCGCCGGATAGGCGGCAGGGCCGGCGGGAGGGGGCGAAGGCATTTGCGCCACCGCCGCGCCGCCTGCGCAGAGCGTGGCGATCATGGCGATGGAACGGTAGAGGGGCCTCTCCATAGGGTGGTCCTTTCGTTGGCCGGCGGTGCGGCATGGGACGTGGAATGGATACAAGGCCTATCGCGCGGGCAAGGCGGCAACCAATGTTTTGCCCGCATGATGCGATGTGCTTTCGGTATGGAGAGGCGGCGGTGTGAAGGATCCTTCCTATAGGACAGGCGCGACCAGACGCGCCGCAGTGGCTTTGACCGCATCGCGCCATGCGGGCAGTCGCAGGCCATAGGCCTCGTAAAGCCGATCGCAGCAGAGCCGCGAGTTGGCGGGGCGGGCGGCGGGGGTGGGATAATCGGCGGTGGTGATCTTTCGCACCTGCGTAGCCGGGCCGCCCAGCGCGGCGCTGGCGGCAAAAACCGCTTCGGCCAGATCGGCCCAACTGCCCTCGCCGGTGCCGGTCATGTGGAAAATGCCGCGCGGCGCGGTGTCGGGCGCGCTGTAAAGGCGAAAGGCGATCGCCAGCACCGCATCGGCAATGTCGAGCGCGCTGGTGGGATTGCCGATCTGGTCGGCCACCACGCCCAGTTCCTCGCGCGTTTCCGCCAGACGCAACATGGTTTTGACGAAATTGACGCCAAACGGGCTGTAAACCCACGCCGTGCGCAGGATCACCGCATCGGGGGCGGTCGCGAGCACCAATTGTTCGCCCGCCAGTTTGGACCGGCCATAGACGCCGAGCGGGGCGACGGGATCGCTCTCCACATAGGGATCAGGCTTGGTGCCGTCGAACACATAATCGGTGGAAATATGGATCACCGGCACGCCCAGCGCCTGCGCGGCCGCCGCCACGGCGCCTGCCCCGGCGGCATTGACGGCAAAGGCGGCCTCCTCCTCGCTCTCGGCCCGGTCGACGGCGGTATAGGCCGCAGCCGAAACCACCACATCGGGCCGCGCCGCGGCAATCGCCGGGGCAATCGTAGCCAGATCGCCCAGATCCATCTCCGGCCGCCCCAGCGCAATGACTTCGACACCCACGCCCGCCCGCTCAATCAGCGAGGTCACGACCTGACCGTTTCGGCCCGTTACCGCGATCCTCATGCGGCTTTCTCCTGCACAGTGGATGGCCCAGCGACCCCGGCCGTAATCATAGGCGGGCCGCCGGAGATAAGTATGGGCATGTGATCAATCCTTTAAGCTGAACAAGTGGGGCGGTTCGGGCAAAGCCAAGGGGGCGGTCCCCATGGAAGGAACATGGCGTTCCTCACCCCTCTCATGCGGGAGGTCGTCATAGCTAGTCGCCTAAACAGGTTATGATATTGGGAGAAAGGGGATCAAAATCCATCGGGCGGCAAAGAGGTCGCAGGCGTGATGATAGATATCGCCGGTCAGTTCTATACGTTCATCAGCCTCCCGCCTAGCCAATAGGTATTACTTTCCTGTCATCGGGCCTGATTGTCTCGATTATTCAGGCTCCTAAACTTTCCGCTCATGCCGGTAGCGCCCGAAGGGTGGCGGACCGTTTCAAGGAAAGGTTTTGTCATGGACGATCACTCCAAGCCCCACACTCCGGCTGGCGGCAATCCGGCCCGTGTCGCGCCGCGCGGTGTTGAGCGTCCGGCCCCGCGCTTTCGCGGCCCGGCGGTGGCCCAGCCCGATTATGCCAGACTGGGTCTGGGCAGCGCCTGGGAGGCGGAAGGGCGCAATTGAGGGTGTAGGCGCCCCGCTGCCGCACGGGGCGCCCTGTCATCAGCGCTTGCGCGCGAAATAGCGGCTGAGCACCTGATATTTGGCCGAGGTGGCCAGCGGCTGATCCTGCCAGTTCAGCATGCCGTGGCCACCGGCCGCAGGCGGCATCACGTCGCAGAAATGGTTGAACAGGGTCGTCCCTTGTGCAAATTGTATGTCGAGCAGGCGGCGATAGGCCTCGCCGATCCTGGGATCTTCCTGAACCTTGGCAAACAGGGCATCGATCTTGGCCCGGAAAGGGGGAGGAACCATGCCCGTTTCAAAATCGGTGCCCCCTTCATAAACCACCATCCCCAGCCCATAGCGCCGGGCAATGCTGCGATGGAGCGCGATGGATGCCGCTGATGCGGTGATCGCCTGATTGAGGCTGTCCATCACCTCGGCCGGTGTCCGCTGGGCGATCTGGCTTGCCGTTTCGGGATGGGACATATCGCGATAGCGATAGGGCGAGACATAGCCGCCCACCGCCAGCACATCGGCCTTGCGATAGGTGTCGCGATAGGAAAGGATGATTTCGGCCTCGCGCGGCCAATTCTGCTGTCCGGCGATGACATGCGCGATCTTGCCCGCATCGCGGCCATAGACCGCGTTCCAGATGTCGAACATCTGTGTGGCGCGCAAGGCGTACCAATAAAGCCCGGCATTGGCATGATTATGCGAGGAATCCAGCTCCATCAGCGTGCCCATCTCGCGGGCATAGTTATAGTCGGAGGCAAAGCGGCCGTTCCAGATCTCATTGGAAAATTCGATATAGGGATGCAGGTCGGGCCGCAGATGGCTGTGCACATAGATTGCCATCTGGCGGATGTAATCGTCCGATGCGCGAACCGGCACGTTCAGCCATGGATCGGCACCCAGCCGGTTGGCCAGCGCGATCTGAAACTCCAGCGCCACGCCGGTCCGCGTCACTGGCTCGGTGCTGGGCGAGAAGCTGAGCGCCTGGGTGGCGTAATTTGCCGGGCGGCGCTCTGACCATTCCACCACATCGGATCGGGCAATCCCGGTCCATGGCAAGAAGCGGATGGTGCCAAACGGTTTGAGCGCGCGCAAAAATGGCGGATAAAAGGGATCGCGCTGATAGGTCTGTTCATAGCCGGGCAGGATGACGCGGATATTGCGGATGGGGTCATCCGGCGCCGTTGCATTCTCGATCAGACAGATGCCGCTCTTTTTCGGATCAGCACTGGGCGTGACGTCAATCAGCAGTCGTCCGGGGCGGTCCTCGACAATTTTGAGGCTGCCGCGCGCGGTCAGTTCGCCCCGGCCGTCATACAGTACGGTGTAGCGGCCCGCCGGATAATGGCCCTGATTGAAACGCTGAAAGGTGCAGGCCTGCGCAAATTGCCCCTCGGCCAATTCGGTGATCCAGCCATTGACCAATGTTGTCTTGCCGTAAAGGGCGGTGCCCCGGATGATCCATGGGTCGAACTGTTTGAACACATCCACAAAGGGAATTTCGGGAAAGGGGCTTCCCACCATCGAGAGATTGATGCCCAGACGCGGCGTTTCCGGCCGCCATCCGCGCGGCGCGGCGGGCGATGAGGCCGGTACAGTGCAGGACACACTGGCCGCAAGGGTCAAGAGGCAGGCAAGGCGGGTTCGGTTCATGGAAAGTCCCCATGAGAAAAAAGGCACCGCAAGGGAATGAACCCAAGCGATGCCCTTTTCAGATTGGCATGTGGTGCAAGGAAAAGGTCACTTTATCAGGCGACCAGATCTTTTGCCTTCATGCGATAACGGCCTGCGATAAACAGCAGGACCATCAGCAACAGCGCCAGCGGCAGTTTGGCGCCATCGATTTCCGGCGCGGCCACAGCCTTAGTGAAGTTGGTGATATTCAGGGTGGCCGTCGAGTTGGTGGTGCCCTTGGTATAGGTCAGCAGCCAGCCGAAGGTGTCCCCGTTTTCCAGATTGTAGGCATAGGTGCCCGACGAGCCGGTGAGGGCCGTCGAGACGCCGTTGACCACAAAATGCAGCGTGTAATTGACCGCCGAGCTCGAGTTGGTCACCACCGAATAATCGAAGTTGAACAAACCCTTGGCCATCGAGGTATAGCTGATGCCGGCAATCGAACTTCTGCTGGCATTGGTCTTCGTGGCCGCCACCGAAAGCAGCGAGTCGGTCGAAGACACAGGCGCGGTCTTGTTGTTGTAGGTGTTGCGCGTGTACGTATAGTCGGTGAAGTCAAACAGCGGTGTTGTTGCTGCCGACGCCAACGACGGAAAGGCAACGGCGAGCGCCAGAAAAAGCAGCGCGGCCAGCCTTGCAAAGATTCCATTTTTCATGAAAATCTCCCGTTGGTTGGGTGATTGGCCAAAGAATTACAGGTAACTCCATTGGCCGGTGGACAGGGCATACAGGCACAGGCATGCATTGGTCACGCAATGCGCCAGTATTGCGTCGGCGTATTGGCCACGACGCATTTGGATTGCGCCATAGACCAGGCCTGCTGCAATCCCCGCCAGAACGTCTGCATGCACCAGGCCAAAGACGATCGACGTTACCAGCAGGGCGCTGGCGCGGGCGATCGGGCGGGGAAGGGTGATCTGTGCGCGGTCGGCCAGCCAGGGGAGCAAAAAGCCTCGAAAGGCCATTTCTTCCACCAGCGGCGCCAGCAGCACCGATCCGGCCAGGCGAAACACCAGCCAGAGACAACTTGCGATAAGGGGCGCGCCAAACAGCGCGGATTCAAACCGGGCCGAGGCCAGAGGATCGGCAGGCACCAGCATCAGCCAGAGGCCAAAGGCGCCCATCCCGGCCAGTATCGGCAAAGCCGTTACCTGCCACGTGGCGGGCGGGCGCAAATCCTTCATCCGCCATAATACCGCGCCCACCACCATCACCCCGACCGGATAGGGCCAGTCAAATTCGCCCGCCGCCAGCCCGAGCACCAGCAGACAGGCGAGCATTGCCATCTGGGGGATGATCAACCGGACGTTGTGATGCGCGATGCGGGGATGGGCCGATGCCTCCGGCGCAGGGCGAGGCGCGGCATCGGGCGTCGCGCCATGCGCCGGTGCGCGCCCGGCAAAGCGGCGAATGGCAAGGGTGAACATGGCGCAAACCACCACCAGGGTCACCACGCCGAAATTGCTGTGAAAGCCCGTTACCGCGATCTCTGGCGACCAGTGATCGCCAATGTAGAACAACAGCGCCAGACGCAGCGCATTGATGACAAAGGTCAGCCCCGCCGCCGCCGCCACCAGCGCCAGCGCGCGGCCAAGATAAAGCCTGTGCCTTTCCAGCGCGACCAGCGTCAGCAACAGCGCAGTGGTGAGCAACAAGCCCTCGATCCCCGCGCAGACCGGGGCGATCGAGACGGTAATTTCGCCGGTCTGATAAAGCGGCCAGCCCCGTTCATTGATCCCGATCGGGTGGATGGGATTGCCGACCAGCAGGCTGAACCATGAGGCAATCGTTACGCAGGCATCGGTGATCGCATAGGAATTGGCGCTTTGGGTGCGTTCGACATAATGCCACGCGAACATTGCCAGCGTGATCGTGCCGCAAAGCGCGACGAGATCGCCCAACTGCTGTCTGTTTTTCAGCGCTTGGGCCGGGACCGCCACTATCCAGCCTGACACCAGATAGGCCGGCCACAGCACCGGGGCGAACATATAGAACAGCAGCGCCGCATTCGGCCCCGACATATCGAGCGCCATCAATGGCGGCGTCATGATCGAACCGGCGACAAGGACCAGTCCGATCACACCATGCAGCAGCGCCATCAGCGGCGGCACCGGGGCCTTGATGATGCGCTCGATCAATCGGCCATCGTTGGTGACGGCATAGGCCAGCCCCGCCGCGCCGCCCAGCACCAGCCCCTGAATCAGCGAGGGCAACCATGTCAGCGCCTGCTGCAGCCGTCCGCCGGACAGATCCGGGTTGGCATATTTGGTATCCGAGGCCAGCACGACCAGCCCCAGCAGCGCGATCTGGGCCAGCGCGGTCAGCGCGCGTGGGCCACAGGCGGCCCAACTCCACACCGAAGGCAGCACAGGGTCGGATCGGCGCTCAAGGGAGGGCGAACCCATCAGAACAGGCTCGCCAGCAAGGCGCCCTGCGCGGCCAGCAGGAGGATCAAGCCATAGCGGCGGCGGCGCAAGACATAGCGCAGGCCCCCGGAATGGCGCCACGCCAGCACCGCCAGAGTAACCGCGCAAAGTGTCAGGCCGGCAATGACGGGCGTGTCAATCGCCGGCCTGACGATGGGGTTGGCTCCCAACACCACCAACCCCAAAAAGGCGATCCCCAAAGGCAGCAGCAGCGCGCAGGTGATGCGGACATAGCGTTCGTAGCTGATCAGCACGAGATAGGAGGACGAGCGGTATTTATCGCTCTTTTTGGTAAGGATAAGCACCGCGCAGGCAAAAGAGGCGAGCAGGGCCAGAATCTGGACCGTCCAGACCACCCGCCGCCGCGATGCATTTTCGTCGCGGGTCAGCGAGGACGACGCGCGCGCCATTGCCGCGGCCATGGCGGCATCGTCCACCTTGACATCGGCCCGCGCGAGAAGTTCGGTATTGGCCCGATCAATTACCTGCGCCGATTTGACCTGACGCAGCTGGGCCGCCAGCGCATCGCGCACCAGCACCGGATCAACAGGGTCGGAATAGGAACCGTGCAGCGCCAGCAGGTGGCACCTGTCGCCCTTGCATTGAACGCTTACCTTGCCCGGCGCGCCGTCAAGCTGTTTGAGCACGGCCAGATCCTCAACCGGGATTTGCTCGCTGCCGTCCCAATTGCGCGACATGCTGATGCGAAACGCCGGGTTCTGCGCCCAGACCAGATTGAGCTGAAATTCATCCGGGTTCATCGCGGCCCCCTTGCGCCATTCGGGCAGGCGGCTGTTCAACTCCGCCTGGGCGTTGGGGGTCAGGGCGATCAGGTCGGCGCGTGAATAGTGATAGGTGCGGCGCCCGCCAAAATAGTCGGGATGCGCGGCGATGAAATCGTCCACCTCGCGCGGGGAAACCTCGATGCCCTGCAAACGGCTGCTGTCATAGGCGGCCAGCACGAATTTGCGCCGTTGGGATTCCAATGCGGCCTGCAATTGCGGATCGTTCTTGATCGCCTTGCCAAAGGCGGCATCGACGGCAACCTCGGCCATCATGGTCTTGAGCGTCTGCAGGCGGACATCCTGCGACACGGCGGTGGGCCCATGCTCTTCCTGAATCCGGCGCGCCAGATCCTCGTCAAAGATACGGATGCCGTTGACTGTGGCGATGACAGCGCCCTTTCGGGCGCTATTGGCGGCCGCATCGCCGCTTATGCTATTGGATACAGCATTGCCTTGGGCGCCTGCTTCGCCATGGCCGCCAATGGACAGAAAAAAGGCGAGTACCGCCGCAAGCTTACGCAAATTGAACAAGACATCTCCATTCGCCTGGCTCAAAATCGTCGAGCTTCATCGACATGGCCGGTTAAGGCGCTGCGATGATTTTGGCATGCAGGCGGCAAGGTAATGGACAATGTGGGTTCAGGGCTATCGCACATCCGGTTTAGTACGTAGCCATTAGGATTACGCGGTGAGTGCGAAGCGATGTAAGTATCGGGCAAACAACGTCTTAAAAGAATTAAGGAAATGATATTTTGCGCCGCAACACAATTCGTCGGCATCAGCGGCTTTTGGGAAAAGCGGTGACAGTATAGCCCATGATTCTCGTCTTGAGCGGGGGAATGGGGTCGGCCGCCAGCGTATGCAGGTCGGCCGTGACGCTCGATGATGGCGCCGGTTGGGCCAGCGTCAGCGGCGGCGCGGCAAAGGAGGCCGCGACAACCAGCGCAAACAGGGTGGTGCGAAAGGTCATGGCGTGCTCCTGCCTCAAAACGCCCGTGCGTGGATCAGCACGCGCAGAGTTCCGACGATGATCGCGATATCGCGCCAGATCGTCCAGCCATCCAGATATTCCAGATCGGCCTTCAAACGCCGCGTCAAATCGCTTTCGGTTTGCGTTGCGCCGCGCAGCCCGCGCATCTGGGCCAGACCGGTCAGTCCCGGCTTGACCGCATGGCGCAGCCAGTAACGGCGGTCGACATCCCAAAACAATTGCTCGCCCGCCAGCGAGCCGATGGCATGCGGGCGCGGCCCCACGATGCTCATATGCCCGCGCAGGACGTTGAAGAGCTGGGGCAATTCATCAATGCTGGTGCGCCGGATCAGGCGGCCGATGGGGGTGATGCGGTCATCGTCGCGGCTGGCCGAGCGGGCGCCCACGGCATCGGCGCGCTCCACCCGCATCGAGCGGAACTTGTAGATCGGAAAGAAGCGGTTGTTGCGCCCGGTCCGGTTCTGGACGAACAGGACCGGCCCGCCATCGCCCAGCCGGATCAGCAAGGCGACCACCGCCAGCAAAGGCGCCAGCGCCAGAATGGCTCCGCCCGCCACCGCCACGTCAAAGGCGCGCTTGGTGGCGCGCTGGCTCATCGACAGGGGCTGGACCGACACGACCAGAGCGCCGTAATCATCCCCCCGACGCGAACCCAGCACGTCGAGCATATGGACCTCGGCATCAAGGATCTCGCCCGAAACATTGGCGCTTTTGAACACCAGCGACCATGCCTCGCGCCGATGCGCGGGGCAGGCGACGAGCACGCGGTCCATCCCGTCCATATAGCGGCCGAGCCGGTCGAGCATATGCGGATCGCTCAGGTCGGGACGCAGGCCATGCGTGCGGGCATGAACGCGAACGCCATGCGCGATGGCGGGCAATTCGCCGTCATCATCGATCATCAACAGGTTTTGCGCATGCGCGCCGCAACGGCGGCGAACCATCGGGCGCAGCATCAGGCGCAGCGCGATCATCAAGAGGATCGTGATCCCCATGGCCGCGCCGACGGCTCCCACGCCGCCCGTCCCGCGCCCCGCTTCATGCGACAGCAGCGTTGCCCAATGCGCCGTGATCAGCACGATATGGGCGAGCAGGAGGGCCGCAATCGCCTTGCTGGGCGCCAACAGACGGTCGGTCAGCGTGGCCAGCGAATAGGCGGGCAGGATCAGTGCAATCGTCCAGTAGATCGGCAAAAGCAGGTCGAGATGAAAGGGCGAGGGCGCGGTGAGGCGCGCCGCTGCGGCAAGCCCCAGACCAATGGCCAGCCCATCGGCCAGCACCAGCGCAAGATAGGATTGCAGCCGCCTTTGCCGCATCGGGGGCAATTTGGGCGGTATCGCCGGGGCAGGGCTGAGGCGGGGCGTTGCCGGCGCGATTGGCCGGCCCGTGGGGGCATCATTGCGCAAGCCGAATGAGGTGGGGCGCATAGGACCGCTCTCCTGTGGTTCGGTTGAAATGGGCATGCTCAGGGTTGCAAATGGGCCAGATTGGCGGGATTGGGGTGCAATATGACGCTGGGGTCGCGGCGCCACGCCCGGCCCAGCGCATCCAGATCCATGTCCCACCAGCGCGATGCCTCGATGGCCGCGATGGTTTCGGGTTCAAAGCGCATCCGCATCACGCGTGCGGGTACACCCGCCACGACGCTGTAGGCGGGCACATCGCGCGTCACGATCGATCCCGCGCCGATGACCGCGCCGCGCCCGATGAATTTGCACCCCGGCAGGATGATTGCGTGATGGCCGATCCACACATCATCCTCGATCACCAGCGTTTCGGCATGGATCGTGTCGCGCTCGACCACGCCAAAGCGCGCTTCATAGACCAGCGGGTGGGTGGTCAGGGCATGCAGATCATGATTGGCATCGACCACGCGGCAGGTTTTCGAAAACGAGCAATAGCGCCCGATCCGCAGCGGGCCGGGAATGCGCCAGCGGTCAAAACAACCATAGGAATAAAGGCCGACATCAATATTGTATTTCCGGCGAAATTCACCGCGCACCCATAGGTCGAAGGGTTGTTGCTTGCGCCGCAGAAAGAATTTGGCGCGAAAGATCAGGTCTTTGATCAAGGCAGGGTCCTGAGAACGGAGTTTTGAGAGGGCGCTTTGGATTCAGGTGTGGCGGACCGCTTGCCGCCAAGGCGCATGGCGGGCTGCTCAACCAGCTTCCAACTGATCCAGCCCGCCGCGAGAGCAAGGCAGGCAGTGAGGGCTGCGTTCAACCAGACATTCATGCCCGGCGCGTACCAAAACAGCAGCTTGCCGATGGGCCAGGCATACAGATAGACGCCGTATGAAATGTCATCCCTGGCATTGATGCGCAGGAAAAGCGGGTCCTTTATGCAAAGGGCCAAATACAGCAGCCCATAACCACCCAGCAGCACCAGTGCGGTTTCGGCCAACGCATGGGAAAACATCGCCGGGACCAGCAGCAGCGCTGCGACCAGGGCTACGCGGCGGTTGAAAACAGGCGATAGAAGGCGAAAGCAGCTACCTGCCATATACGCCAGCGTGAGCCGGATCAGATCGTCCGGCTTACCCAGCAGCGCGATTAGCAGTTTGGGCATAGCGGGCAGAGGATGTAGCTGTGCCCATATGTGGGTAATCGCCAAAATCCCAGTGAGCCACAGCATCAGGCGTGGTCGCTTAAGAATACCGATCATCCCCAAAAGGTAGGTCAGCAGGTAGCATCGGAATTCAAAGCGGATGGTCCACATCGCTCCGTTTAGCGCGTTATAAGGCGATCCGGTGAATGCATCCCCCCATTGCGGGCCGCTTAGTAAAACCATGTGTACTAGAGCCATGCCCCATTCGCGCGGGGCAGGCTAGTCAGACTGATGCCGCGGAGCGGCCCCACGATGACCAGGCAGAACAAACTGGCCACGAGAAATCCGGGATAGATGCGCATGACGCGACGGCGCAGGAAACCCTTGCTGTTCGAGAGCATGCTGGCCGAAATCAGATAGCCGCTGATGATGAAAAAGCCATCGACGGCCAGATCGCCGAAACTGAGCGTGCCAAACAGGCGGGTCAGGATTTCACGGTGGCGATCGCCATTGGCCATTTCCGGCGCATGGCTGAGGATGACAAGCAGCGCGAGCATCAGGCGCAACGCGCCAAAGCCATTCTTTCGGGACATGGATGAATTTCCGGTCATCATGAGGGTTTGCGGCGATAGGGGTCTGCAGCGCGCAACCGGGCCAAAAGGGCGCAGGCAAGGATGGTCGCGCAAAGCGCGATGTCGATGATGTGATGCAGGTGCAGCGGCCCCACGGGCTGATAGAGCAGGGCATCGGTGCCATGCAGCGAAATCGCGCGCAGGATCGCCAGGGCCACCAGCCCCATCGCCGCAACCCATGCCGTAGTTGCCCGCGGGCGCCGCAGCGACAGGCCCCCGCGGCGCCCGGCCAGATAGAGCAGCCCCAGCGCCAGATAAAGCATCGGCACCTGAACCAAACGCCGGTCTTCATACAGCGCGTTGCTCTGGCTCCATCCGCGCAGGGACTGCATCAGCCAGCCTTGCGTCCCCATCAGCCGCCAGAGCGCCAACAGGGCCAGCAGCAGCGCAATGCGGCGCCACAGACCCCCGCCGCGGCGTCCGCTGTTGAGCACTGCCAGCGCCGCAGTCACCAGATAAGCCGCGCTCAACGCGATGGCCGGCACGCTCTGGCCCATCATCGATCACCCGGGCGCCTTGCCGGAGGGATAGCCATGGCGCCATTCCTCGCGCTGGGCCCATGCCGCGCGCCAGTTGGCGGCGACTTCGCCAAACCGGGAGGGACGCAGCCGCGCGGCAAGGCCATAGCCCACGCGCCGGATCAGTACATTGGCCACGATGGTCGCCGCACCGAAATTGCGCCAGCCCCATGGGTAATGCTGTTTGATGATGGCGATATGGGCGGCGGAAATCTGACAGATCTTGCGTGTGTGGCTGCGGGTGCTGCCGCCGCCGTAATGGACGATGGTGGCCGAAGGCGTGATCATCGGCTTGGCCCCCAGACGGATCGCGCGGGCGCACAGATCCGTGTCATCGCCATACATGAAATAGCCCGCGTTAAAGCCGCCCAGTTCTTCCCAGAACGACTTGTCGATCAGCAGCAGACAACCCGTGACGATATCGACCCGCCGCTCGCTGTCGCGCAGCCATCCCGGATAGGCGCGGGGGTTGAAGAAGGGCGAGCGCGGAAACAGCGCGGTCAGGCCCAGCGCCTGGCTGAGTTGGTTCCACGGCGTCAGGCGGCCATAGCACGAGGTAGGGTTGAGCGAGCGGTCGCCAAACAGCGTGCGCCCGCCCCAGATCTTGGCTTGCGGCTCGCGGCGGCTGAAGGCCATAAGGTTGTCGATCGCCCGGTCCAGCACCACCGTATCGGTGTTGAGCAGCAGGATCTTCTTGCCCCTGGCTTGCGGCACTTGAAGGTTAGTGCCCACCGAAAAGCCGTGATTGACCGTTTCGGCCATCACCACGACATCGGGAAATTGCTCACGGATCGCCTCGACCGAACCGTCGGAGGAGGCATTGTCGAGGACGATGATCTCAAAGCTGGTATCATGAGTCTGTTCATAGACCGAGGCGATGCAGTCGAGCGTCATCTGCCTTGTGTTCCAGCTGATCAGCAGGATGGAGAGTTCGGGCGCGGGTGCGGTGTCCACGTCGGGCGTCCTTTCGTGATGAGAGCGCGGCCGGTTAAGCGGCGCGATAGATGCGGTTGCGATAGGCAAGGCGATAGGGAACGGTTTCCACCAGCCGATGGACCACCCAGCCCGCCGCAAGCGACAGGCCGAGCGCGAGCACGAGATAGGCCGGCATGGTCAATGCCCATGGCAGGCGTTCGACATGCAGCCTGTGTCCGGCCATGCGCAGCGCCATGTAGACATAAGGATGGGTCAGATAGAGCGAATAGCTGATCGTGCCCAGAAAGGTGAAAGGACGGCTGATCAACAGGCGGGCGAGCGGATTGCGTTCGTCCAGCACATCGTGAACCGCCACCAGCGTGGCGGCCAGCAGCATCAGCGCGATCAATTGCATCCCGGTTTCCGAGAAATAGGATCGCGGATCGAAATCGAAGAAAGTGGCAATGACCAGAATCGCCGCCACGGCCAGCACAAAGGGCAGATTGCGGCGGGGCGCGAGCGGGCGCTCCATTTTGGCCGCCATGAAATAGAGCACCACGCCGCCGATAAAATAGGCGGTGATGTCATAGGCCGTCAGCACCAGCAACGAGAGCGCTACAGCGCATAGTGCGCGTACCGGCTGAAAGGCATCACGCCGCCGGATAAAGGCGTCGATGACCAGATAGGAGCAGATATAGTACCACACCTCCAGCGTGATCGACCATGCATTGGGACTGAGCGCCTGGGTGCCGGCAAACATGTCGAGGAAGAACAGATTGGCCAGCAGATCGGTGGGCGATCCCCGGTCTGGCGCGATATGCAGCGCGCGATTGGCGAAAAAATAGAACAGCGTGAAGAGCGCAAAGACCGGATAGATCCGCATGAAACGCCGCCCGGCAAATTCACGCGGGCTGTATTTCAGACAGCTTTGCGTGATGACATAGCCGCTGATGACGAAGAACAGTTCGACGCCATAGGTGCCCAGATTGGCCAGACGCGGCATGACGGCGGCCAGCAGCGGGTCATCATGATAGAAGTGGTCGTAAAAACCATAGGAGACATGGGCGCACAGCACCATGAAGGAGGCCAGACCACGAAGGCCGTGCAGAGGGCGGCTGAACATCGCTTGGGCTTTCACAAGGGTCGGATTGGGCGCAACGGATCAGGACGCGGCGCGGCAGGAGGCTAGCAGGCGGTCCTGGTCGATCCGTTTTGCCATGGCGCGGGCCATCAGTTCCGCCCCGATGGGGGTGAAATGGCGCGCGCCGGTTGAATAGAACAGATGCTGCCCCCCGGCCGCCACGGCGCGGAAATCGGTCAGTGGCGAAATGGGCGGCAATTGCTGTTGCACAGACGCTGGCAACAGGGCGTAGGACGAGGTCAGATCGCGGTTGGGAATGTCAAACGTGGCAAAATTGGCCCCGTCGGCGCGAACCACATCGCGGGCGTGCAGCAGCAGCGCCCCTGATAGCCGGATCTGGGCCGGGCTGATGGCGTAATCGCCGTTCTCCACTTCGCCGCCGTCTCCGGCGTTCGCGGCCTGCTTTTTGCTGAAGAGGGCCAGCAATTGTTTGCCGCGCCAACCGATCTGTTCGCGGGCGAAATTGTAGAACTGGCTGTGATCGGCCAGCAGGCGATAGAGACGCCAGCGCATCAGCCGGTCCTGAACCGCCACGCCGGGCAGATAGGCGGTGCGGCCCGGCACCAGATGATCGCCATCGAGTCGGTACAGCCCGGCGCGCGAGTTGTCGTCATAATCGGTGACCTGCCATTGCATCAGCACCAGATCGGGGTGAAACTGCCGTCCCACGCTTTCATAGGCGCGCAGGTTTTCCGCCGTGCCAAAGCCCGAGACGCCAAAGTTCAGCACCTCGACCGGGTGATCCGGCCGCGAGAGCAGCGCCTCCAGACGCTTGGCATAAGTGGCCGCCAGAGGCAGTTCGTAGCCAATCGTATAGCTGTCGCCGAACAGGGCGATGCGGCAAGTGCGCGCCGGCTTGGCCAGCGGATAGTCGCGGTCATCGCGCATGCCCTGCATGTTGATGCGATAGGTGACATCGACCTCGGGCGTGACATGGGCATAGGTGGCGCCGGGAATATTGCCGCGGATGCCAAAGGGCGTTCCGGTGACATAGCGGGGCATCAGGGCCTGCGGCGCGACAAGGCGCAAGAAAACCTCGGCCACCAGCGCGGTCCACAAGGCCAGCGCCGCGATCCGGGCAATCCGGCCCAACAGGGTGGATGACATGAAAAAGCGCCCCGTTCGTTAAAAGTCGAAATAGATGAATTGCTGGCCCGCCGAGGCGACCAGCACGAGATTGGCCAGCACCAGCACGACCACCGCCGTATAGCGCAGCAGATAGGGCAGCCGGACAAAGGCAAAGCCGCGATCCTCGGCCAGACGCATCGCGGCCTCGACGGCAAAGAGCGGCAGGGCATAGAAGGCAAAGGTGGCCCATGGCCCCTGCGCCAGACCATGCAGGCCCAGAATGCCCGCCACGATCGTATTGCCGGTTTCCACCCCATTGGCGCGGAAATAGGTCCATGTCAGCGCGATCAGCGGCATCAGCACGGCCCATGCCACAATCCCGCGCAGCCATGTGCGGTCCGCGCGGAACACATAATCGTCCACCCGTGCCACGCGGTAGAGCACCAGAATGAGGCCGTGCAGAAAGCCCCAGACGATGAAGGTCCACGCCGCCCCGTGCCACAGCCCGCCCAGCACCATGGTGAGCATCAGATTGCGGCAGGTGTTCCATGCCCCGCCCCGATTGCCGCCCAGCGCGATATAGAGATAATCGCGCAGCCACTGTGACAGGCTGATATGCCATCGGCGCCAGAATTCAGACGGCGTGCGCGAGAAATAGGGCAGGGCAAAGTTGATCCGCAGATCAAAGCCCATCAGCGCGGCAAGGCCCCGCGCCATATCGCTGTAGCCGGAAAAATCGCCGTAGATCTGAAAGCTGAAGGCCAGCACGCCCACCAGCAATTCGCCCGAGGACAGGCCATGGGGCGCATGAAACACCGGATTGGCCAGAACCGCCAGATTGTCGGCCACCACCTGCTTTTTAAACAGGCCCCACAGGAACAGCACCATGCCCTGCCGGGCCAGCGCCCAACTGACCGTCTGCACATGGCGGAACTGGGGCAGCATGTGGGCGGCCCGCTCGATGGGGCCGGCCAGGATTTGCGGAAAGAAGGTGAGGAACGTGGCGAATTCGATGAAGTCGTCCGACGGCTCCAACCGCCCGCGCGAGACGTCGATGGTGCGGCCGATCGACTGGAACGTATGGAACGAAATGCCCAGCGGCAGGATGATGGCAAGGGACACATAGCCCAGATGCACACCCAGCGCGGAAAGCGCGTGATCGAGCGATTCCCCAAAGAAATTCATGTATTTGAAGAAACACAGCACGGCCAGATTGACGATCACGCAGGCATGCAGCCAGCGGCGGCGGCGAACCGCTTCATCCTCGATCGCGTTCAGCGCATAGGTCAGCCCCGTATAGAGCAGCAGGGCCGCCAGCACTGGCAAGGTCATCAGCGCGAATTGATGCCCATGATTGGCCACCAGCGCCACCAGCCCGACCCCGCCCAGAAACAGGCAGCTTTTTGCCCATTGGCCGCGCGTGATCCGCCGCCCCGCGGCGCCCAGCGCGCTCAGGTAGTCAAGCCCGACGGTAAAGGCCAGCAGCGTGGTGAAACGCACATCCCACCAGCCGTAAAAGATGAAGGCCGCCACGATCAGCAGCACATTGCGCGCCCGGACCCGCCGCCGCAGCATCAGGAACGCCGGATAGAACAGCGCAAAGAAGACCGCGAAGGGCCAAGTGAAGAACAGCATCCGGAAATCGGCTTTCGGAAAAAAGAAGGATCAGCGGCAGGACGGATCGGCGCGGTGGCCGATGATGCCGAAAGGATCTGGGCCGTAGCGCACCTGAATGGGCCCGATCAGGACGTGGCGTTCCGACACTTTCGGATCGGCGCCGTCATAGTGCCAGCTTGATTCATAGATTCCGGCCTTCAGATAAGGCCCCAGATAGTCGCGATGGGCATTGGGGCCTTTGTCATCGCTCACGATCCTGTCGCCCAGCCACAGGCGCAGGCGGCCCTGCGCGGTGCTCGACCACAAGGCGCTGATCGTCCAGCATTGCCAGCTTCCCTTGGTCAGCGGCGCCTGACCGATTTCGCTGATGCCTTGAACCGCGCCGCCAGGCGGTGTGGCGATGCGGTCGTCCCAGCTTTTGTGGATGGTCCAGTGATCCCCCTCAATGCCTATGTCGAGCGGAGGATATTTGCCCGGCTCCAGCAAGAGCACATCGCGCGATCCGTGCCATTGAAAGATGATGGAATGGCGCGGCGAGGATACCCAGTCTTGCGGGATAAAGGCCGAGACGCGATACCACACCTCCTGTCCAAGCGCGTTGGGGCGCAGGCGCAGTTCAGCGCGGTGATTGCCTTTGACCAGCGGTTCGCTTGGCGCGACGCGGAATTCGCGCACCATGCGCCGGGCATCCGCAGGGTCGGCCACCAGCCTTGTTGAGGTCGCACAGCAATATTGCAGCGCATAATCGGCCTTGCCCAGCATCAGATCGGTCTCGCTGGTGCCTGCCGGTTCGCCCGCGCGAAAGGTGACATCGACCGGCTGGCCATAGGACAGCGTGAAATGATGCGCCGCCAGCGCAGCGCCGCCCGCCACAGCCAATCCGGCCAGGGCCCAAGGGGCGAGGCGGCGCAAACGAGAGGAAGCCATGAAATCAAGTCCTTTGGTTTAAGGATTTATCGCGCCGCCGCAGGGCGGGGGGGCATGATGGCGCTTCTGGCGCGCTGCTCGGCGATGGTTCGGCTTTGGCGCAATTTGTCCTGGCCGCGGGCAAAGAGCGCACAGTTGGCGCCGCAACCCAGCAGGACCGCGAACCAGATCTGCACACCGCTGAACAGAGCCACGAAAAAGCCGCCCAGCGTCACGACGCCGATCGTCATGCAGATGCCGCGCAGAAAGTAGGCATCGGTCCGGTCAACCGCGCGGCTCCCTTGGCCCAGTTGAAACATCACCGTCGTCGTGGCCAGCAATTGTGCCGCAGGCACCGCATAACCATAGCGCACCGCCAGAAGCAGCCAGTAGTTGTCGATCGTGTCGGACACCATCCACACGGGGCGGGCAAAATGCCCGTCGCCCAGCCCGAATACGGGATGAGCGGCCACAGCGGCGCCGGCAAACTGCCAGGTCAGAGATCGATAATACGCGGTGTTGCCGTCCACCGCCAGCTTGACGGTAAGGCCTATCAGGCCATGCGCGCTGAAAAGTTGATAGGCAAGCAGACCAAGGCCGAGCATCAGCAGCAGTCCCTGCCACCTTATCCCCTGCACCATGAGGGTTATGCGATCATAGAACAGCAAGCCGATGCTCAGCGCCAATATCATGAAAGCGGTCGAACTGACCGTGAAAAAGGCGAGACAGCCCGACAGCAGCCCGACCTTGCGAGGCCATCCGCGCAGTTGGGAACTGAAATAGAGCGGAAGGAGCGAAGCGAGATACAGCCCGCCCAGAATAGGATGAGGAAAGGCGCCGACCCCGCGAAACAGCCCCAGGCGAGCCTGATAGTTGGCCAGCGAGGTCATGACGATGCCCATCGCTTCGATGTTGGGAAAGAAGCTGCGCACCACCGGCTGGACGATCAAGCGGTGCGTCACGCTTTCGGCCATGACCAGCAGGCCCGCCACCAGATACATAGGCGCCATGATGACAAAGAGGCGGCGCAGATCATTGATGCTGGCGATCGAAACGCGCGCCACGACATAGCCCAGCAACAGGTCCATCGCGACCGACAGGCTGCGCTGAATGCCTGAGGCCAGCCCTTGATTGGCGACCATCGCGGCCACCATCCAGACAACCGAGAACAGCACCAGCAGATCCGAGGGCAGAGGTTTGCGCACATTGGCGGGGGCGTGGCGCACGATAAAGGGCAGAAGCAGCAAAAAGGCGAGGCGATAGGAGAACAGCTCAATCCCCGCCACGGTCACGCGCACTTCGGGCGGCAGGAGCGTGGTGAACAGGATGATCGCGGCGATCCACACCGGCCCGCGAGTCTCGGTCCGGGCCTCGGTCATTGATGGCGTCGCAGAAGATGGGGGCATGGGTAGGGCGGGCGTCATGAAAGGCTTCCAATCGGGGCGGAAAATCGGGCGGAGCGCAGCATTTTGCGCAAGGCGCGGGGCAGGGGCAGCCGGTCGAGCAGGTCTTCGGGCATCACCAGCAGAGCCGCCAGCGTGGAGATCAGCCCCACCGCCGCGGCCAGCGCGATCTGGCTGGAAAGGCTCTGGACCGGGCCAAGCGTCAGCCATGCCTCAAGGCCAAGCATAGCCGCCATGGTGCTCAGCATCAGCCGCAGGCGGGGAAATCCGGTGTCGGCAAACCAGGAGAGCAGCACCCCATCCACCACCATGCGGACGAAGAAGGCCCAGGCCCCGCCCGCCAGCCCAAAGCTTTTGAGCGACCAGTAAAGTCCGGCAATATAGGGCAGCAGTTCGGCGGCCATGATCTTGGTGACCAGATCGGGGCGACCGCCCGCCTGAAGCCGGGTGAAGGGGATCTGGAGGAAGGTGTTGAGCCAATAGGCCAGCATGAAGATGCGGGCCAGCGGCGCTGCCTGCGCGCCGATGCTTTGGCCCAGCCACAGCCGCATCAGCGGGTCCATCAGCACCAGCCCCACCGCCATGGCGGGCGTGACCAGCGTATAGAGCAGATCCGCGCCATAGGTGGCCAGCTTGACCGCCTCCTCGCGCCCTTCGGTGGCAAAGCGGGGAAACAGGGCGCTGGCGACCGATCCGGCAACGCCCGTGACGCGCTTTACCGCCTCGCTGGGCACATTGTAGATGGTGACCGCCACCGGGCCGAGGATCGAGCCGATAAGGAACCGGTCGGTGAAGGCCAGAAATGGAATGGTCATGGACGAGAGCGTCATCCAGCTGCCGTAACGCAGCAGGCGCAGCAGTTGCGCACGGTCCCAGGCCACCGGCTCGTCCAGTGCGAATTCATGGCGGCATGCGCGCCACAGCGAAACGACCGCAAACCCGCGCGCCAGCAGCGAGGCCGTCACCAGCATCCGCAGATCCACCCCCAACCGCCACGCCACCAGCAAGGGCAGGATCTGGAACAGTGTGGTCGATGTGGCCGAAATGCGGTTGGTCAGCAGGAATTTTTCCCGCCCCATCAACGCCCCGCTCAGCACGCCCAGCGTGGTGGCGATGGGCAGGGCGAGGGCAACCAGCGGGGTGGCCGAGACCGCCTCGGCGCGCAGGTCGGGGGCCAGCGAGACCACCCGCGAAAAGATGATATAGGCCGCAATCCACAGGATCAGGCAGCCCACCACGCCAATCGCCAGATTGGTGATGAGCGCGGTGTGAAAGGCCTTGGCGCGCTCGGCGCGGGGGGCATCGCGCAATTCGGCGATGCGCTGGGTGGTGGCGCGGCCAAGGCCCAGATCAAACAGGCCGAAATAGCCCAGGATCAGCCAGACCAGCGAGAGCACCCCATAACGAGCCGCCCCGATCAGATGGATATAGGCGGGCACCGTGGCCAGCCCCAGCACCGTGGGAATAATGAAACCCACGAGATTATAGGCAGTGTTCTTGCCGATGCTCATACAGCGTGTCCGTTGGAGGCAAGGGCGAGGGAAAGCCCCTTTGCGAAAGTGTCGGCGATGGCGGCGCGGGTGAAACGGGCGGCCTCGCCCGCCTCCTGCCATCGTGCCAGCGCGGTTTTGAGGGCGGCTTCGTCCCGCACCAGCCGGGCCAGCCCTTCGGCAATCGAGGCGCTGCTTTGCGGATCGACCGGGATGGCAAAGGACTGGTCGTCGAAATAGCCGTCGATGGCGCGGCCCTGCGGATAGACGACCGGCAGCCCGGCCATCATCGCCTCGATAAAGACCATGCCGAAACTTTCGCGCAGGCTGGGCAAGGCAAGGCCGATGGCGGCATTGAAGCTTTGGGCAATCGCGGCATTGGCCACCGGCCCGCGCAGGGCGATGCCATGGCGCGCGCCGACAAGATGGTCCACACGCGCCCGGTCGCGATCATTGCCGCCGCCCAGAATATGCAGTTCGACATCGCGGTGATCTGCGCGCAGGGCTTGATGCGCCTCGATAAGGCGGGCCAGATTTTTGCGCCGGGCATTGCGCAGGTGAAAGGCCGTGACAATGCCATCGCCGCCCATGCGCGGTGCGATCCTGCGGTCGGCGGCAAGCGGACAGGGCAGCATCAGGGACGCCCCCGTCCGCGCCCCCAGCCGCGCCTCCACCGCCCGCAGCGACCATGGCGCCAGCGAGAATACCACGCCTGCGCCATGAAACACGCGGGCAAAGGCAGAGCGCAGATCGGGGCGGGCGGCCAAAATCTTGGTGTCGGTATCGCCCTGAATGGTCAGCGCATAGGGGATGCCCAGCCGCTCTGCGAGGCGGGCGGCAAGCAGACCCTCGACCGTCAGCTTGTGCCCGACGATCAGCGCCGGGCGCGGCCCGCGCAAGATGCGTTCATGCAGGGCATCGGCCACGCGGCGCAGCATCGTATGATGCCAAAGCCCGCGCCCCGGAGCGCGATAGGCCAATGTGGTCAGCCCGCCTTTGGCTTCGGCGCTGTTGGGCTTGGCCTCGACCAGCGGACTGCGCCCAAGCAGCGCGGCCAGCGTACCCATCGGGCCGGGGGCGATGCGGTTGAGCGAGATGACCTGCTGGTCGAAGCGATCCTGAACCAGTTCGACCAGCGTCTGGATGGCGCGGGTCTTGGTGGCGTCGATCAGGTCGGGAAAGTCGGCGGACAGGTGAAGAATGGGGCCTTGCATGGGTCTGTTCATCGCGCGTGGGAAAAGAGGCGCAGGCCGGGCGCGGCGATCGGGCCTTCGCCTCCGGCCAGCGTCAGCCATGGCGCGCGGCAGGCGGCGGTGATGGTGATAACCTGACGGGCCAGAAGGGGCTGGGCAGGCACGGGGTTCGGACCGGGGCCGCACGAGAGGCCCCAGCGCCAGCCCTGCTCCGCATCGCCCGGCGCCCCGGCGGTCAGCAGATAGGATCCCGGCGTCGGCGGCAGGCGCCGCACCGCCATTCCCACGCCTTCCGATCCGGGCGAGAGCAGGCCATCGGACAGGGCCATGTCGGGCGCGATGGTCCAATCAAAAGCGGTGGGATAAAGCCGTGCCTGCGCGCCGGGCCAGTCGAGGCGAAAGGGCGCGGAAGCTGCTCCACCGGCCTGTTGCCACAGATCATAGGCCTCATCCAACCGACCTTTGGCCAGCAATTGGGCGACAAGCGGCGTCCATGTCTCGCGGCCCGGCCGGGTCGCGGCCAGCAATTGGCTCTGGATGGCGGGCGAGAGCGCGGCGCCATGCCGACGCAGCCATGCCGCCGCCCACGGTTCGCCCTGGCGCAGCAGGGCCAGCAGCGCCGGCCGGCAGGCGGGCAGGGCGGCCGCGCGCGTCATGGCCGGGGCCAGCGTGTCGAACCCCACGCCCTGACGCATCAGCGCCGAGGCGTAGGACAGCGCGGCCGGGCAGTCGCCATGACGCACGGCCATCGAATAGAGCCTGCGCTGGGTTTCGGCATCGCGCCAGCCCAGCCTTGCGCTGAGCGCCAGCAGCCTGTCGCCCTGCGGCCCGGTTGCGTTGAGCGCGACGCGGGTCACGGCGGGCTGCACAATCGTGCTTTCCCGCAAGGCCCGTTGCGACAATGCGACCGAGAGATCGCGTGCATCGGCCGACCGCGCCGCAATCGCCGCCCCCATCGGCACCGCGCCCGCTGCATCGACCAGCTTTACACTGATCAAGGCATTGGCCAGCGACACGCTCAGCACCGCGGCCAGAGCCGGGATGCCGACCGCGCCAGCCAGCAATCGGCGGCGGAGCATAGAGGGCGGCGTTGCGTTCATCAGGCCGTTTCGCCTTCGGGCAGGGCGCGCTCATAGCGATAGTTGTAGTAGTAGTAATAACCCGTGCTCTGGCCATAGCCGGATTCGACCGGATTGAATTTGGTGAGCACTGCGCCCAGCACATGGGCGCCATTGTCGCGCAGGCGGCGCAGGGCGATTTTTGCCTGACCATTATGCGCGCGGCCCGCCTCCGCGATAAAGATCACCGCGTCCATATGGCGCGCCAGCAGCGGCGCGTCGGCCAGACCCATGACCGGCGGAGCATCGACGATCACCACGTCGAACATTTCCTTGAGACGGTTGAGGAAGGGCGCGATCACATCCGAGGACAGCAGATGCGCCGGATTGGCCGGACGCGCGCCGAGCGGCATGAAGTAGAGGTCCTTGACCTCGCTTTCATGGATGGTCTCGGCCAGCGGCTTTTGATGCACGATGGCGTCGGTCAGACCGCTCAGATTGCGGGCATGTTTGAGCAGGCGATGCTGCGAAGGCGCGCGCGTATCGGCATCGACCAGCAGCACCCGGCGACCGGCGCGGGCAAAATCCTGCGCCAGAGCATAGGCGGTGGTCGATTTGCCCTCTGCGGGCGAGCTGGAGGTGATAAGAATAAGCTTCTTAACATCGCCGCCCGAGGCATAGTCGATCGTGCTGCGCACCGAATAATAGGCTTCGGCAAGGCCCGATTTCCCATCGTTCAGGCTGTCGAGCACGTTGGTGATCGTGGCGGGAACCACGCCCAGCAGCGGCAGGCGCAGCTTGTCCTCGACATCTTCGGGGCGTTGCAGCGTTTCATCAAACAGCTCGCGCATCAGCGCTGTGGCAACCGCCAGCGTCACACCCGCGATCAGGCCGATCAGCAGATTGCGCCACAGGATCGGCGAGACCGGATCATCGGGTACGCGGGCCTTGTCGATGACGGCGATATTGTTGGTATCGACATCGGCGGCCGATTCGATCTGGTTGAGCCGCGTCAGCAGGTCGCCCAACTGGCGGCGCAAGGTGTCGGCATCGCGCACGATCAGGTTAAGCTGGACGCGCCGTTCCTGTTCGCCCAGCGACTGGGCCGAGAGGTCGGTGCGGCTTTTGGCCAGTTCCTGTTCTTTGTGCAGTGCGCCCAGATATTCGGCGCGGATAGAGGCGCGGATGTTCTGGCCGACCGTGGCGATCTGGCTCTCGATGGAGGCAAGCTGGGCCGCCGCTTCCTGCACTTCGGGGCGGTTGGCGGCATAGCGCTTGCGCAATTGCGCCAGTTGCGATGCGGTGACGGCGCGGCTTTGCAGCAGGCCCTGAATGCTCGGACTGTTGCGCCCTTCGGGCAGATCAAGCGGCGAGGCGGACTGGGCCACGCGCCAGCGGCCCTCGGCCGCGATGCGTTCGGCCTGCGCGGCGGCATAGGCGTCATTGATGGCGACCAGATTGGCCGTCACGATCGAGCGGCCGTTGCCGGTATCCTTCGACCCGCCGTTCCCCTTGCCTTCATCGGCGCCCGATGCGGCATCGCCAATGTCGATCAGGTGAAACTGGCGCGCATAATCGATGGCCTTCTGTTCGGCCGCGCGCAATTCCTGCTGGGTCTGCGTCACCTGATTTTTCAGGATCTTGCGGGCATAGGCGTTCATTTCATAACGCTGCAGCACATTCTGGCCGATATATTTGTCGGCATAGGTATTGGCCACTTGCGCGGCAAATTCCGGACTGCGGCTGCGAAAGGAAATGGTGGCCACGCGATTGTCGGTCGGCGTGGCCATCTTGACCGTTTGCTGAAGCAGGGTGATGACCTGTTCGCGCCGGGCGGCATCGGCATCCTTCTTGCTCAAGCCATCGCTTTTGAACTTCTTGCCCATGCTCAGGATAAAGCGGTCATCGCGGGCCAGCGCCATTTCATCGGCCACCTGCGTTGCCAGCGAGCGGCTGGTCACGATGCTGGCCTGCGTGGCCAGATAGCGCCCGGTGTCGCTGGTGGTCACGGTGGGGTCCAGATCCTGACCTTCCAGGATCTTGGCGCGCTCATTGTCGATTTTGACCGAGACTGTGCCTTCATAGATCGAGGGCATCATCCATGTGACGCCCAGTGCCAGCACCGGACCTGCCACGATCATCGGAAAGATCAGCTTGCGCTGACGATACAGCATCGCCCGGATTTCGGACATGGTGATGCCATTGTTTTCAAACGGTTCGGCCGACGAGAAATTCGGCAGGAAGCGGTCGATCAGACTGTTTGTAAGCGAGGGTTCTTGGGCATTGGCCATGATGGGAATTCCTGTACCCGGTCAGAAACGGGTGAAGACGTTGAAGACGGGGGCGGATTGGAGGAAGTCCTGCCAGGCTTGGGTCAGGCCCGAGTAGCCGACCTCTATCCGGTCGCCGGGCATCAGGCGCGGATTGGACATGCGCCCGGCCCGAACCAGTTTGAAATCGAACACGGCAACGCTGCGGACATCGCCTTCGGTGCGGAAAATGGCCACGCGGTCCAGCTTGGCCACGCGTTGCGGGCCATGGGCCAGCGCGATGGCGTCGATCAGCGTGGCGCCGACCGGATATTGATAGATGCCGGGCTCGGTCACCGCGCCTTCCACCGTCACCCGGCGCGAGGCGCGCTCGACGATGTTGATCGAGACCTGCGGCTGGTTGATGTAATTGGCGGACAGGCTGGCGGCGATCTGGCGGGCCAGTTCGTCGGGCGTGTGGCCGGTGGCCTTGATGCGGCCGACGCCCGGCATCGAGAAGGTGCCGTTGGCATCGATCATCACGCTGGCCGCGCTCAGATCCGGCTCACGCGCGACCACAATGGCAATCTTGTCATCGGGGCCCAAAGTTCCAGGATCGGCCGCGGGCAGCGGCATTTCCAGCGGCGCTGTCTGGCGCAGCGCCGCCTGCGGCGGATCGGTCAGTTTGTACCTTGGACCGGCCATGCATCCGGCCAGCAGGGGCAATGCGGTGCCAAGCAGCGCCAAGGATCGCAATGTCGCTAAATGTTTCAAGGTATACGACCTCTTTTCAGGAACCGTGTTGTTCACGTTGACGGTTGGGGGTGGTGCGGTTGGCGGCCAGCGCCCAGCACAGCAGCGCGAGTGCGCCGATGGCATGGGTGCGGGCCGGGTAATCGACGAAAGAATGCAGCGCGATCAGCGCCGGGGGCACGAAGGTGAGGATCACCTCCATGCGTTGCCGACCGCCGCGCGCGGTTTGGTTATTGCGCCATGCCGCCGCCAGCGTCAGCCACAGCGCGCCCGCCACAAAGACCAGCCCGGGCAGGCCCGCCTCCAGCGCGACATCAAGGTAATCATTGTGCGCGTGGTTGAGATAACGCTGCGAAACGCTGATCAGCGGCTCGTGGATGGCAAAAGCGTCGACAAAGGTGCCGATGCCCGATCCCACCGGCCAGAATGCGGCGGCGGCATGGGAAACATCGCGCCAGAAGGTCCAGCGCTGATCCTGCTCCATCGCGCCGCGCAGAAAGGGCGAGGCGAGGCGTTCGACGCCATTGGTGGTCATGATCCAGATGCACAGCACGATCAGACCCATCGGCAGCAGGCTGCGCATGATCCACTGCGCCCCGGCGCGGGCCGACTGGCGCTGCCATGCCATGCTGGTCAGCGCCAGCGAGAGCACCAGCAGGACCACGCCTGCGCGCGATCCGGTGATCAGGCCGAGCGCCGTGACCAGGCCTGCGGCCACCAGCAGCACGGTGTCCTTGCTTTGCCCCATCAGCCGGGCGCGGGCCGTTGGCGGGTCCAACCGGCCCAGCCACAAGGCCAGCATGGGCAGCATACAGGCGAGAAAGGCGGCCTGATGATTGTGATTGGCGAAAAAGCCGATGGGGAAATCGTAATCTCCCAAAGGATAGAGCCGCAGCCAGCCCCTCTGGCCCAGCGCGAGCTGGGCAAAGGCCACCACGCCCGAGGCGATAAAGGCAATCGGCAGCGCATCGAGCAGCGCGGAAATCCGCTCGCGCGGCGCGGTGCGCACGGCAAGGTAGATGCTGAAAGGCGGCAGCAGCGCCACCAGAGCGCCCAGCGTGGCGCCGGGATCCAGCGTCAACGGGCGCCAGCGTTCGCCCGGAGGCAGCGCATCGTCTATATCGCGCGCCACATCGCGCCCCGGCAAGGCATGCCACAGCGCGGGCGGCAGTGGCAAAACCTGCAGTACAATCAGCCCCAGCACCGCGATGAGAAAACGGTCCATCCCCACCATCGGCCGCGACAGAATGCTGCCGGGCGACCCCAAAGCGCAGATGATCACCACACAGGCGGTCAATTGCGCCAAAAGGCCGGGAAGCGGCATCGTCCAGTTGCCGCCGCCCATCAGGATGATGGTGAGCAGCGCCAGCGTCCAGCAACGGCGGGGCCAAGGGGTGTTTGCGGGCACAATCACGCAATCAGGTAGAGGAGTCGGAGAGCGGCCGGGCCGCCGGGCGGGCGATGGCGCGCGCACCGGCCCGGCCCTTGCCCAGCGCATGCCAATAGGCCGCGATCAGCGGGGCCTTTTGGCGGTCCCAGGAAAATTCCGCCTCGACGCGGGCGCGGCCATAGCGGCCCATCTGTTCGCGCAATTCGGGATTGTCGATCAGTTGGAGGATCTTTTCTGCCATGTCGATTGCGTCATTGGGGCGGGCGTAAAGCGATGCCTCACCGGCCGAAAACCGCCCTTCCTTGACGTCGAACTGAACCTGCGCCTTGCTGAAGGCCATGTATTCCAGGACCTTGTTCATGGTGGACTGGTCGTTCATCGGGTTCACCCGGTCCGGGTTCACACAGACATCGGCGGTGGAGAGCACGCCAAAGAGCACGTCATCAGGCGCGCGCCCGGTGAAATGGACATAATCGCCAAGGCCCATATCCTGCGCCATGGCCTGCAAGGATTTCAGGCTGGAGCCGCCGCCGACAAGGCAGAAGCCGATATCCCGACGCCCGCGCTCCAGCACGATATGGCGTGCGGCTTCCAGCAGCAGGTCGATACCTTCCTGCTCGCCCATCACGCCGACATAGCCGATCAGATGCTTGCGACCCTGCTTGAGGCTTTCGACCGGCGGGCGCGGCTTCAACCGGGCAAGGTTGGGGCCGGAGCGCACCACAAAGATGTCGCCCTCGTTCACGCCCCCGCGCCGCATGGCGATCGAGCGATAGGAATTGTTGGTCGAAATCACCACATCGGCAAAGCGGAAGTTGAGCTTTTCGGCCCAGCTGATCAGCTTCCAGCCGAAACCGCGCTTGCCGAATTTGGCCTCATACAGTTCGGGATTGATGTCGTGATGGTCAAAGATATAGCGCCGCCCCAGCCAGCGGAACTGAAGCGCGATGACAAAGCCCAGATCGGGCGGATTGCACACCTGAAGCACATCAAAGCCGCGCCCGAAAAAGATCCGCCAGGCCAGCAGCGTCTGCCAGAACAGGGCGATGCCATATTCCAGCAGATAGCCCGGCGCGCTGGCCGCATCGCGATAGAGCGGGTGGCGATGGATATGGATGCCGTCGCGCAATTCATAGCGCGCCTCATAACCGGGCGCCGTGGGGCAGATGATCGACACCGTGGCCCCGGCTTCCTGCAGCGTGGTGGCCTCCTGCCACACCCGCCGGTCAAAGGGGACCGGCAGGTTTTCAACGATGATCAGCAGGCGTTTGCCCTGCAACTCGCGGCTTTCGGAACCAATGTCGGGCATGAGGCGGCGCTCCCTTAGATCTTGCTGAGATCGACGACCGGGCGGTTGGCAAGGTCGAGCTTCTTGCCCGTGCCGTTGCACATCACGATGCGGTCAAAGGCGGTGGCATTGGCCTGCTCGGCGCTGAGCAGCAGGCGTTCGATCTGGGGGATGCGGGCATAGATGTAGCCCAGATTGGCGCCCACCAGCTTGCCCCCGTCGATGGCGGGGTCAAAGATTGACAGGTCATAGCCCGCGCTCAGCAACATGCGGGCAAGATCGACATTGGGGCTTTCGCGCAGGTCGTCGGTTTCCGCCTTGAAGGCCAGGCCGGCGAGCAGGATCTTCGCGCCCGGCTCCAGCCCTTCGCTGGCGCGGGCAAACATGCGGTGCTTGTGCGCGTCGTTCGAGCGCAGCAGCGAGTCGACCAGATGGGTGTTGGCCCCGCATTCCGCCGCGATCCGCTGAAGCGCGCGCACGTCTTTGGGCAGGCACGAGCCGCCGAAAGGGCTGCCCGGGCGCAGATAGTGCTTGGAAATGTTCAGCTTGGTGTCGGAAACGAAGATGTCATAGACATCGCTGGCGTTGATCCCCAGCCCGAGGCAGACCCGGCCGATCTCGTTGCCAAAGGCCACCTTGACCGCGTGCCAGGTGTTGTCGACAAATTTGGTCGCCTCGGCCTCGCGGAAGCGGACATAGAAGCGCGGCGCCTCGATCGCGGCATAGAGCGCGTCCATCGTTGCCGAAGGCTTGCCGTCGGCGGTGCCGATAACGATCTTGGGCGGGGCGAAATAGTCGTAAACCGCCGTCGCCTCGCGCAGGAATTCGGGGTTATAGACCAGCTCGATCAGGCGGTCGGTGTCGGCCCCATGGCGCGCGGCAAAGATCGGGTGGACCAGATCGTCCATCGTGCCGGGGCGGATGGTCGAGCGGAACACCACCGTCAGCGGCGTTTCGCGCGCGGTGTCCACCGCCGCTGCAATCTGGCGCGAGACATCGGCAATATAGCGCATGTCATGGCTGCCGTCCGGGCCGCTGGGCGTGCCGACGCAGACCAGCGCCAGATCGGTGTCCTTGAGCGCTTCGGCCACATTGGTGGTGGCCGTGATCAGCCCGTCGGCGAGCCCTTGTGCCAGCATCTCATCGACCTTGGGCTCGGTGATGGGCGAGCGACCGTCGAGAATGGCCGCGATTTTGGCATCGCTGACATCGACGCCCACGACATGATGGCCTTCGCTGGCGATGCAGCAGGCGGCGGTGAAACCAACATAACCCAGACCGAAGATGGCGATTTTCACAGGATGGTGACCTTACGATGATGGAGTGGGCGTGTGCGGCGCGCGCAGACAGGGGCTTTGTGCCCATCTGCGCGCCGCGATTTTTTTAAGGAGGGAGGACCGGGGCCCTCAGCCGGCGGCGGCTTCTTCCTGCGCCAGTTGGCGCAGATAGCGGCCGTATTCGGATTTGCCCTGAAGCCGGGCGCCTGCATCCAGGCCCTCGGCATCGATCCAGCCCTGACGGAAGGCGATTTCTTCGGGGCAGCCGACCTGCATGCCCTGACGCTCGCACAGGGTGCGCACGAAATTGCCCGCGTCCAGCAGCGAGCCGTGCGTGCCGGTATCGAGCCAGGCGAAGCCGCGCCCCATCAGCTCGACGCTGAGCGTGCCGTCGGCCAGATAGCTTTCGAGCAGCGTGGTGATCTCCAGCTCTCCGCGCGGCGAGGGCGCCACCTGACGCGCGCGCGCCGGGGCCTCGCCGTCCAGCACATAGAGGCCGGTGACGGCGTAGGAGGAAGGCGGCGTCTCTGGCTTTTCGATGATCTGATTGACCGTGCCGTCGCCGTCAAAGCCGACCACGCCGTAGCGATGCGGATCGGCCACGTGATAGCCGAAAACCGTGCCGCCCGCGGGCTTTTCGTCGGCCGCGCGCAGCATGTCGGGCAGGCCGTGGCCAAAGAAGATATTGTCGCCCAGCACCATGATGGAAGGCGCGCCGTCGAGGAAATCCTCGGCCAGAATATAGGCTTGCGCCAGCCCATCGGGCGAGGGCTGGACGATATATTCGAGCCGCATGCCCCATTGCGATCCATCGCCCAGCAGGCGGCGGAACTGGTCCTGATCGGCAGGCGTGGTGATGATCGCCACTTCGCGCACGCCCGCCAGCATCAGCACCGAGAGCGGGTAGTAGATCATCGGCTTGTCATAGATCGGCATAAGCTGTTTCGAGACAGCCAGCGTCAGCGGATAAAGCCTTGTGCCGGAGCCTCCGGCCAGAATGATGCCTTTGCGTTGGGTCATCGCGGTTCCCTTGCGGCAAGTGGAGAGGGGAAAGATCAGGCCTTGGTGCCCAGACGCTGGCCCACGCCGTGGCGCTGTTGCAGCGGGCGCCACCAGGCCTCATTGTCGAGATACCATTGCACCGTACGCTCCAGCCCCTCGCTGACCGTGACCGAGGGGCTCCAGCCCAGCTCTTCGCGGATGCGGGCCGGGTCGATGGCATAGCGCGCATCATGGCCGGGGCGGTCGGTGACAAAGCGGATCTGGTCGGCATAGGAGCCGGCAGGGAGCGGGCGCTTGGCATCGAGGATCGCGCAGATTTCCTGCACCAGTTCCAGATTGCTGCGCTCGTTCTCGCCGCCGATATTATAGCTGCGCCCGACCTGGCCATCGGCCAGCACCAGCAGCAGCGCGCGGGCGTGATCCTCGACATAGAGCCAGTCGCGCACATTGCTGCCGTCGCCATAGACCGGGATGTCATGGCCCGCGATGGCATTGAGAATGACCACCGGGATCAGCTTTTCGGGGAAATGATAAGGCCCGTAATTGTTCGAACAATTGGTCAGCAGCACCGGCAGCCCGTAGGTTTCGTGCCATGCCCGCGCGAGATGGTCCGAGGACGCCTTGCTGGCCGAATAGGGCGAGCGCGGGTCATAGGGCGTGGTCTCGGTAAATTTGCCTTCCTTGCCCAGCGAGCCGAAGACCTCGTCGGTCGAAACATGCAGGAAGCGGAAGCTTTCCGGCCGCCCGCGCGAGACCCAGTAATGGCGCGCGGCGTTGAGCAGGTTGAACGTGCCCACGATATTGGTGGTGATGAAATCGCCCGGCCCGTCGATCGAGCGGTCAACATGGCTTTCGGCGGCCAGATGCAGCACCGCATCGGGCTCTTCGGTTTCAAACACCCGCGCCAGCGCTTCGGGATCGCGGATGTCGACATGGGCGAAGCTGTAAAGCGGGCTGTCGGCCACAGGGGCGACATTCTCGGGGCATGCCGCATAGGTCAGCGCATCGAGGTTCACGACCTTGGCCCCGCGCGAGACGGCAAGCCGGACCACGGCCGATCCGATGAAACCGGCCCCGCCGGTGACAAGAAGTTTCATGATGTTACGCGGCCTCATAGACAAAGGGGCTGTCGAATTGATCAAAGGGCGTGGCCGCCGCATCCTTGTCGGAGAGCAGCGGGGCGGGCAGGCCATCAAGCGGCCATTCGATGTCGCAAGTGTCCCAGCGCACGGCGCCGTCGCAGTCGGGCGCATAGTAATCCGAGCATTTGTAAAGCAGCTCGCAATCGGCCTCGAGCGTCATGAACCCATGCAGGAACCCGGCGGGAATGAAGAGCTGAAGCCCGTTTTCGGCGCTCAGTTCGACCGCGAGCGAGCGGCCATAGGTGGGCGAACCGCGGCGGATATCGACCGCCACATCCAGCACGCGCCCCCGCCCGCAGCGCACCAGTTTGGCCTGCGCATGGGGCGGACGCTGATAATGCAGGCCGCGCACAGTGCCCGGTTGGGCGGAGTAGGAATGGTTGTCCTGAACAAAGGGCACATCGATGCCAGCCTGCTGCAGGCTGCGCAGGTTCCAGGTTTCGGTGAAGTGGCCGCGCGCATCATGGTGGCGGCGCGGCGCCACGATCACGACGCCCTCGATCGGCGTGTCGGTCAGGAATTGGGCTACGGGGATCATGGCGCGCTCTATCTGTTGCAACAGGTGGATGGGCCGGCGCATGAAGCGGGCAAAGCTACCGCACTGCGTGGGAATCGCTCCACGCAGGGCCGTGTTGCCGAACCTCGCGCGCTGGATCAGGCGGCGGTGTCGATGCAGGTTTTGGGCATGACCACCGCAACCTGAGTGTTGAGCCAGCTCAACAGAACGCGAATGCGATCCTGCGAGAGCATGTCCTCGAATGTGGCCGGGATGCCCGCAAAGGCCCCGGTGGTGACGTTGACGGGATCGCCGGGGCGAAGGCGGCATTCGGGCACGTAATGGGCACCCTGGGGAAAGCGTTGAAACAATTCATCCATCACCGCCGGCGGAACCGCAGAGGGCAGCGCCCCGCGCGGGCCCACGACATAGCGAATGCCGAATGTGCCGTTGATCGATTGCCAGCGGATCCGATGCGGATTGAGCCCGACGAAAATATAGCCGGGAAACAGCGGACTGACGCTTGCAGCGCCTTTGGGCGAGCGAACGCGGTGCAGCAGGGGAAAGAAGGTGGCAAAACCCTGATTGTGCAGGTTCGCAAGCGCAAAACGCTCCTTGCGCGGCACGGCGGCGGCCACATACCAGTCGATCAGGCCGCCCGGAGCATGTGCTGCAGATGCAGCAGCGGAGCGCCGCTCCATACCGGAAGCGGTAGGTGCAAGGCATTCCGAATTTCCGGGGAGAGGCCGTTTTATGGTCATGGCCTATGTCTAACTACGTAACTGGCGTTGGCTCAATAACCTCTAAAGCTGCTGTTTTGCGCTGTCAGATTATGAAGTAAGCCAGAAGTTTAGGTGATTCCGTCATCGGGTTATCACTATAATTTTGTTGCACCGCATCATACCTATTCGCTCTTCGTTTTACCGATGCGGAAAAATTCGACTCATGAATTTTACCCCCTGCGCGGTTTTCTTGGCTTTCCATCATTGTGCGGGTGCGAATGAATCGGGCGTGGTGCTGGTTAGAGCCAACGGTTGCAGCATACGAAGATGGGCGGCCTGCGCTCATGAATAATGACTACGTATTATTACATGATGGCTTTTACAGCAGGTCTTTGTCCAATGGCTTAGGCCAAGATTACTCTGCTCTATATGTCGAATTGGAGGAATAGGACTAAAAAGTTCAGACAGCCAACAATATAGAGATTCTGGCATGAACAAACCATCCGCCATTTCCAAGATGGACAGCGAGGTATCTTGTTTCGATCCAGAGGCCTATGGCGTCATGGCAAGCTCGGTGCCGGGCCTTGGTTTGTCCGATATTGTCTTTCGCGTTATATCTCTTCAGGACAACGGCCGTGACGAGCGGCTGGAATGGTTGAAGCAAGGTATCAGCCAGTGGCAAGACTATGCCTATCGCGAGGGCGAAACCAATTTCCTCTCGGTTGTTGAGCGCGATTACGACGTCATGATCGTTGCGGGCAATGATGTTCAACGCATGAAGCGCATCATTACCCGAAACCGCGTGGCGCTTCATCGCAAGCTCAAGATTTGCGTGATGAATCAAAGTCTGCCTGCGGACAGGGCCCAGTTGCTGATGGCCGGATTTGACGATGTGATCGACACGGGACGCATCGCCTGGCCTGAATTTGCCGCGCGGATGTGTTCGATGCATTTGCGGATGATGATTTCCATCGGGCGATATGATGCCAAGGAATTGGAAATCATCCAGTTGAGCCAGATCTGCAATCCGCGCCGCCTGACGAGGCGCGAGCAGGATTTGTTGCTCGGCCTGATGCAGGCGCGCGACATGACCGCTTCGACGATGGCTTTACGCTGCAGCATCAGTCTGGCCCATTCCATGGTCAGCGAGCTGCACCTGCGCGTGCTGATCTCGCAATTGCGGCGCAAACTGTTTGATCATGTCGAGATCAACAATGTTCGCGGCGCCGGTTACCAGTTGGTGATCCACCCCCGGTTGGCCAGCGCCGCTGAATAAAGCCGCTTGTGGTTAATGGTTTGGAGCGAAGGCGGCATGTTGTAAGCTGGGTCGAAAATCCCTCGACCCAGCTTACAACATGCTGTTTTCATAAGGCGATGTCTTTTTCTCGCCGACCATCGTGATCATGCGGACAAGCGCTGCCGAAGACGATGCGCCCACTTTGTTCATAATGCGGTAACGATGAATTTTAACCGTATTCTCGCTTCTCTCCATCATCGCCGCGATTTGCTTGGTCAAATAGCCACGCGCGATCAGGTTGGCGACCTTGCGCTCCGTCGGCGTCAGGCGAGCCAGCACTTCCTCGATCTTGCCCGAATTGGAGATTTCGCAATAGCGCATCCGAGACCGCGAAATCGCCGAAATGACGGCCGAGCTCAATTCGGCTTCCTTGGCGGGTTTTAACAGGAAATTGTGCGCGCCAAGGCGCATGCATTCCACAGCAGTTGCCACATCGGCGGTGGCCGAGAGGAACACGGTCGGCGCGATGCAATGCACCGAGCGCAGCCAATTGTGCAGCGAGGGACCGTCAAACTGGGGAATGCGCACATCCAGGATCACGCATCCCACGATCATCGCGGGCGCGGCCTTTTGAAATTCAAACGGATTGTCAAAGCAGGCCACCGGCGTCCCGATCCAGGCAAGCATCTCGCTTGCTTCTTTCAGAAAGCCTTTGTCACCGTCGACAATGTAGATCTTTTCATTGGGGCTGTGGCAAATCGGATGCCGCGGCACCGGCAGGTCGATATCGGTTCCGCGAGGTAAAGACTGGCAGGGCCGGTTTATGGCGTTGATCCCGCAACGGGTCGCCATCGGCCCAGATTTGAGACTCGTGTCATTCATCTTGTAAATGTCCCAGATTTGCGGGTCATCGGTTTGGCTTGAAAGTTTAAGCAACCTTCCCGGAAGCCACAGTAGGCTCAACCGAGGTGACGATCAACGCTTACATAGGGAGTACAACGTATAACATTACACTTATTATAAAGGAAATTTAATTATGGTTAATTAGATGTTACTAATTTTAAGGATGATTTAGAAAGGGCTTATTCTGAAAAAATGAAAATATATTTGAGATATTGGAGGTTATTAAAACGCATTGACTCTATAAACCCTCCGAATGTGTCGAAAATTTTTCAGTAAAATTAATAACAGCATATTAAAATGTCTAAAATCAAAGCATTATCCTCCTTCCCTATACATGCTGGTAATGCCTGGTCGCGCTCGGAGCGCCAAAGAATAGGGATTGTGTTAACTAAATGCGTTGACATTGCGCAGCGCGTTACGCTCCCGACGCGCTGTTGCGGCCCGGCGAAAGTCAAGTCCTGAAATTGCGCCATTTTACGCAGCCCGCCTCACGCGAAGCGGTCAATCGGGGGCGCTCCTTCCCTTTGATTCGACGCCAATTTGCCGGTTGAACATGGATGAGACCTTAATATCCGCGCTGGCCGGCAAAAGGGGGCAGCCGGAGCATGTGATCCGGGGGGCAACGCCCGGCTGCCTATGCAAGAATTCGTATGGCATTCCCGGAACCAAATTAGCTCTGGCTGAAGAACGCTGCCTTATGCGATGGCCTCATCCGAAGGAAAGCATGCGGACGTGATCCTATTCCCATGCAGAGGATGATGCGATGATCCTGCTTAGTGACGAACAACTGGATGTGCTTGTTCCTGAGGGGGGCATGATGCGGATGCATATGTTCCGTCCGGCCGCTGCAGGGCGCTTTCCCGGTATCCTGCTGTTTTCCGAGATCTATCAGGTTACCGCGCCCATCCGCAGGCTGGCGGCGATTTTGGCCGGGCATGGCTATGTCGTGGCCGTGCCCGAAGTCTATCATGAGTTCGAGCCGGCCGGCACGGTTCTGGCCTATGACCCGGCCGGCACGGATCGCGGCAATGAGCTGAAATATCTCAAACCGCTGGCCGGTTATGATGCCGACGCCAAGGCTGGGCTCGATGCCCTTGTCGATCATCCCGCCTGCGACGGGCGCGTGGCGACCTTTGGCGTATGCCTCGGGGGGCATCTGGCCTATCGCGCCGCGCTCGATCCGCGTGTGTCGACGGCGGCATGCTTTTATCCCACCGACATTCATTCCGGCAGTCTGGGCCTTGGCCGCGCGGATGACAGCCTTGCCCGCATGGCCGAACTAAAGGCTGAGACCATGTTCGTATGGGGGCGTCAGGACCCCCATGTCCCCTATGCGGGGCGCATGGCTATCCGCGACAGGCTTGAGGCGGTGGGCGCGACCTATGAATGGCACGAGGTCAACGCCCAGCACGCCTTTTTGCGCGACGAAGGCCCGCGCTATGATCCGGCGCTGTTTTTTCAGGGGCTTGGTTGGACGCTGGCGCTTTACCAGCGGGCCTTTGCGCAGGGGTAATCAAGGGGGGCGAGGCGGGCCGCCCACCCATGATCCCAGCCATCAGATGGAACCGAGCGCCCGATACAGGCCGATCATCCCCAGCAGCGCCCCTGCCCGCGTGGAAAGCAGGGTCTGGCGCGCAGAATAGGCGCTGCGCTGGGCGTCGAGCAATTCGAGGCGACTGTCCACCCCCGCCTGATAGCGCAGTTTTGAAAGGTTGACGCGCCGGTCGGCGGCCTGCGCGGCGGCATCCTGCGCCTTCAATTGCGGGCCATAGGTCTGCTGGGCCGAAATGCCGTCGGCCACCTCGGCAAAGGCGGTCTGGATCGCCTTTTCATAGGTGGCCACCGCTATTTCCTGCTGCGCCTTGGCTTGCCGTAAATTGCCGCGCAGCCCGCCATTGGGAAACAGCGGCAGGGAGACCGCGGGCGCATAGTTCCAAGCCTTGTTTGCGCCCGAAAACAGACCCGACAGGCCCGGAGAAACCGCGCCCAGCGCGCCCGTCAACGAGAGGCGGGGGAAGAAGGCGGCGCGCGCGGCATTCACATCGGCTTGCGCCGCGCGCAGATTATACTCCGCCTGCATAATGTCGGGCCGCCGCGTCAACAGGTCCGAGGGCAGGCCCGTGCCCAGATGATCCGGCATCGAGGCCAGCATGAGCCCGATGGGCGCAGGCAGATCGGCGGGCAAAGGCGCGCCCACCGCCAGCGACAGGGCATGGGTGGCCACCTCGCGCTCGCGCTGGCGCTGGGCAAGGTCCGCTTCGGCCTGCCGCACCAGCCCTTCGGCCTGCGCCAGATCGCTGCCGCTGGCCTGTCCCGCATCATGCAGGCGCCGCGTCAGGTCGAGCGACACACGCCAGTCGGCCAGCGTCGAGGAGGTCAGTTGCCATTGCTCCTGCGCCAGCCTTTCGGCCACATAGGCCTGCGCCACCGCGCCCACCACCGTCAGCTCGCTGGCCCGCCGCCCGGCCTCGCTGGCCAGATAGCGGTCGAAGGCGGCGCGACTCTGCGCGCGAAGGCGACCAAACAGATCGATCTCGAAACTGGTCAGCGCGATCTGGCCGCTGAACTGGTCATAGCGAAAGCCGCCAAAGCCGCCGCCTGCGGTCTGGGCGCTGGTAAAGCCGCCCTGCGCCTCAAACGTCGGCAATTGCGCCCCGCGCGTAACGGAAAGCGCCCCGCGCGCGGCCTGCGCATTCAACACCGCAATCCGCAAATCGCGGTTCTCATTCAATGCCAGCGCGATCAGCCTTTGCAGCCGCGCATCGGCAAAGAACTCGCGCCATGTCAGCGGCGTGAGCTTTTCGGTCACCGCATATTGGGCCGGGACAGGGGCCTTGGGCAGAGGCGCGTTTTCCGCCGCGCAGCCACCCAAAACCAACGCCAACATCAGAACCTTACGCATCGGCCTGCTCCTGCTTCGTCTTTTTCCTGCGCAAGCCGCCAAAGCCCAAACGCTCACTCAGCCCCATGGCCACCACAAAGAACACCGGCACAAAGAACACCGCCAGGACTGTTCCCGAAATCATGCCGCCAAACACGCCCGTGCCGATGGCCGACTGTGTTTCCGCGCTGGCCCCGGAGGACAGCATCAGCGGCACCACGCCCAGCGTAAAGGCCAGCGAGGTCATCACGATGGGCCGCAGACGGACTCGCGCCGCCGCCATCGCGCTTTCCACCAGACCCATGCCGGATTCGCGGTAATGGCGGGCAAATTCGACGATCAGGATCGCATTCTTGGCCGACAGACCGATGATGGTGATCAGGCCCACCTTGAAGAACACGTCATTGGCCATGCCACGGATCGACACCGCCGTCACCGCGCCGATCAGCCCCAGCGGCACCACCAGCATCACCGCCAGCGGCACGGCGAAACTGTCATACATCGCCGCCAGCACCAGAAACACCGCCAGCATTGAGAGCGCCAGCAGCATCGGGGCCTGCGCGCCCGATTGCTGTTCCTGATAGGACAGGCCAGTCCATTCGATGGCGAAACCGGGCGGCAATTGCTTGGCCAGAGCCGCCATCTCGGCCATGGCATCACCGCTCGACACACCCGGCGCGGCCATGCCCGACAGGCGCAGCGCCGGATAGCCATTATAGCGCACCAGTTGCAGCGGGGTCTGCTCCCAATCGGCCCTGACCACTTCGGACAGGGGAACCATCGAGCCTGCATTGTTGCGCAGGTTCAAGCGCATCATGTCGGGCAGGTTCATGCGATAGGCCGCATCGGCCTGCACGATCACCTGCTGCATACGACCCGCATTGGGATAATCGCCGACATAGGCCGAACCCATCGCCGCCGAGAGCGTATCGCTGATCCGGTTGAAGGGCACGCCCAGCGCCTCGGCCTTTTGCCGGTCGATGGACAGGTGGATGCTGGTGCCGGCCGGCAGACCGTCGGGATAGACGCCGACCACCTTCTTGCTTTGCCCGGCAAGGCCCAGCAATTGGTATTGCGCGGCCACCAGCGCATCATGCCCGCGCCCGGCGCGATCCTCCAGCCGCATGGCAAAGCCCGAGGAATTGCCCAGTTCATCAATCGCGGGGGGCACAAGGCTCATGATGATGCCTTCCTTGATGGTGCTCATCGCGGCCATCGTACGGGCTACCTCATCCTTGACCGTTGCCCCGCCGCGCTCGCCCCAGTCTTTAAGGACCGTAAACACAATCGCCGCATTGGGCCCCGCGCCCGAAAAGCCAAAGCCCAGGATCGCCTCATTGCCCTTGGTGGATGGCCGCGTGGCGGTGTGGCGCTCCAGCACCTGCACAGCCTCGCGGGTGCGCTCGGCGGTGGCGTCGGCGGGCAATTGAAAGGCGGTCATGTAATAGCCCTGATCTTCTTCGGGCATGAAGGCGGTGGGCAGGCGCCAGAAGGCAAAGCCCAGCAGCGCCACCACCACGCCCAGCGCGACCATCGCCCGCCCGCCGCGCCGGATAACCCGCGCGACCCACCCGGCATAGCCATCGGTCATCCGCTCAAACATCCGGTCAAACGCGGCAAAGAAGCGCGGTTTTTGCACATGGCCCTTGATGGGCTTGAGCACTGTGGCGCACAGGGCAGGCGTGAGCGAAAGGGCCAGCACCGCCGAAATGAGGATGCTGATCGCCATCGACATGGCAAACTGGCGATAGATCACGCCCACAGAGCCGCTGGCAAAGGCCATCGGGATGAACACCGAAACCAGCACCAGCGTGATGCCGATCACGGCCCCGGTAATCTCGCGCATCGCCTTTTTGGTGGCCTCGAAGGGGGAGAGGCCTTCCTCGGCCATGATGCGTTCGACATTTTCCACCACGACGATGGCATCGTCCACGATGATGCCGATGGCCAGCACCATGCCGAACATGGTCAGCACATTGAGCGAATAGCCCGCCAGCGACATCACCGCAATCGTGCCCAGCAGCGCGATGGGCGCAACCACGGCGGGCACCAGCGTATAGCGCATGTTCTGCAAAAACAGATACATGACGAGAAACACCAGCACCATGGCCTCAACCAATGTGTGCAGCACCTTTTCGATGGAGACGCGCACGAAAGGCGCGGTGTCAAAAGGCACCGTCCATTCCATGCCGCCCGGCATCGCCCGGCCGATTTCGGCCATGCGCGCGCGCACCGCGTCCGAAACCTGCACCGCATTGGCCCCCGGCGCCAATTGCACCGCCGCCGAGGCTCCCGCGCGGCCGTTCTCGCGGGTGGACATCATGTAATTCTGCTGGCCGACCTCGACCCGGGCCACATCGCCCAGCGTCACCGTGCCGCCATTGGTGTTGGCTTTCAGCACGATCTGTTCAAATTCCTGCGGGCTGGTCAATTGTCCGCTGGCAGTCAGCGGCACCAGCACGCGCTGGCCCGCCACCGCCGGTTCCGCGCCCAGCGTGCCCGGTGCGATCTGGATATTCTGGGCGGCAATGGCCCCCGTCACATCGGCCATGGCCAGATCATAGGCGATTAGTTTCGCCGGATCGACCCAAACCCGCATCGCCTTTTCGGCCGAGAAACTCTGCACGCGGCCAACGCCGGGAATGCGTTTCAATTCATTGACGATATTGCGGGCCAGATAGTCGCCCAGCGCTGCCTCGTCATAGCGCCCGTCGGGCGAATTGAGCCCCACCAGCAGCAGAAAGCCGCTGTTGGCCACCTCGACCGCCAGACCATATTGGCGCACCGTCTGGGGCAGGCGCGGCTCGATCAGTTTCAAGCGGTTCTGTACATCCACCAGCGCCAGTTCGGGGTTCGTGCCGGGCTGAAACGTCGCGGTGATCGTGGCCGAGCCCGAAGTATCGGTGCTGGACTCGAAATAGAGCAGGCGTTTGGTGCCCGACAATTCGCGCTCGATCAATTCGACCACGCCGTCATTCATGGTCTGGGGCGTGGCGCCGGGATAGGTGGCGGTGATCGTCACCGATGGCGGGGCGACCGAGGGAAAACGCGCCACCGGCACCGTGGGCAGCGCGATCAGCCCGGCCAGCGCGATGGCAATCGCCACGACCCAGGCAAAGACCGGCCGCTGGATGAAAAACTGGGGGATCATTGTTCGCGCTCCCTCAGCGATTGGCCGGCTGGCGCCAGGGCAGCGCCTTGACCGGCGCGCCGGGCAGCACGCGGTCCATGCCGACCACGACCACCTTCTCGCCCGCCTTCAGCCCTTTAAGGATGATGGTTGTGCCATCGACCACATCGCCCGCCTCGATCTGGCGCTCCTCGATGGCGCGGCCGTTCCAGACATGGAGGACCGCGCGGCCCGCCGCATCATGGCCCACCGCCTGTTGCGGCACGATGATCGCATGGGGCATGCGCAGACGCGGCAGGCGCGCCCGCACGAACATACCCGGCAGCAGGCGATTGCCCGGATTGTCGACCAGCACGCGCACCACCGCATTGCCGGTGCCCGGATCGACCGTGACATCGGAAAACAGCAGGCGGCCCTTGACCGGATGCGGCTGGCCAGAGGCGGTGATGATTTCGACCGGGGCCGCACCCGCGCCCGCCCCCTCGGCCACCGCCGCGCGCAGGGCGTCGAGGCGGGCGGCGGGCTGGCGCACGTCGACGTAAACCTTGTCTATCTGCTGCACCGTCGCCATCGGATTGGCGTCGGTGGTGGCCACCAGCGCGCCTTCGGTAACAGTGGCCGCGCCGATCTGGCCCGCGATGGGCGAGGTGACGCGGGCAAAGCCCAGATCGAGCCGCCGCCGGTCGAGCGCGGCGCGCGCCTGCGCCACATCTGCGGCGGCCTGATCGCGGGCGACGGTGGCATCGTCAAAGGTCTGGCGGCTGATCGCGTCCACGCCCACCAGCGGCTTCAACCGATCCGCCTGCGTCTTTGCGCGGGCAAAGGTGGCCTGCGCGCGGGCAAGCGTGGCCGAGGCGCTGGCCGCATCGGCGCGGAAAGGGGCAGGGTTGATCTGGAACAGCGGCTGGCCCGCGCCCACCATCGCGCCCTCGGTGAACAGGCGGCGCTGGACGATGCCGCCCACCTGCGGCCGGATCTCGGCGGTGCGGAAGGCCACCACGCGGCCCGGCAGTTCGTCGGCCAGCGAGATGGCGCGATCCTGTGCGGGGGTAATCAGCACTTCGACGGGCGGAGGCGCGGCAGGCGCGCCATCGCCGCCGCATGCGGCCAGCAGGAGGGTGGAAAGGGGGAGGGCAAACCGGAAGTGATCGTATCGCATAATGGCCCCATGCACCCTTAGCATTGCCTTTATGTGGAGGTTTTGTGGAGATTGTGTGGAGCCATCTGGCCGCATACCAATGGGCGGTGATATAGGCTTGGCATGACAGCGCTTGCCCTGATTGCCGAAGACGATGGCGATATTGCCGACATTCTGCGCGCCTATCTGGAGCGTGAGGGGTTTCGCACGGTGCATGCCGGAGACGGCCGCGTGGCGCTTGATCTGCACCGGGCATTGCGGCCCGATATCGTGCTGCTTGATGTGGGGATGCCGCATATCGACGGCTGGGAAGTGCTGGCCCAGATCCGGCGCGAGGCCGAAACGCCGGTGATCATGATCACCGCGCTGGACCAGGATATCGACAAATTGCAGGCTCTGCGCATCGGCGCGGATGATTATGTGGTCAAACCCTTCAACCCGGTCGAGGTGGTGGCGCGGCTGCGCGCGATCCTGCGGCGGACGGGCGGCGCGGGCGGCGGGGCGGTGCTGCGCGTGGGGCCGGTGGAAATCGACACCGAGAGCCATATCGCCCGCGTCGAGGGGCGAGAAATTCCCCTGACGCTGACCGAATTTCGCCTGTTGGTGCATATGGCGCGCAGCCCGCACCGGGTGTTTTCGCGCGGTGATCTGGTCGATGCCTGCCTGCCCGGATCGGAAGCCTTGGACCGCACGGTGGACAGCCATATCAGCAAATTGCGCCGCAAGCTGGAGGAAGCCGGTGTTTCAGGCATGCCCGCAGGCGTGCGCGGGGTCGGCTATCGGTTGGGCAGCGGGGCATGAAGGTGAAATTCGACATCTCGCGCCATCTGACGCTGGCCATGGCGACGGTGGCGATTGCCACGGTGCTGTTCGCCTTCATCGTCTTTTACCTCGTTTATACGATTGCGGTCTGGTGCGCGCCCAAACTGTTTCCTCCCGATTTTTCGGCGGTGCCAAATGGTTGGGATCTGGTCATCATGGGGGTGGTGACCTGCATGGGCATCGGGCTGGGCGCGTGGATCGCGGCGGGCATGGCGCGCCATATCGTCGGGCCGATGCATGCGGTGGGCCGCGCCGCGCGGGCGATTGCCGATGGCGATCTTTCGGCCCGCGCCGCGTCCGACATCGACGCGCCGGGCGAGACGGCCAAGCTGGTTGAGGATTTCAACGCGATGGCCGGGCGGCTGGAAAAGGCGGCCCATGATGCGATCAGCTGGAACGCCCAGATTGCCCATGAATTGCGCACGCCGCTCACCATCCTGAAAGGGCGGCTGCAAGGCGTATCGGACGGTGTGTTCGTGATGGACGACATGCTGTTGCGGGGGCTGTTGACACAGGTGGACGGGCTGGCGCGACTGGTCGAGGATCTGCGCTGCGTCAGCCTGGCCGACATCGGACGATTGGAATTGCAGGTGGGCGAGGTGGATTTGTGCGCCGGGCTTGAGGAATGGGCAGCAATGATGGCGCCCACGGTGGAGCGGGCGGGCTTCAGCCTGAGCGTGGAATGCGCCGCGATTCCGGCGCGGGTGGATATGGCCCGGCTGCGTCAGGCTTTGCTGGCGCTGCTGGACAATGCGCTCCATTATGCCACCCCATGCGCCCTGCGGCTGGTGGTGCGCCATGACGACGGGCGTGTTGCGATCCATCTGATCGACCGGGGGCCGGGCGTGCCGCAGGATCAGCGCGCCAATCTGTTCAGCGTTTTTACCCGCGGTTCGGCGGCGCGCGAATCCCGCCGCACCGGATCGGGCCTCGGCCTTGCCGTGGTGCAGGCGATTGCCCAGGCGCATGGCGGCGCGGCGCGGTATGAGTGGCAGGACGGGCATTCGCATTTCATCGTCACCCTGAAAGCCTGAAAACGCCTGCTCGATTTCCCGGGGCGAAATAATTTCCCTCTGGCGCGAAGGATTTTGCGCGCCCATGTCTCTTATGCGGACAAAGGGGGAAAACCCCGGCCAAAGGGGGAGGGTGTGACGCAGGGCGAGGTGATCAACGCATTGGCGCGCAGGCGCATGCTGGCCGCATGGATGGCGCGCGAAATCGTGCCGCATGAGGCCGGTATGCGCGCCTGGCTGGCCCGTGCGCGGGTGTCGGCAGAGGATATTGATGAGCTTATGCAGGAAGCCTATTGCCAGATCGTTTCCTTGCCCAGCGTGGACCATATCACCGCGCCGCGCGCCTATTTCATGGCCAGTTTGCGCCACATGATGCTGCGCCGGATCAAGCGGGCGCAGGTGGTCGCGCTCGACGCCATCGGCGAGATCGAGAACTGGCGCGATGAAATGTCGGTTTCGCCAGAAGATGAGGCGGGCAGCCGGATCACATGCCAGCGGGTGATGGCGATCATTGCCGGATTGCCCGAGCGATGCCGCCGCGTGGTCGAATTGCGCAAGATCGAGGGTTGGTCGCAAAAGGATATCGCGGCCCATCTGGGGATGAGCGAGAAGGCGGTGGAAAAGCAGGTCTGGGTGGGCGTGCGCGCCATCCGCGCCGCATGGGCCAATGCCGAGGCGCAGAGCGCGCAGCGCATGGATCAGGCCGAACGCAGCGCGGGAGGCGGGCGATGAAACCGGCCACCGAGCACGACCGCGATATGGCCGCCCGTTTTGTCGCGCGCATGGATGGCGAGAACTGGAGCGAGGCCGATGAGGCCGAGTTGCAGCTCTGGCTGGACGGCGGGGCGGGGCGCGAGGGGCTGCTGCTTCAGGTCCATGCGGCATGGGTGGCGGCCACCCCGGCGGCTCAGGAGGAGGTTTCGGAAGAAGCCCCTGCGGCCCCTGCTTTCTGGCGGCGGCGCGGGTTTCTGGGGGCGATGGCGGCCAGTGTTGCGGCGGTGGTGGGTGCGGGGCGCTGGCTGGATGCGCGCAGCAGTTTTGCCACGCGCGTGGGCGAGATCCGCCGCGTGCCTCTGGCCGACGGCAGCGTGATGACGATCAATTCGGGCTCGGAACTGACCGTGCGCATGGCGCGCAGCAGCCGCGAGATCGAGATCGCGCAGGGCGAGGCATGGTTCGATGTGGCCAAGGACGCCGCTCGCCCCTTTACCGTGGCGGCGGGCAAGGTGCGCGCCCGCGCGGTGGGCACCGCCTTTTCGGTACGGCGGCGCGAGACCGGGGTTGAAGTGCTGGTGACCGAGGGCGTGGTGGAAAGCTGGTCTGAGGAGGATGAGAGCCTGCGCCTGCGCCTGGTCGCGGGCGAGCGAGCCTTGCTGAGCGATACGGCGGTGGTTCATCATGAAAGCGACCGGGCCTCGGCGGTGGACCGCTCGTTGGCATGGCGCAGCGGAATGATCGACCTCAACGGCACCAGCCTGAGCGAGGCGGCCGATGAGTTCAACCGCTATAACCAGCGCCAGATCATCATCGCCGACCCGGCGGTGGCCGATGAACAGTTTGATGGCCTGTTCCGCATCAATGACCCGCAAGGTTTTGCCGAAGCGGTCAAGACCAGTTTGAATGTGGGGATTGATGAGAGCGATCCACGCGTGATCCGATTGATGAAATCAAAATAATGAACGGAGAATGAATTTTCAGGCGAAGGATTTTTGTTCGCCATGTCTCTTTAAGGCTGCTGACAAAAGCAAGCCATACAGGCGGGATATTCGGGAGGGATTGATGATGCATTCCACTATGCGTGGAGTTTTTCTTGCGTCGAGCGCGATGGTGGTTGTGGCCGCGATGCCCGCCCATGCCGCGGGCCAGACGCGCCAGTTTGCCATTGAAGCGCAATCGGCCACCACGGCGATCGGCGCGCTGGGGCATCAGGGGGATGTCCAGATCATCGCGCCCCGCAAATTCACGCAGAGCGTGCGCACCAATGCGGTGCGCGGCGATATGACGGTTGAGGAAGCGTTGGGCCGCATGCTGGCGGGCACCGGATTGGTGGCCCAGCAGATCGGGCCGCATTCCTTTGCCATCACCATGCGTGCGCCTGCCCCGGCGCTCCAGCCTGTGCGCGCGGTGACGGTGCGCCCCGGCCCGGCGCTGATGACGGGCGAGCGAGCCGCGCTGAGCGATGCCGCCCCGGCGGCGGCCGAGCCTTTGTCCGCACCCGATGAGGCGCCCGCCTCCGACATTATCGTCAAGGGCTTTCGCCGCACCCTGATGAAGGCGCAGGACATCAAGCGTTCGGCGGTGAACCTGACCGAGAGCATCGTGGCCGAGGATATGGCCAAGATGCCCGATCTCAACCTGTCGGAATCGATCCAGCGTCTGCCCGGCGTTGCCATCACCCGCGAGGGCGGCGAGGGGCGCAACATCACCCTGCGCGGTTTCTCGCCCGATTTCACCCGCACCACCTTGAACGGCATGGAAGTGCCTGCCAGTTCGGACGGGCTGGATTCTGGCGGCTTCACGCTGAACGCGGGCCGTGCCTTTGATTTCCATGTCTTTGCCTCCGAGTTGTTCAACCGCATCGATGTGAACAAGACCCAGCGCGCCTCCATCGAGGAGGGCGGGATTGCCGGTACGGTCGATCTCTATTCAGCCAAGCCTTTCGATTTCAAGGGTTTCCACTTTGTCGCCAGCGGGCAGGGCGGTTACAATTCGATGACCCGCAAGGTTGATCCGCGCCTGACGGTGATGGTGTCGGACACCTTTGCCGATGATCGGATCGGGGTTCTGGTCTCGGCCGCCTATTCCAAGCGAACCGTCTATCAGGAGGGCTATTCCAGCGTGCTCTGGACATCGCCCTATATCAACGGCGACAGCTGGGCCAACAGCAACCCCACCGTAACCGGCACGCCCGCCCCTTGCGGTGCGGCCAAGGCGACCGATTGTCTCTGGGCGCCGCGTCTGCCGCGCGCCGATTTCTTTGGCAACAACCAGAAGCGTCTGGGCGTCACGGGTTCGTTGCAATTCAAACCGACCGACCGGATGCTGATCAGCTTTGACGTGCTCTATTCGCAGCTCGACAATGATCGTTACAGCTACAACTCGATGGAATGGCTGCTGACTCATGGTCCGGCGGGCAATTTCGTGGGCCAGACGCCGCTGTCCTTTACCGTTGCGCCCGATGGCAAGCAGTTGATCGCCGCCTCGTTCAACGATGTGACCTCATGGTATGAAAGCCGCCATCAGACCTCGCTGTCCAAATTCCAGCAATATGTGCTCTCGGGCGACTATCGCTTTTCCGACAAGTTGAAGCTTGACGCGATGGCGGGCACGGCGCGCGATGCGGCGGATCGCAGCGAATTGCGCTTTTATGCCCGTTCCAGCCCGCATTTCTATTCCTATGACTTCACCGCCAATCCCAATGTCGCCAAGGTTTCCTACGGCAGCTATGACCCCAATAATACCGCGAATTATATCAATGCGTTGACGGCGGCGAACCGGCTCAACAATGTGGTGAAGGACAATTTCACCGCCAAGGCCAACCTGACCTACACGGACAACAAGTTCAACGCCAAGGTCGGTGCGGTCTTCAACCGCCGCATGGTGCGCTATGGCGAGGCGCAGGGCGATCTGCCCAGCTTTGCGCCGTCCTCCTATATGCAGGCATTTCCGATCCCGCATTTTGGCGATGGCGTTGTGGCGGGCGGTCTGCCCACTTTTGCAGTGATGAATTTTGATGCCATCGCCCGCTCCGGGCTGATTTCGCCCAATTATGTCGACAACACATCGGCCGATTGGACCGTCATTGAAAAGACCATGGGCGCCTATGGCGAGGTCAATGGCGAATTCGACATTGGCGGCATGACCCTGCGCGCCAATGCGGGCGCGCGTTATGTGCGCACCAACCTGATTTCGCGGGCGATCATTTCGGGCGCCCCGGTGCAGGTCGAGCGTTCCTATGGCAATTTCCTGCCTGCGGCCAATCTGGTGCTCAATATCACGCCAGACCTGCTGGCGCGGTTTTCCTATGCCCGTTCGATGACGCGGCCGGGTCTGTCCTCGCTGACGATTTCCAGCCCGGTGTTTGAATACACCACGCGCACGGTGGGCAATCTGGGCAATCCGGATCTCAAACCCTATCAATCGAACGATTTCGACCTTAATGTCGAATATTACTTCGGCAAGGGCGGCCTGATCGCGCTGGGCGCGTTCAAGAAGGATATTGTCACCTCGCTCACCAATTCGGTGGTGTCCAAGATGGTGCCCCAGGAATTCTGGGCCGCGATCTATGCCGATCCGCGCTACAGCCCCTCCTATCAGGCCGATCCGGCCAAGGTGCCCTATACCTTTGCCACCGCCGTCAACGCGCCGGGCGGCAACAGCGTCAAGGGGCTGGAGGCCACGCTCAACGTGCCTTTCACCTTCCTCAAGGGCTGGATGTCCTATTTCGGCATTGCCTCGAACTATACCTATGTTTCGGCGCGGGATTCGACGGGCCTTTCGCCCAATTCGTACAATTTCACCGGCTATTATGACACCGGTAAACTTGGGGTGCGCGTGTCGATCAACAAGCGTGACGATTACCTGCTCAGCCAGCCCGCCGGGAACGGCAATCTGCAGGAACGCAAGTATGGTCCGACCCAGGTGGATTTCTCGGCCTATTACAACCTCACCAAGCGTTTGAGCCTGAATATTCAGGGCATCAACATCACCAATGAGAAGGAGCGCATCTACGACACCGGTGATGGGACGCAGATTCTGCCCCGCGAATACACCAAAACCGGTGCGCAGTGGTTTGTGGGCGCTCGTTATCAGTTCTGATCGTTTGGTTTGTAAAAATTGTGTCCGGATGTGACTCCCAAAAACTCCCACATCCGGGCATAAAAGGGGGCCGCGGGTGCGCGTTGCACTGGCGGCCCCCGCTTTCATCGGGGCATCGGGAGACATCTCTTGCGTTTTGACACCGGTTTCCTTCTGCTGGCCTTGATCGCGCTCTGCGCCCCGGCTCAGGCGCATGAAGTGGATGAAAGCTACAGCATCGCCCGCCGCTTTGCCCAATATGGCGCGCAATATCCCGGCATCACATGGCCCGCGATCCGCCCGCAGGCCGGAGAGCAGATCCTCCCCGACCGGGTTTACAAGACCATGGGCGAGCGCGATCTGCTGATCGACATTTTTCGCCCGGCCCATGCGCGCGGTGTCGGCATCGTACTGGTGCATGGCGGCGCATGGCGTTCGGGCGGGCGCAGTCATTTCTATCCGCTTGCCAATCTGCTGGCCCAGCGCGGGTATACCGTGTTTATCCCGCAATACCGCCTGTCGCCCGAGGCGCCCTATCCGGCGGGGGCGCAGGATATTCATGACGCCATGGTCTGGGCGCAGGATCATGCGCGCGACTATGGGGTCAGCCCTGACCGTATCGCGCTGGGCGGGGCATCATCGGGCGGGCAACTGGCCTCGCTGGTGGCCTATGGCGATGAGATGTTTGGGGCGGGGGGCCGCCCCCATGCGCTGATCGACATGGACGGTGTGCTCGATTTCACCACGCCGGAGGCGCTGAAATATGAAAATGCCGCCAGAGCCGGATCGTCGGCGGCCAAATGGCTGGGCGGATCGTTTGAACAGATCCCCGACCGCTGGCGCGAGGCAGGCGCGGCCTCGCATGTCGGCCCGCATTCCCCGCCCACGCTGATCATCAGCAGCGGCAATCCGCGGTTTACGGCGGGCAAGGACAAGGTGCTGGCCGAACTGGCGCGCCACAAGATCCCCGCCCGCTGGTACGCCTTTGCCAAGGCGCCGCATGATATCTGGTTCTTCGATCCGTACCTGACCACCACCGCCGACCAAATCGCCGCTTTTCTGCAATCGCTGCCCCAACGCTGAAAGACCTGCTGATGCTTGCACCGCTGCTGCTCTCCGCTCTGCTGGCCACGCCGACGGTTTATGATGTGCGTCCCGCCTGCGCGGCGACGCCCGCGCCGTGTTATACGCGCATCCAATCCGCGCTGGAGGCGGCCGCGCGTGACAAAAGCGAGCGCTGGATCACCATCCGCATTGCGCCGGGGGATTATCACGAAAAGCCGGTGATCAACCGCGCGCGGCTGACGATGATCGGGGCGGGCAGGGCAAAGACCCGCATCCATTTCGGCGCGGTGGCCCAAACGGCCAAGGATTATCACCGCAACGGCTGGGGCACGCCCGGTTCGGCCACGCTGACCATTGATGCCGACGAGGTAAGGGTCGAGGGCCTGACCATCGAAAACACCTATGATTATCTGGCCAATGACCGTCTGGCCAATGGTGACCCGGCGCGCATCGGCAATCCGCAGGCCGCCGCCGTGCTGTTCGATATCCACGCCGACCGGGTGCTGATGCGCCGGGTAGCGATGCTGGGCTATCAGGATACGGTGTTTACCAATGGCGGGCGGGCGCTGGTGCAGGACAGCCTGATCGCGGGCAATATCGACTTTATCTTCGGCAACGGCCAATTGCTGATCGAACACAGCGAGATCCGCAGCCGCCCCCGTGCCCAGCCGCCCGGCCCGGATGGTTTTCAATCCTTTGTCGCCGCGCCCTCAACGCCCTTGTCGCAGCCTACGGGGATTGTGTTCTATGCCTCACGCCTGACGCGCGAGGCGGGCGTGCCCGATGGCGCGGTGGGGCTGGGGCGGCCGTGGCATCCCACCACGCGCTTTGCCGATGGGCGCTATGCCGATCCCTCGGCGGTGGGCATGGCGCTCTATATTGACTGCACGATGGACCGCCATATCCACCCCGACCGCTGGGCCACCATGAACGGCACATCGCGCGACGGCACCATGGCCACGGTGTTCCGTCCGCAGGATTCCCGCTTTGGCGAGGTTGGGTCGAGCGGCCCCGGCGCCACCGGCAAGGGCGTTGCCATCGCATGGAAAGAGGAGCGGACCTATGCTCGGATCCGCTCGCAATTCCTGTCCGGCTGGGCGCTTACTGGCAAGTAAAGGAACTGGCCTTCTCGATCTCCTCACCCGTGCGATGGGGCCGCGCGGGGAAGGGGCAGAGCAGGCGTTCGCGGCCCGGCCAAGGCGTGTCGGCCCCGGCCGTGGCGATGATCGCGCCGGGCTTTACGCCCTTTTCGCGCCATGCGACAAGCTGGGAGAAAATGTCGAAGCGGTCCGTGGCCGGACCGCCGCGCCCGTGGTTCATGCCCGGCACCGCATAGAATTGCACGAAGCGGCCCGCCTTGCCCTTCTCCCGCTTGTTCACCGCATCGAGCCAGCGCAGCGTATCGAGCACCGAGAACACCGGATCGCTGACCCCGTGGAACATAATGATCTTGCCCCCGCGCCGGGTAAAGGGCGACAGGTCGGTGGCGTCGGCATGGATGAAATCGACCGGCGCTTCCTTCAATGCGCCCCATTTCACATGGGCGGCGGCATAGGCCTCGTCGATATCGGCGCTCAGGGCATAGCGGGTAAGCGAGGTGACATCATCGGCCACATCGAGCGGGGGCGACCGGAACACTGCCGAATTGGACGGCGCGCCAAGACGCAGCAGCGCGCCATTGTTGGTGGCCGAGGCATAGCCGCCCATCTTCCAGATCCGCCAGCCCTGCGTCACGCCCTGCGCGGTTTTGGCCCCGATCCCGGCATCCCACGCCCAATCGGAATAGATCGCCTTGCCATCCTTGGTCAGCGGCCCGCCCATGACCTTGCGAATTGCGGCAATCTGCATCGGCAGGAGGCAGGCATCGGTCTTGTCGGCCATATTGTCGCTCTTGCAGGCGAGTTTCATCATTTCGGGCATGACACGTTCGGTGGTGCAGGCGGTGAAATGCTCGATCATCCCGTCCTTCGTGCCGTCCAGCGCGTCGCAGGCATTCAGGATCGCGCCCTGCGCCAGCAGGATGTCGCCATCGCTCATCGCCTTGTTAACCAGCGGCAGGCCATCGGCGCCGATCTGCCCCATGGCCTTGGCTACCGCGCCAAACGCCTGTCCGTCCCACAATTGCGCGATTGAGGCATGGGCCAGATGGAAGCCGGGATAGCCGATCAGCGCAGCGTCAAATTCACCGGGAAAACGCTGGACCGCCATCATCGCTTCCTGACCGCCCTTGGACCCGCCGACGAAATAGGTGAAGGCGGGCGAGCGGCCATAATAGGCGCGGATTAGCGCCTTGCCCGCGCGGGCCACCGGGCCGATATAGCCAAAGCCGTAATTGTGGCGGGCGATGGCGTCATGGCCAAAGGTCACCACACCTTGGCGGGTGGGGTCATTGTTGACCGCATTGTCATGGCCGGAATCCGAGGAGACAACCGCATAGCCCTTGGCCAGCGCCGTTACGCCGGGCTGGCTGGAAAATCCGCCATTGGCGTCGCCCAGAATGCCGTCCGATCCGCCCCCGCCCTGAAACACAAAGCGTCCGTTCCATTCGGTGGGCAGGCGCAGGTGGAATTTGATCGCATAGGTCTGGCCATTGGCGCCCTTGCGCTCCTGCATCTTGCCGATGATTTCACAGTGTGCGGGCATGGCGGGCGCGGGCGGCATCGGCCCATTGCCGCGCGCCTCGGCGGGGCTGGCCTCGCGCAGGGCGGCCAGCGTGATGGTGCTCGACCGGTCCGGCATCGCCGCCTTGGCCAGAGCCGCGCAATCAGGGGCCGCATTATTGGCCGCATGGGCCACGCCGCCCGAGGCCGCAAACAGGATGGCCATTGCAAGGGCATGGTGGGTGGTGGGCAAATTCATGGCCTATCCTCTCTTATGCGATGCGTTGTGCAAATTATGCAGAATAACATGGCGTGCGCCAGCATGGTTTTGTATCGAATGGTACAAAGGCGCCCGTGAGGCGCCAGGGAGAGCCTGATGGATAATCCTTTCGTCAAATATCCCGGCTATTTGCTGAGGCGCGCCTCCAAGAGCCGGATGGCGCAGCTGGCGCAACATCTCGAACCGTTGGGGGTGGGCGTATCGGAAGCCTCCATCCTGGTGCTGGTAGGGCGCAATCCGGGGATTTCGCAGGCCGAATGCGGGCGTCTGCTCTCGATCAAGCGACCCAATCTCAACCCCATCATCCGCCGCTTTATCGAGCGCAACCTGATCATCAGCACCAAGGGGCAGGGGCGAATCCAGTGCCTGAACCTGAGCGAGAGCGGCGAAGCTCTGGCAGAGCGGATCACCCAGGAATTCGAGGCGCAGGAGGCGCGGATCTACGAAGCCGTGCCGCCGCATCTGCGCGACGAACTGGTCCCGATGCTGAACGCCTTGTGGTGGTCGCAATAGGCAATGCCCCGCCCCGGCAGGCCGCGTGACCTGCCGGGGCGGGATCTGGATCAGAACTTCTTGGTCACGCGCACGCCATATTCGCGCGGCGCGCCATAGAGTTCGTTCTTGCCGCTCTGGCCCGCGACATAGAATTTGTTGGCCAGATTGGTGCCATAGACTTCGGCTTTCCACGTGCCCTTGTCGATGGTGATGCTGCCCTGCCACAGGCCGCGCGCGGGGATCAGGTCGGTGCTGGCCTGATAGGTGGGATAGGCCCATTGCGAACCGACATAGGCATAGCCGATGCGCGGGGTAATGGCGATGTCATCGCCCGCCTCGATGCGATAGGAGGCCGACACATTCCACGTCCACTTGGGGCTGTAGAGGTTCGAGCCGCCCGAGGTCGAGGTGCTGACATAGTTGAAGCAGCCCGAGCCCACCGTGCCCGGCGTGCCCGCAGGCGAACATTGCGGGAAGGTGATGCCCGCGGGGATCGCCCACTTGTTCACCAGGGTCAGCGCGCTCATCGAACTGTCGACATAGGACAGGCCGCCGTCGATCGACAGGGCGTCGAACTTGCTCTGGAAGCTGGCTTCAAAGCCCTTGATTTCCGAATTGGCAAGGTTGACCACGCCGCTCTGGCCCGATGCCGGGTTGATGACGTCCATCTGGAAGTTGTTATACTTCATATAGAAGGCGCCAAGCTGCGTGCGCAGATGACGGTTGAACAGGGTGGATTTCCAGCCCAGTTCGTAATCCATCACCGTTTCGGGGGCAAAGGTGCCGCCCGGCGGGTTGATGCCGCCATTCTTGTATCCGCGCGCCACAAAGGCGAAGATCAGATTGTTGGCGTCGGGCTTGTAGTTGAGGGCGACCTTGCCGGTGGCGCGGCTGTCCTTTTCATTGCCGACCTGCGAAATGGCGCGCACAAAGGGCGGGCTGGTCGAAAGCGCCTGAGCCAGCGTCACGCCCGGCGCGGCGATATAGACCGCGCCCGCACCGTTCACCTCGAAACGCGAATAACGCAGCCCCGCATCGACCGACAGCTTGTCATTCAACTGATAGGTCGCCTGACCGAACACGCCCAGCAGCAGCTTGCTGGTGATCGGCTGGGGCAGGGTGGAGAAGTTGCCGTTGACGGTATTCCAGTTGCGCAGGTCGATCTTGTTGCGCTGCGCATAGGCGCCCAGAACATACTTCAGCTTGCCGCTGTCGGGCGAGATGATGTTGATTTCCTGGCTGTATTCACGTTCACGCACATTGTTGGCGCCCGCCGTCGGGACCAGCGTCGAATTGCTCGGATTGAGCGAGGTGCCGTCGGTGTCGTTGACAAGGTAAACGCGCTTGTTCTGATAGGCCGAGACCGAACGCAGCGTCAGCCCGCCGTCAAACTCATACTTCATTTCCAGCACGGTGGCGAAGGCGCGTTCGAAGTTCGAGGTCGGCGTGTCATAGCTGACGGTGAAGGGCGTATTGGTGCGGCCCACCACATAGGGGTTGTTGGCGACCGTGGTGTTGATCGGCTGCAGGGCCAGGCCGCCGGTCTTGCGCTGGGTGGCCTCGACCTTCACATTGGCCTGAAAACCGCCCGACTTGTAGAGCGCCTGAATACGGCCGTCGATTTCGGCAAGGCGTTCGACTTGATTGTTGGCCGGGCCGACATCCTTGAACCATGCGTCATGCTGGTTGAACAGGCCCGATGCGCGCACGGCGACCTTGTCGCCAAAGGGCAGGTTGATCGCGCCATTCACGCCGACATTGTTGAAATTGCCGTAATTGGCCGAAACATAACCGCTGGTTTCGCCCAGCTTGGGGCGCTGCGTGGTCAGGTAAACCGCGCCGCCGGTCGAGTTCGCGCCCGAGAGCGTGCCCTGCGGGCCGCGCAGCACTTCGGCGCCGGCCATGTCATAAAACTGGCCGTTCGACACGATGGGGGGCTGGAACACACCGTCAATATAGGTGGCCACGCCATTGGTCACCTGCGGCGAGCCCGAGGCCAGACCGATACCGCGAATGTTGAACGAGTCCGTCACGCCCGAGCGCGAGATCGTCAGGCCGGGGGCGGCGGTCTGAAGGTCGATCGCGCGGGTGATCTTCTTGTCCACCAGCGCATCGCCCGACAGCGCGGTCACGGCGATGTTGACGTTCTGGACGTTTTCGCGGCGGCGCTGGGCGGTGACGACGATGTCCTTGTCGGGGTTTTCGGCCCCCGCAGGCTGGTCGGCCGCAAAGGCGGGCGCAGCGGCCAGACAGGTGGTGGCAAGCAAAGCGGAGGCGAGCCACGGGGCCACGCGGTTGAATTTCATATGTCCCTCTCCAGAATCGAGACGCGCTTCGGCGCCTAGTAAGTTATGTTTTATAACATTACAGTTTTGCCGCAAGCCCTACAAAGGTTGAAGCCTATCATTCGCGCGACAAATGTGCCCTTGCGGCCACAGTGGCGGCATCGCGCGCGGTCGATCCATTGGCAAAACGACATGATCGGGATAATTTATAGCCATGTCGCGCACCCCAAGCCTGTCCAGCCTCCGCCTCTTCCTCCAGGTCGCCCGCTCGCTCAGCTTCAGCGAGACCGCGCGCATGGCCAATCTCTCGCAGCCCGCGCTCAGCCGGACGATCAAGCTGCTGGAGGAGGATCTGGGCGTTCGCCTGTTCGACCGCAATTCGCGCAATGTCCGCCTGTCCAGCGCGGGCGCGGCGCTCCTGCCCACGGTCGAGCGCCTGACCGGCGATTTCGATCAGGCGTTTCGTGAATTGAAGCAGACCTTTGAAGGACAGAGGGGCCGCGTGGTGGTCGGCGCCTTGCCCTCGGTGGCGGCCAATCTGCTGCCCCGCGTCATTGCCCATTTTCGCCAGAGCCACCCCCATGTCGAGATCATCCTGCGCGAAAACCTGACATCGGGCCTGTATCAAAGCTTGCAGGACCGGATGATCGACTTTGCCATTTCCATCGAACCCAATGCGCAGGCCGAGATCGAGTTTACGCCGATGCTGGAGGATGCCTGCGTGCTGGTGTGCCATGCGCGCGATGCGGGCGTGATTCCCGATCCCGCGCCATGGTCGGTGTTTCGCGATATGCCCTTTATCGGCATGGAGCCGCGCAGCAGCGTGCGCATGTTGACCGACGCTGCCTTTGCCCGCGCCGATATTGTCACGCCGGTCTTGTTCGAATGTTCGCAATTGGCCACGGTCGGGGGGCTGATCGCGGCGGGGCTGGGCATTTCGCTGCTGCCGCAATCGACGCTGCCCTTGCTGGCCAACAATGCCGAAATTGCCTGGCGCCCGATGCAGCCGCCGCTGGCCTCGCGATGGATCGGCATCTCGCGCATGGTTGGGCGCACGCTCTCGCCCGCCGCCCAGGCCTTTCTTGATGCGATGAGCGCCTGCCATCCATGCGCCAAAATTATAGAAGGATAGAATAAGTCGAATTGTTGCATCAATACAATTGCGGCATGGTGGCGCGGCATAAATATCGAGGGGCGAGAGGATCATGCTTGAAACCGTGGCTGTGGCCACCATTCTGGGCCTGTTGGCCGCGATCCTGTCGCAGCGAGTCTCGCCTCTGGTTGCGCTGATTCTGGCGCCGGTGCTCGGCGCTCTGGCGATCGGCGCGGGCGCGCATATCCCCGCCTATATGATCGCGGGCATCACGCGGATCGCGCCGGTGGCGGGCATGTTTGTCTTTGCCATCCTGTTTTTCGGCCTGCTGGGCGATGCGGGCGTTTTGAAGCCTCTGGTTTCGGGCGTGCTGCGCGCCGTGGGCAAGGATCCCAAGCGCATCACGGTGGGCACCGCCCTGCTGGCGCTGGTGATCCATCTCGACGGGTCGGGGGCGGTGTGCTTTCTGATTACGATCCCGGCGCTGCGGCCTTTGTATGACGAATTGGGCATGGACCGGCGCGTGCTGGCCTGCACGGCCTCGATGGCGGCGGGGGTCAATTTCCTGCCGTGGACCGGGCCGACAATCCGGGCGGGATCGGCGCTGAAACTGCCGGTCTCCACGATTTTTACGCCGATGATCGGGGTGCAGTTGGTGGGCCTCGCCTTTGTCTTTGCCGTCGCATGGTGGCTGGGCCTGCGTGAAGAGCGCCGCCTTGGCCTGACGCCCACGCGTGCTTCTGCCCCGGTTGATCGTGCGCCATTGCCCCGCTTTTTCTGGATCAACTGTCTGTTGGCGCTCATCGTGGTGGGCGTCATGGTCTCGGGGCGGGTCGAGCCGGTGGTGGTGTTCATGATCGGCACGGCGCTGGTGCTGCTGCTCAACTTTCCCGCCCCCGCGCTCCAGCGTGAGCGGATCGAATCCCACGCGGGCGCCGCGCTGCAGATGGTGGGCGTGCTGATGGCGGCGGGTGTGTTCACCGGCATCATGAACGAGAGCGGGATGATCAAGGCCGTGGCGAGCGCTGCCGCCGGTCATATGCCCGCCGCGCTGGGGCCGCATCTGCCCCCGGTGGTGGCGGTGCTGTCCATGCCGCTCAGCCTGATTTTCGACCCCGACAGTTTCTATTTCGGCGTCCTGCCCGTGCTGGCCGAGGTCGCCGCGCACTTCGGCCTGCCCCCGGTGCAGGTCGCGCAGGCCGCCCTGCTGGGCCAGATGACCACCGGCTTTCCGGTCAGCCCGCTGACCCCTGCCACATTCCTTGTCGCGGGCCTTTCGGGGGTCGAACTGGCCGCACATCAACGCTTTGCCATTCCATGGCTGTTCGCCGCCTCGCTGGTGATGACGGCCGCCGCGCTTGTTTTGGGAGTTTTCAGCCTGTGACCCGTTCGACCTTGCGCATTGGCGCCGGCGCCGGATTTTCGGGGGATCGCATCGAACCCGCGCTCGATCTGATCGAGCATGGCGGACTTGATTACCTCGCCTTTGAATGCCTTGCCGAACGCACGATCGGTCTGGCCCAGGCCGCCCGCGCCGCCGATCCGCAGGCCGGTTTCGATCCCCTGCTGGAAACAAGGATGCGCCGCGCTCTGCCGCTGGCCGCGCCGCGCGGGGTGCGGATCGTGACGAACATGGGCGCGGCCAACACTTTGGGCGCGGCGCGCAAGGTGACGGAAATCGCCCGCGAACTGGGCCTGTCGGGCTATCGTACGGCGGCGGTGACGGGCGATGATGTGCTCGATCTGGTGCTGGCGGGCGATTATCCGCTGATCGACCGACCGGGCACCAGCCGCGATCTGGGCGATGCCATCGTCTCGGCCAACGCCTATCTTGGCGCGCAGGGCATCGTCATGGCGTTGAGCCAAGGCGCCGATACGGTCATCACCGGGCGGGTCTGCGATCCGGCGCTGTTTCTGGGGCCGCTGGTGCATGAGTTGGGCTGGTCGTTTGACGATTACGCGATGCTGGGGGCGGGCACGATGATCGGCCATCTGCTGGAATGCGCAGGCCAGTTATGCGGTGGCTATTTCGCCGATCCGGGGATCAAGGATGTGCCCGGTCTGGCCCGCCTCGGCTTTCCCTATGCCGATGTGGCGCGCGACGGCAGCGCTATGCTGGGCAAATTGGCGCAGAGCGGGGGGCGGATCGACACGGCCACGGTCAAGGAGCAATTGCTTTACGAAATCCTCGACCCCGCCGCCTATCTGCAGGCCGATGTCAGCGCCGATTTCCGCCATGTACGTATCGAACAGGCCGGGCCGGATCAGGTGCGCGTGTCGGGCGGCATGGGCGCGCCCGCGCCCGATAAGCTCAAAGTTTCGATCGCCTATCACGACGGCTATATGGGCGAAGGGCAGATTTCTTATGCCGGGCCGGGCGCGGCGGCGCGCGGGCGTTTGGCCATCGAGATCATCCGCGAACGCTTGCGGATCATCGGGGCGCAGGTTGACGAATTGCGCTGCGACCTGATCGGGGTGGATGCTGTGGACCGGCGCGGCGCGGGTGGCGATCCGGCAGAGGTCCGGGTTCGCATTTCCGCCCGCACGCCCTGCGCCGAAAGCGCGACCATGATCGGCGCCGAGGTCGAGGCCCTTTACACCAACGGCCCGATGGGCGGCGGCGGGGTCACGCGGTCGGTGCGCAAGGTGCTGGCGGTAGCCTCGACGCTGATCGCGCGCGAACTGGTTGCGCCCCGCGTTCATCTGGAGATTGCCTGATATGGCCGGAATTCTGCGTGACATCGCCCATGTGCGTACGGGAGACAAAGGCGACATTTCGCAAATCGCCGTCTTTGCCCTGCGCGAAGCGGACTATCTCCGTTTGCTGGCCGCTGTGACGCCGGAACGGTTGGCTGCCCATTTGCCGGGCCTCTCGCCCCGGCTGATCCGGCGCTATGAACTGCCCGCGCTGGCTGCGGTCAATCTGGTGCTGGAGGGGGCGCTGCAAGGCGGCGTTACCCGCTCTCTTTCGCTCGACGCGCATGGCAAGACGCTGGGCGCGCAATTGCTCGATCTTCCCCTTTTGCCGGAGTGATCCGATGATGAAGACTCTGCGTCATGCGCCTTTCGGCGCTCTGCGTTACGCGCTTTTGGGCGCGACGATCTTGATGTCGCACGCTGCCGATGCGCGCCTGACCCGGATCGAAGTGGCAAAGACTGTCCCTGACAAGCCGGGCTATGAAACGATCAGCGGGCGTTTCCATGGCGAGGTCGATCCCACAGACAAGCACAACACCATCATCACCGATATTGCCGCCGCTCCCCGCAATGCGCGCGGCATGGTCGAATATTCGGCGACCTTTGCCATCACGCGGCCCCTGGCGGGCAGCGATACGCTGTTTTATGATGTGCCCAATCGCGGCAATATCCTGCGCGATCCCGATCCGATGGGTTTTGTCCGCGTGGTGTCGGGCTGGCAGGGTGATTTGCCCGAGGATGCCGGTTTGCAGACCATCCGCGTACCGGTGGCCAAGGGATTGACCGGGCCGGTGCTGGCGCGCTTTGTCGATATGCCTGCGGGCGTCACCAGCCTGCCGATCACCGGCAGCATCGGCCGCCCGACGCCCCGCCCATTGCCGGTGTCGTTGGATACCACCAAGGCGCGGCTTATGCGGCTGAAAGGTGACAGTGCGCCGCTCGAAACCATCAAGCCCTCGGACTGGGCCTTTGCCGATTGCCGGACGGCGCCTTTCCCCGGCACGCCGGACCCGGCGCGGATCTGCCTGCGCGGCGGGTTCGATCCCAAATTCGCCTATACGCTGGCCTATGAGGGCAAGGATCCGCTGGTGCTGGGCCTTGGCTTTGCCGCGACGCGCGATCTGGTGGCCTTTTTGCGCCACGCCGACAAGGACGATGCGGGCCACCCCAATCCGGCGGGCAAGATCGCTTATGCGATCGCCAGCGGGACCTCGCAGTCGGGCAATTATGTCCGCACCTTCGTCCATCTGGGCTTTAATGCCGATGAGTCCGGACGGCGCGTGTTTGACGGGGTGAACCCCAATATTGCCGCGCGTCAGGTGCCGCTCAACCTGCGCTTTGGCGTGCCGGGCGGGGCGGCGGGCCTGTTTGAACCGGGCAGCGAGGGGACGCTGTGGTGGAAGCGTTATAATGACAAGGCGCGTGGGCGTGGCGTGTCGAGCCTCCTCGACCGCTGCCATGCCAGCAACACCTGCCCCAAGGTGGTGGAAACTTTCGGATCGGCCGAATTCTGGGGTCTGCGCATGTCGCCCGGCCTGATCGGCACGGATGGGCGCGCCGATCTGCCCCTGCCGCCCGAGGTTCGCCGCTATTATTTCCCCAGCACCACCCATGGCGGATCGTGGAGCGGTGGTTTCCCCACCGGCGGCGATCCCACGCCGCAGGGATGCGTGCTGCCGGGTAATGCGGTTTCCTCGATGGAGAGCCTGCGCGCGGCGCAGATGATGCTGGTGGCATGGGTGAAGGAGGGCAAGTCGCCTCTGCCCAGCCGCTATCCCACGCTGAAGGGCGGCGATCTGGTGACGGCCACGGCCAAGGCGATGGGCTGGCCCGCCATTCCCGGCGCGCCGGTGCCCGATGGCAAGCTCAATTCGCTGCTCAACTATGATTTCGGGCCGGGGTATAAAACCCATGACACCAGCGGCGTGATCGGCAAGCAGCCTCCGCGCGTGCTGGGCGCCTTGCCGCAGCGGGTGCCGCGGGTGAATGGCGATGGCAATGAAACCTCGGGCGTTCCGGCGGTGGCGCTGCAGGTGCCGCTGGGCACGCATCTGGGCTGGAACGTCAAGGCAAATGGCTATGAGGCGGGCGGCGGCTGCGGCTTTGCCGGTGGCTTCATCCCCTTTGCGCGGACCAAGGCGGAGCGATTGGCCAAGCACGATCCGCGCCTCTCGCTGGAGGAGCGCTATCACGATCATGCCGGTTTTGTGGAGGCCGTGCGCAAGGCGGTGGCGCGGCAGCAGGCGGCCGGGTGGCTGCTGGATGCCGACGCGCAAAAGCTGATCGCGCAGGCAGAGGCGAGCAAGGTGCTGACCGACTGAGTTTTTTGCCAATATGGAAAATGCAGGCCATCGCGCAATCCTTGCGCGGTGGCTTTTTTCTTGGGGTTTTGCCCTATTCAATAACTCAAACGCATCAATCAATCAGAATATTGTATTTCCGTTCTTGAACCAATTTCGCCATGGTCAAACCCACAAATTGGACAACCCCGCCGACGGGGATCAGGGACCAAGAGGCTGTCAAAAAGGAATGGGAGCGCGCTGTTTTCGGCGCGTTTGCCTGTGCCCGATTGCACGCTGGCCCCGTTCGGCGCGGTGTGCAGGGAGGGCGAATTGATGCATTCTTCGACTAGAGCGCTGTTGCTGGGCGGGCTGTCCGGCCTGGCATTGACGGGCGCGCCCGCGATGGCGCAGACCGCGCCCGAAACCAAGCCGCAGGAAATCATCGTCACCGGCTCGTATCTGGGCAATGTGCGTCAGGAAGATCGCGCCTCGCCCATCGTTTCGGTGGACAGCAAGGCGCTGGAAAAGACCGGCGTGGCCTCGATCGGCGATCTGACGCGCTTTATCCCGCAGAATGTCGGCTCGACGGGCGGCATGCAGGATCTGCAAAAGGGCGGGGCGGACACGCGCGACACGCGTTCGGCCAACCTGCGCGGGCTGGGCTCGGGCGCGACGCTGGTGCTGCTCAACGGGCGCCGCGTGACGCCGCAGGCGGGCGACGGCTATGTCAACTTGAACTCGCTGACGCCTGACATCGCGGTCAACCGGGTGGAAACGGTGCTGGATGGTGCCTCGTCCACCTATGGCGCGGATGCGGTGGCGGGTGTGTTCAACCTCATCACCAACACCAAGTTTACCGGCGTTAAAATGTCGGCCCAATTTATCAGCATGGACAAAAGCCCGGCGTGGAATGTTCAGGCGATGGTCGGCCTTGGCAATGACCGCATCCACAGCGTGTTTTCGGCCAGCTATCGTTTTCAGGACAACCTGCAAAACGGCGACCGCGCGGTAACCAATTTCTTCAACGCATCGACCACCGGCTATCCGGGCCGCTTCGTCCTTTATGGCCGCCCGCAGACCAGCAGCGGCGGCAATGTCATCATCAACGGCAACAATTACACCGCCCTGTATGACGCCAACAAGGCCGCCAACGGCACCTTGACCGTGGTGGACCCCAATTGCGGCGCGCCCGGCACGTCGAGCGTCTATCTGCCCACCGGCGGCGCGACGTTTGGCCTTGGCAATTGCGCCTATTCCTATCAGGCGCAAAACCCGATCCGGCCCCAGTCGAAGAGCCTGAACATCCACAATGACACGACCTTTGACGTCGCGCCGGGCCACACAATCTATGCCGAGCTGAGCTACTACCATCAGGATTCCAGCCGCTATGGCGTGCCCTCCTATGCCCAGACGCATAATGGCGCGACCCCGCCGCTGATGCCCGCCAACAACCCCTATAATCCCTTTGGCGTGACTGCCGGCTTCCTTGGCCGCGCGATCGGCGCGCAGGGTTTTGGCGGCACCTATCAGTATCGCGTGATGCGCGACACCGTGGACCAGCAGCACTATGTGCTGGGCGCGCGGGGCAAGCTGTTCAACGATTGGAAATATGCGGTCTCGGCCACCTATTCGGCCAGCCATACGATTGCGCGTGATAAAGACACCGACATGAACCTGTTCCAGGCCGCGCTGAACGGTTATGGCGGGCCCAATTGCAACATCCGCTTCAACGGCGCTGGTTCGGGCGCGGTGGCGGGCGCGGGCAATTGCCTGTGGTACAGCCCGCTTCAGGCCGACAATGCCAAGCAGGATCCCGCGCTGCTCTATAACCTGCAGACCGACGAATTTTCGGACTATAAAAACGAGTATTTCGTGGGTGAGGCTGTGGCCAACGGCTCGCTGGTGACGATCAACGGGCATAGCCTCGACGTGGCCGTGGGCGTTCAGGCGCGCAAGGAAAAGTCGCGCGGAATCTATTCGGACCTGCTGCTGTCGGGCTTTGGCGGCTTTATTGGCCCGGCTCGCAACTATTCCTATACGCGCAATGTAAAGAGCGCCTTTGTCGAGGCCAATTACGAGGTGATCGACGGGCTGAACGTCAATGCGGCGGCGCGTTATGAAGATTACGGCGGTTTCAACTCCACCGCGCCCAAGCTGGCGGTCAACTGGCGCGTGCTGCCGCAGGTCTCGCTGCGCGGTTCGCTCAGCCGCGCGTTCCAGGCCCCTGCGATTGCCAACAGCTCGAACGCTCTGATCAGCACCGGCGTGGGCAATATCACCGATCCCAAGGACGGCACCACCACCTTCCGCACCATTGCCACCTATGGCAACCCGAACCTGAAGCCCCAGACGGCGGATGTGTTCAACTTTGGCGCGACCTTCCTGCCGGTGCCCAAGATGCGCCTGTCGGTCGATTTCTGGCAGTTCAAGTATAACAACCAGATCCAGACCCAGGGCGCGCAGGCGGTGATCAGCGCCAACCCCAATTCGAGCGCGGTGATCCGCGACACGACGACCGGTTCGGCCCAGACCATCAACGTCACCAGCTTTAACGCGGCCAGCGGCACCAAGACGTCGGGCATCGACGTTGCCGCGCAATATGGCTTCAATGTCGGCCCGGTTCAGGTGACGCTGCGCGATGCGGTGACCTATCTGCTCAAGTATGACATTGATACGGGCAGCACGGTCTATGACGGCATCGGCTATCGCAATGCCTTCAACCAGTCGCCCGGTTCGGCCTCGGCCGCGCCCCGCTGGCGCAGCGTGGCGGGCGCCGACTTTGCCTATGGCACGCATGATCTGTCGATCACATGGCGCTATACGTCGGGCGTGCTGGACGATTACGGGCTGAACCTTGGCACCGCGCCCACCGACCGGATCAAGGCTTTCTCGGTGTTTGACGTGCAATATACCAAGAGCTTTGGCGAGGACGATCGCTTCAGCTTGACCGCGGGCATGATCAACGCGTTTGACACCGCCCCCGGTTTTGCCAAGTTCAACGGCTATCTTCCTTCGATCTCGGACCCCTTCGGGCGCCAGATTTATGCAAGGGTCGGGGCGAAGTTCTGATCCCCATCCGATGATCGAGCGGCGGGCGCGGAAGCAATTCCGCGCCCGTTTTCGTCTCTGGCGCATCGGCCGTGCTGTGCTAAGCGCTCCGCCGCAACACCAGAAACGGATACCTTCCCATGAAGACCAAGCACACTCTTGAAACCGCCGATGTCAAGGCGATCCTGGCCGCCGCCGAGGCCGAAGCTCTGGCCAATGGCTGGGCGGTGTCGATTGCGGTGGTCGATGATGGCGGGCATCTGCTGGGGCAGATCCGCCTCGACGGCGCTTCGGCCAGCACCGCGCATATGGCCCCGGCCAAGGCGGTGACTTCGATCATGGGCCGCCGCGAGAGCAAGGTTTATGAAGATCTGATCCTCAACGGCCGTGTTTCCATGCTGACGGCCCCGGCCTTGCAGGCGATGCTCGAAGGCGGCGTGCCGATTGTGGTCGATGGCGATTTCGTCGGCGCGGTGGGCGTGTCGGGCGTCAAATCGGAGCAGGATGTCCAGATCGCGCGCGCCGGGATTGCCGCGATCCTGTGATAATCGCGCTGGCCGGGGGGCCTATTCCCCCTCGGCCAGCAATTGCGTGCGGATGGCCTGCAACTGTCCGCGCTGCTCCAGCGAAACTTCGGGAAATTCGGGGCGCAGCCCTTCCAGCGCATCAAGCACGATCTGCGAGACGATCAGCCGGGCGTTTTCCTTGTCATCGGCGGGCACGACATGCCACGGCGCCTCCTTGGTGCTGGTTTCCTTGATGCAGGCCTCATAGGCGCGGCGATAGTCTTTCCAGAACTTGCGCTCCTCAATATCGGCGGGCGTCAATTTCCAGTTCTTGTGCGGCTCGTCAATGCGGGCCAGAAAGCGCCGCCGCTGCTCCTCCTTGGAAACGTGGAGGAAAATCTTGACGATGCGCGTGCCGTTGACATGCAGATGCCGCTCGAAATCGCGGATCGAGCGATAGCGGTCATCCCAGAGCTGTTGGCCCGCTTTGCCATCGGGTCCGATTTCGGCCTTGAGGCTCTTGGCGTGAACCTTCACCACCAGAACGCTCTCGTAATAGGACCGGTTAAAGATCGCGATCTCGCCGCGCCCAGGCAATTTGCCTTCCGCGCGCCACAGGAAATCATGCTGCAATTCGCTGTCGCTGGGGCGCTTAAAGGCGAATACGGCGCAACCCTGCGGCCCCACGCCCGACATGACATGGCGGATGACCCCATCCTTGCCCGCCGCATCCATCGCCTGAAAGATGATCAGCAGGCCATGGGCATTGGCGGCATAATGGCGCTGTTGCAGATCGGAGAGGCGCGCGACATGGGCGGCCAGGATCGCCTCGTAATCCTCCTTGGATTCATAGACGGGCGCGACATGCGTCTTGCGCTTTTTCAGATCGACGTTTTTGCCTTCGGGAATGCGATAGGTTTTCAGGTCGATTTCCATGCGCTTGGCTCTTTCGCTGCTATGATGGACCTTTATGCGCCTGCAAGACGCGGGGCGAAAGGGCCATCATCACACCTGTGCCATCAGCGCGGCATTGCCCCCGGCCGCCGTGGTGTTGATCGAGATCGTCTGCTCCTCGACCAGCCAGTCGGGGCGATAATGCCCTTGGCCATCGGCCTGCTGGACCAGCGGGATCGGCCCGTCCATCGCCGCGATCTGCTGCATCAGGTCATGGACTTGCGGCCCCGGCTCGATCAGGATCGCGCCATAGGCATTGATCGCGGGCAGGGATGCTATCGCGCCCTTTGGCGCGGCCCCTTCGCCCAGCCAGAGCAGGTCCACGTCGTTGCCTGCCGAGCGGGCCGCCTCCATCTGCGCCGCCATGCCCGATCGGCTGTGTGCCGCCGCCAGCACGCGCCCGCGCGGATGCAGGCGATACAGGTTGCGCTCTCCCACCGGCCCCGGCAATTCGCCCGTCCAATCGAGGGGCAGATCCAGCGCGGGCCTGTCCCGCACCAACCGCCCCAGATAGAGCGGACCGCCCGCCTTGGGCCCGGTGCCCGACAGGCCGCGCCCGCCAAAGGGCTGCACCCCCACCACCGCGCCGATCGTGTTGCGGTTGACATAGATGTTGCCCGCTGCAACCGCCCCCGTCACTTCGGCGATGGTTTCGTCCAGCCGCGTATGCAGCCCGAAGGTCAGGCCATAGCCCGTGGCATTGATCGCGTTGACCACCGCGCCCAGATCCTCGCGCGCATAGCGCAGGACGTGGAGGACCGGGCCGAACACCTCGCCGCCGATTTGATCGATGCTTTCGATTTCGATGATCGTGGGGGCGATGAAACTGCCATGGCCGGTTTCCTCGCCCAAGGGCGCCTGCCAGACCGGGCATCCCGATGCGCGCATACGCTCGATATGGGCGGCAATGGTCCCGCAGGCTTCCTCGGTGATGACCGGGCCGATGTCGGTGGAGAGGCGATCCGGGTTGCCGACCCGCAATTCGCCCAAGGCCCCCTTCAGCATCGCCAATTGTCTTGTCGCAATATCCTCCTGAAGGCACAGGATGCGCAGCGCCGAGCAGCGCTGCCCCGCGCTGTCAAAGGCCGAGGACAGGACATCGCCCGTCACCTGCTCGGCCAGTGCGGAGGAATCGACGATCATCGCATTCTGTCCGCCCGTTTCCGCGACCAGCACCGCAGGCGGCCCGTCATGGCGCGCCAATTCGCGCTGGATGTGCTTGGCCACTTGCGTCGACCCGGTGAACAGCGCGCCCGCAACATCAGGGTGGGCCACCAGCGCCGCGCCAATCTCGCCCGCGCCGGGCAGGTATTGCAGCACCTCCTCCGGCACCCCCGCCTGATGCAGGATCGACACCGCCTGTGCGGCGATCAGCGGGGTTTCCTCGGCCGGTTTGGCCAGCACCGGATTGCCCGCAGCCAGCGCGGCAGCGATTTGGCCGACAAAGATTGCCAGCGGGAAATTCCATGGCGAAATGCACACCACCGGGCCGATGGGCGTATGGGCCTCGTTCAGGGTCTTGCGCGCCTGATCGGCATAATAGCGCAGGAAATCGACCGCCTCGCGGATTTCGGCCACGGCATTACCCGGAGATTTCCCCGCCTCGCGGATGATAAGACCGATAAGGACGCCCATCTGCCCCTCCAGCAGGTCGGCGGCGCGTTCCAGCATCGCGGCCCTTTGCGCAGGCGGCGTTTCGCGCCAGCCCGCCGCCGCCCGCGCCGCCTTGGCAAAGGCCAGCCCCACATCGCGCTCCAGCGTCAGGCTGACGCGCCCCACACGATCGCGGCGGTCGGCGGGATTGCGAATTTCCTGCGGCGGGCGGATGACGGACAGGCCGGGGATCATCGGCGCAGCCTGCCATGTCTGGGCCGCGCTGGCCTGCAAATCCCGTGAGAGCGCGGCCAGCACGCTTTCGTCGGCTAGATCGAGGCCGGAGGAATTGCGCCTTTGCCCATAGAGATGCGCGGGCAGGGTGACCACCGGATGGGGGGCGCCGAAGGGCTGGATGCTGCGTGCCTCATCCGCCGGAGCCTGCGCCAGATCCTGCGGGCTCAGGCTCTCCTCCCAGATGCGGTGGACGAAGGAGGAATTGGCGCCATTTTCCAGCAGGCGCCGCACCAGATAGGCCAGCAGGGTCTCATGCGTGCCCACCGGCGCATAGATCCGGCAGGGGCGGTTCAATTTGCCCGCGCCCACCACCTCTTCATACAGCGGCTCGCCCATGCCGTGCAGGCATTGGAATTCCCAATCGCCCGGCGCGAAATCCGGCCCGGCCAGATGGTAGATCGTGGCCAAAGTCTGGGCATTATGGGTGGCGAATTGGGGGAACACCGCATCGCGCGCCTCCAGCAACCGCCGCGCGCAGGCGATATAGGACACGTCAGTGTGGACCTTGCGGGTAAAGACCGGGAAATCGGCCATGCCGTCAACCTGCGCCTTCTTGATCTCGCTGTCCCAATAGGCGCCCTTGACCAGCCGGACCATGATCCGCCGTTCGGAACGCCGCGCCAGATCAATGATCCAGTCGATCACCTTTGGGCAGCGTTTGCCATAAGCCTGCACCACAAAGCCCAGCCCGTTCCAGCCCGCCAGCGCCGAATCAAGCGCGAGGGCTTCGAGAATGTCGAGACTGATTTCCAGCCTCTCAGCCTCCTCGGCGTCGATGTTGAGGCCAATGTCATACTCACGCGCCAGCACCGCCAGCGCCCGGACGCGGGGCAACAGTTCGTCCATCACCCGGCCTTGCTGGGCGCGGGCATAGCGGGGGTGGAGCGCCGAAAGCTTGATCGAGATGCCCGGCCCGGCATAGGGACCGCGTCCTGCCGCCGCCTTGCCGATGGCGTGGAGCGCGTTTTCATAATCGCGCCAATAGCGTTCCGCATCTTCCGCCGTGGTCGCCGCCTCGCCCAGCATGTCATAGCTGTAGGCAAAGCCCTGCGCCTCCAGACGGCGGGCGCGTTTCAGGGCCTCCTCGATGGTCTCGCCGGTGACGAATTGCTCGCCCATCAATTCCATCGCCATATCGACCCCGCGCCGGATCAGCGGCTCGCCCGCCCGCGCGATCAGCCGCGTCAGCGCCGCGCCCAGCGAGCCGTCGCTGTTGGCCCCCACCAGCCGCCCGGTGACAATCAGGCCCCAAGTGGCGGCATTGACGAACAATTTGCGCCCCGCGCCCAGATGGGCCTGCCAGTCGCCGCGCGCGATCTTGTCGCGGATCAGCGCGTCGCGCGTGGCATTGTCGGGAATGCGCAGCAGCGCCTCGGCCAGACACATCAGCGCCACGCCCTCCTGGCTGGAAAGCGCATATTCCTTGACCAGACTTTCAACGCCCCCGCGCTGTCCCTTGGCGCGCAGGGCGATGACCAGCGAGCGCGCCGTCTCGGCAATCGTGCCTCGCATGGCCTCGGGCGCGGTGGCGGCCTCGATCAGATCGGCGATGCAATTGGGTTCGGCCCGGCGCGCGGCCTGCGTTATGGCGCGGCGCAGGGGCGAGGGGGCGGCAAGGGCAGGAGCGAAATGGGCAAAGGGAGCATCGGTCATCGGCGCATTTCCGTCATGGGGTGGACGGGGCAAACCTATCGCATCGCGTCTAGGCGTTTCGACCAAAGCAGCCTATCATAGCATGCCGATCGGATAAAGATGGGCCGCAATTTAGGCCGATGATGGAGATCCCCGATGGACAATAGCCTGATTGACCAGATCGACCGCAGGATGATCGAGGAATTGCGGGTTGATGCGCGCATGACGGTGGCGGAATTGTCGCGGCGGGTGGGCCTGTCCAAGACACCCTGTCAGATCCGGCTGAAGCGGCTGGTCGAGGAGGGCTATATTCGCGGCTTTCGCGCGGTGATCGACCCGGTGCGGCTTGGCATGGGTCATATCGCCTTTGCTGAGGTGAAATTGTCCGACACTCGTGAAAAGGCGCTCGAAGCCTTCCGCCGCGCCGTCCTTCAGGTGGAAGAGGTCGAGGAATGCCACATGCTGGCCAGCCATTTCGACTATCTGCTCAAGGTCCGTACCGCTGACATCACCGCCTATCGCGCGGTGCTGGGGGAAAAGATCTCCAGCCTGCCCCATGTCGCCAGCACATCGACCTTTGTGGTGATGGAAACCATCGTCGATCAGGGCGGGTGAACGAGGAGCTTCTTTCCTGACCTTTTGGGGGCGCTTTAAAATTCCCTGCGAATGGTGAAGCGGGCCGAGCGGGGTTCGAGCGGATGGGCGTGATAGCCCTCGACGCCCTCGGCCGGTTCGCCCGGCAGGCGCGAAGTGTAGTAATAGGTGGCGGAATCGCTGCGGCTGTTGAAGATGTTGAACAGGCTGATCTGCGCCTTCCAACCGCCGCTTAGCGCATAGGTGACGTCGATGTTCCATTCGCTGTATCCGCCGTCGCGCGGGTTGAACTGTCCATCGGCCAGCGAATGCGTGCCCAGCCGTCGCCATTGCAGCGAACCCGACCACGGCCCTAGTCCGTTGAGCAGCGCGCCTGCCGAATAGGTGAAATTGGGCGCGTCCGCGATATAGGGCTGGGCGATGCCAAAGGCTGCCAGATTGGCCCCTCGATAGCGCGGCTTGGCAAAGGCCAGATCGCTGTTCAGCTCCAGCCAGCGGGCCGGGCGATATTGCGCGGAAATCTCGATGCCCTGACGGCGGCTGAGGGCGCCCGCCTCGTTCTGGCCCGTATCGGCGTTATAGCGCAGTTCCGAGCCGAAATCCTGCTGGAAAGCGGCAATCTGAAGGCTCAGACGCGGGATGATATTGCTGCGCATCCCTACCTCCATTCCCGTGGTCGAGGCCAGCAGCGGCGTGCCTCCCGCGGCCAGCGGCACGCCCTGCGTGGGGACCGTGCCGAACACGCCGCGCACGTCGTTGGAATGGAACCCGCGTCCGGCGCTGAAATAGAATTCGGTTTTTGCCCATGGGCCGAGGATCAGGCTGCCTTTGGGCTGCCAGAGGAACTGATGGCCGCGTCCGCTGGTGCCGGTAACATAGCTGACGTCATCGGCCCGCGTGTAATCCAGCCGGATCCCGCCCACCGTCCGCAGCCAGTCGGTCCAGCGCAGCGTGGTTTCCATAGAGGGCGAGAGCATCAGGATATGCACCCTGTCGGCATTGCAATTGCCGTTGACGGCACTGTAATTCAGAATGCTGCCATCCTCCTGCTGTGCAAAGCAGTTGGACAGGATCGTATCGCGCGCCCGTGTATGGCGGCGGTCGACCAGGGCGCTGTCATAGCGGACCTGCGCGCCCCACACGGTTTCGGTGTCCACACCCAGCACCGGGGCCTTGAGCGTATAGCCCGCCCGCCCGCCCAGCACCGTGCGCGCCTCATGCTGGGCCTGCTGATCGCCGTTGATGGGATCATAGAGGTAATGGGTGAAATTGTTCCACAGCGTCATCGTCGAACGGATCGCATAGAGGCTGGCGGAAAACTGGCCTGCACCAAGGGGCTTTTCGAGATGGGCCGACAGGCTGTAGCGTTGCGAGCGGCTGTAATCGCTGGGGTCCAATGTGCCATAGGGGCTGATCAGACCGGCCTCGACCGCGCGCTGCGGCTGGTCGGTGGTCAACCGTCCCTCGCTGGCATAGGCCATGGCGGTCAGGGTGAAGCCGTCCTGCGCGGTGCCTTGGCTGTAGCGCAGCATGGCGTTCACCTTGCGGAAATTCTGCCCCGGTTGCCACGGGCCGTCATAGTGGCTGAGTTGAAACGCGCCCAGCAACCGCTGTTGCCGACCCAGGCGCAATGTTCCGATGCCCTGCAACTCCTGATAGCCATCGGTGCCGACCGTGACGGCGATCTGGGCCGGGGCTTCATTGAGCAGCCGAGTACGCGCCGAGGCGACCGAGCCGAAATCGCCCACGCCCGCGTAATAGGGCCCTTTCGTATAGTCGATCCCGGCCACCGTTTGGGGCATCAGAAAGCCCAGATCGGAATAGCCCTGACCATGGGCATTGGTGCCGCGATTGACCGGCATGTCGTCGATGAAATTGGCAAAATCGGTGCCATGGTCCAGCGCATAGCCCCGGATCAGGTAATAGGGGGCCTTGCCCTCGCCCGAGTGGGTGGTGACGACAAGGCCGGGGATGCTTTCGAACAATTGCGCGGCGCGATAGATCGGACGCAGGGCAACCTCGGTCTGGCTGATCGATCCCTGACTGGCGGTTTCGGCCTTGCCGATCATCTCGCTGCGCGAGGCGGTGACGATGATGGTGCGGTCCTCCTCGGCGCAGGCAGGCGCACCGATGGCCATGGTGCAAACGCTCGCCAGCAGCAGGCGCGAGACGGGGAAGGGGGACCGCAAAATCATGGCGTCATTACTCGAATTTCTGGGGCCTTCACGGTCGCCGCGCCGGAGCGCGCCGGGCGGGATGGCCGATGCGGGGGATACAGCCCCGCGTTGGCAGGAACCGCCTTTCGAGCATCACCAGCCAGCAGCCTGGTGCAAGTTCATTACCGTTGGGCGTTGGTTACAGGGCGGTTACAGGGCGGTTACAGGCACCCCGCACGGCATGCATTCCGGCGCGAGGGGATCGGCGTTTCCGGCCGGACCTAACGGTTACAGCGCCGCGTCACAAATGCGTAACTCTCATATGGATATCGGAAATCCTGCCAATGGCTCAGCCGCCCCAGCGGCGGAAGAACCAGACTTTGACGATATGGGTCAGCACCGCATAGGCCAGCAGGAAACCGGCCAGAATCGGCCAGTAAAGCGCGGGCAGAGGCTTGAACCCCAGCGTTGCCCCCAGCGGCGAGAAGGGCAGCGCCACCCCGATCGCGCAGATGATCAGCGTGGTGGCGATCAGCGCATGGCTGGCGCGGCTTTGCAGGAAGGGGATGCGCGCGGTGCGGATGATGTGGATGATCAGCGTTTGCGTGAGCAGCGATTCCACGAACCAGCCGGTCTGAAACAGCGCCGGATCGGCCCAGGCGTTAAACACATACAGCATCGTGAAAAAGGTGGCATAATCGAAGATCGAACTCATCGGCCCGATAAACAGCATGAAGCGCGCGATATTGCCGATTTCCCAGCGACGCGGCGTGGCCATATATTCCGGATCGACATTGTCGGTGGGGATGGTCGTCTGCGAAAAGTCGTAGAGCAGATTGTTGGTTAGCACCTGCAAGGGCGCCATGGGCAGAAAGGGCAGCAGGATCGAGGCGCCCAGCACGCTGAACATATTGCCGAAATTCGAGCTGGCGCCCATGCGGATATATTTGATGATATTGGCAAAGACCCGCCGCCCCTCGGTCACCCCATCGCCGAGCACGGCAAGGCTCTTTTCCAGGAGGATGATGTCGGCCGATTCCTTGGCAATATCGACCGCCGTATCGACGGAAATGCCTACATCGGCCACCTTGAGCGCGGGCCCATCGTTGATCCCGTCGCCCAGAAAGCCCACCACATGGCCATTGGCCTGAAGCGCGGCGATGATGCGGGCCTTTTGCGTGGGCGAAACCTTGGCAAAGACCTGCGTGACTTCGGCTTGCGCGGCCAATTCGGCATCGCTCATCGCCTCGATCTGGCGGCCCAGCAGCAATTGGCCGACGTCCAGCCCAACGTCGCGGCAGATCTTGGCCGTGACCAGATCATTGTCGCCGGTCAGCACCTTGACCGTGATGCCCGCCTTTTGCAGATCGGCAATCGCGGGCCTCGCGGTTTCCTTGGGCGGATCGAGGAAGGCGGCAAAGCCGATCAGCGTCAGATCGCGCTCGTCGGCAATCGAATATTGCCCTTCGGCCAGCGCGGGCATGGTGCGGCTGGCGATGGCCAGCACGCGGAAACCATCACGGTTGAGGCCCTCGGCCACAGCATGGATGGCCTCGGCCTGGGGCCCGGCAAAGGGCAGCACCTCCTCCCCCTTGCGGAATTGGGTACAGACGCCCAGCACTTCCTCGACCGCGCCCTTGCAGACCAGCAGCGCCTCGCCCGCCGGACGGCGCAGCACCACCGAAACGCGGCGGCGCATGAAATCAAAGGGCAATTCGTCCAGCTTGGTATAATCGCCCGCCGAGATCGGATGCTCCCCATGGCCGCCATGTTCGAGGATTGCCTCGTCCATCAGATTGCGCAGGCCGCTCTCAAACCGGCTGTTGAGCCAGGCATAGGCCAGCACATCGCGGTTATCGCGGCCCTCCACATCCAGATGGAGTTTCAAAACCACCCGGTCCTGCGTCAGCGTGCCGGTCTTGTCGGTGCACAGCACGTCCATCGCGCCGAAATTCTGGATCGCGTTCAAGCGTTTGACGATGGCCCGCTTGCGCGACATGGCAATCGCCCCGCGCGCCAGATTCATTGTCACCACCATCGGCAGCATTTCCGGCGCCAGCCCCACCGCCACCGCGACGGCAAAGAACAAAGCCTCCAGCCAGTTATGCTTGGTCACACCATTGATGATGAACACCAAAGGCACCAGCACCGCCATGAAACGCAGCATCAGTCCGACAAACTGGTTGAGCCCGCGATCAAAGCTGCTGGCGGTGTCGGCCGCCACGATCTGCTTGGCCACTTCACCGAAAAAGGTGGCGCGGCCGGTTTTCAGGATGACCCCCTCGGCAAAACCGCTGACCACGCTCGACCCCATGAAGCACAGGTTGGGCGCATCAAAGGGCACGGCGGCATCGCTATCGGCCACGGCGCGCTTTTCCACCGGCATCGCCTCACCGGTCAGCGAGCTTTCGTTGACATGCAGGTCATGCGCGCTGAGCAAACGCAGATCCGCCGGGATCAGATCGCCCGCCGCCAGACGCACGACATCGCCCGGCACCAAGGCTTCGAGCGGCAATTCGGCAAAGTCCGCCCCCCCGCGCTTCACGCTGGCGTGGACCTGCACCATGCGCTTCAGGCGTTCGGCGGCCATGCTGGAGCGATGCTCCTGAACATAGCCCAGCCCCACGCTGAGCAACACCATGACGGCAATGACGATGGCCGAGCGATAATCCGAGAGCGCCCACGACGTGACCGCCAGCCCCAGCAGCAGGCCGTTGAGCGGGGTTGCCAACCGGCGCAGGATCTCGCGCAGGACCGAGAGGCGGACATCATCGGCGATCCGGTTGGGGCCGATGACGCCCAGCTTTTCCTGCGCCGCCTGCTCTGTCAGCCCGGCTGGCGATGTGCCGAAATGGCGATAGAGGGCCGCCTCGTCCATCCTAGCCAGATCAAGCAGCCCGTCGGTCATACGCTCGGCCTTTTCGCATGTTGCGCGCGCTGCGCTACGCTGGCATCCGTTTGGCCGCAATCCCTTATCGCGGCTTGCCTTCGCTCAGCATTTTCATCGTCCTGAGCGCTTCGCCAAAGCGCTGCGCCCGCTTTTCGCGCCGTTCCCTGGCGCCGGCCTCGGCCCCGGCGCCCTGGTCGAGGTAAAGGATCGAATAGACAATCCGCGAGGTGGATTTGGACACCGGCACCACTGCCAGATTGCCGTGATAGAAGGCTTGCCCCTCGGCCATGCCATCGGGCATGGCATAGGCATAGGACAGGTCGGTGCGCCCGACGATGACCTCGATCAACCGGCCATTGTTGAGATCGCGCACCGCGCCCACTTCGCCATCCTTGCCCGCAATCAACCGGCAGGGGACATGCAGCCATTCCTCAATGTCGCAAAACTTGCCGATCCGCGCCCAGACCTGCGCGGCGGGGCGGGCAACGTCCTGTTCGAGATGGATGGTCTGATAGGCGGGCGTTTCGGCCGCCGCCGGGGCCGCCCACGCGATGAAACCGGCCACCATCCACGCGCCAAATGCTTTCCTCATCGACCTCTCCCGTCCGGTTTTCCACATCAAATCTGTTGCGCGGTTCGCCCGCCATGATTAATGCTGCGCCCAACGGGATAAAGCAACCTCCCGGTCAGGCGTCAGCCCAAGTGTTGCCTTATCCGGCCTGCCGTTGCGGGCGGAAAGGTATTGGACGCAAGATGACGGCCCCTTCTGCACATCCTGATTTTGGCGAACTCCTGCGCGTTTCCGCGCGCATCGGCTGTCTCAGTTTCGGCGGGCCTGCCGGGCAGATCGCGCTGATGCACCGCGAACTGGTCGAGGAACTCGGCTGGATCAGCGAGGATCAATATCTCCACGCGCTCAATTTCTGCCACCTGCTGCCCGGGCCGGAGGCACAGCAACTGGCGATCTGGATCGGGTGGAAAATGCATGGGGTACGCGGCGGGCTGGCGGCGGGCCTTTTGTTTGTGCTTCCCGGCGCGCTGGTCATTCTGGGGCTCTCGATGCTCTATGGCGCGGCGGCGCATCTGGCATGGTTTGCCGCGCTGTTTCTGGGCATCAAGGCGGCGGTGCTGGCCATTGTGGTGCAGGCGGTGCTGCGCCTTGCGGGCCGCGCGCTGGGGACGGGATTTCGCAAAGGGGCGGCGGTGGTGTCCTTCCTTGCGCTGTTTTTGTTCAACGCGCCCTTTCCGCTGGTGGTGATCGGGGCGGCGGCGGTCGGCTGGATCGCGGCGCGATATCGCCCTGCGCTGTTGGGGCTGAAGGGTGAGGCGGCATCGCCCCCCGATACGCCGCGCCCTTGGGGCTACAGCTTCCGTGCCGTGCTGATCGGTGCGTTGGTCTGGGCCGCGCCGATGGCGGCAGTTTTCGCGCTGCTGGGGCGCAATCATGTGCTCTGGCGCGTGGGGGTGTTCTTTTCCAAGCTGGCGGTGGTCACCTTTGGGGGGGCCTATGCGGTGCTGGCCTATATGGCGCAGCAGGCGGTTTCGGCACAGCACTGGCTTTCGGCCACGGAAATGGCCGACGGGCTGGGGCTGGCCGAGACGACGCCGGGGCCGCTGATCATGGTCACGCAATTTGTCGGCTATCTGGCCGCGTTTCGCAGTCCCGCGCCCTTCACGCCGCTGGTTGCGGGCCTGCTGGGAGCCGGGCTGACGACATGGGTGACCTTTGCGCCCTGTTTCCTGTGGGTTTTCGCGCTGGCTCCGTGGATCGAGCGGCTGGAGCGCGCCCAATTGTTGAAAGGCGCGTTGGCGCTGGTGACATCGGCGATTGTGGGCGTGATCGCCAATCTTTCGGCATGGTTTGCGCTTCAGGTTTTGTTTCATGACCTGCGCGTGGTCTGGGGCAGTTTCAGCCTGCCGGTTCTGGCCAGTTTCGATTGGCGCGCCGGGCTGATCGCCGCGCTGTCTGCATGGGCTGTGATCGGGCGCAAATGGAATGTGATCCCCGTTTTGGCCGCTGCCGCCGCCGGTGGCTGGCTGCTCTCGCAAGTTTGATCAAGGGCGTTTGATCAGGATGGCGATGGCATGTCGGTGCTCTGGCGTACCATCTAGTACATTAAATTTTGCGGCTGCAGCGTAAAGCGGAAGCAAACGACATTTACGGCGAAGCAGGCGGCAGCGAGGGCAGGGGCGCGATGGCAATGCGCCCCGCCTGAAACGAACCCAGCCATAGTTCCCGCCCGATGATCGCAGCGGCAGAGATGCCGTTGAAGGCGCGGCGAGGGGTGCCATAGGCGAGGGTGGCGATCCGCCCTTGCGCCCGATCGACCTCGCCCACGATCCAGCCGCGCGGACAAAGCATTGGGTCCGCCACGCCATCGACCACCTTGCGCAGCCCCCCGCAGGCCGGTTCGTCATAGCGCATCCCGGCCAGAAGCAGGCGCCCGCCCGTCCAATGGATGTTGTCGGGCATGAAATCAGGGGCGACGATGCGCCGCACCGGCCCGCGCGGATCGTGCCGGTCAAACACCTCTACGGCATGTCGGCCAAAGGCGATGGTGTAGAAATGGCGCTCGTCAGGGTCGGCCTCGATGCCGTTGTTGCCGGGCAGGGCGGTGCCGGGCATCTCGTGAAATGCCGCCTCGCCGGGGCGCCAAGACCATACCGCGCCAGTGTCGCGGCCCAGCACGAAATCGGCGATGCTGGTGCCCGGGCGCGTCAGCACAGTGACCAAAATCTGCCCGTCGGCAAAGCTGGTGACGCTGTTGCCCACCTGTCCGGCGGGCATGGGCAGGCATCCGCGCCATTGCAGTTTGGGGCGGTCGACGGCGGTGTTGACGTCAAAGACCTCGACCGATTCCCGCCCGCCATGATTGACGACCAACAGGCGCCAGCGGTTCGGCCCCATGGCACGCAGGTTGAGCCCGCGATCATTGAGCAGGGCCGGATCGGGCGGACCGGGGCAATGGGGATAGGCGTTTGTATCGGCGGCAATGTCTTCGGGCGCGCCTGTATACCAGAACTCCATGCGCCGCGCCGCCGAGTCGATCAGCTTCAACCCGGCTCCTTTGGCAAAGCCGCTGGCGATCAGCCAGCGGGTGCCGGGCAGGGCGAGTATGTCCTCAGGTTTTTCGGCGCCGCAGATATAGGCGAGCTGTTCATCCGGGGCGCAGACGTCCGGAGCGGCCTGCGCGGCGCGGGCGGGCAGGGGCGCGCCGGTGAAAAAGACGACGCATAACAGTGCGGTGGTCATAGCGAGCGCGGCATTGGGGCGTGTTAATTTTGGGGTCATCGGTGCGTTCTCCAGCGCGGCGCTCGTGTGTCTTTGCGATCACATCTTTTAGGTAACGAAATGGTTAGTTTCATATTTGATTGACCTTGGCCAGCGCCTTTTCTATCCGGCCCACAACGCTGGAAAGAGCGAAAGGGAGGGGTGCCAGATGTCATACGCCAAACAGAGTCTCATTGCGTCCGCCAGCCTCATCGGCCTTTTGGCGGGCTTTTCTACGCCCGCAATGGCCGCCGATGATGCGGCCAAGGCGCAGGAAATTGTCGTCACCGGATCGCTGATCAAGCGGCCCAACAACACAGCGGTCAGCCCCATCGTTTCGGTGGGCGAGGCCACGATCAAGGAATCGGGCGCCGCCACGCTGCAGGACGCGCTCAATCAGGTCCCCAGCTTTACGGTGGGCGGCAATGCGGCCACCGGCGGGCAAGGCGGTGGCGGTCGCGCCTCGATCAACCTGCATGGCCTTGGCACCAACCGTAACCTGGTGCTGCTTGACGGGCATCGCCTGCCGGTCTCGGACATCAACGGCAATGTCGACGTCAACATCCTGCCCGATGCGATCATTTCCAGCGTCGATGCGATCACCGGGGGCGCCTCGGCGGTCTATGGTTCGGACGCGATGTCGGGTGTGGTCAATTTCAAGACCATCCGCAATTTCGAGGGCATCAAGGCCGATGTCATGAACTCGATCAGCCAGTTGGGCGACGCGTTCCGGTTCAACGCCTCACTGGCCCTTGGCACCAAATTTGCCGATGATCGCGGCCATCTGATCGCCGCCTTCAGCTATGCCAAGCAGGACCCGGTGGCGAACAATTCGCGCTCCTTCTTCATGGACAAGGTGCCGTCATCCTATATCGGCACCGGCACCTATGTGCCCAGCGCGACGAACCAGCCCAATCCGGCCGTGGTCCAGGGCATCTTTGCCGGCTATGGCGTGACCAGCCTTCCGGCCAATTATCAGCTGGCCAACCTCGGCTTCAACAATGATGGCACGCTGTTCGTGCAGAACGGGGCGCAGAACTACAAGGGCGCGAACGGCACCAACGGCTATGCGCTGGTGGGCAACAATGTGCGCATGCCGGTGGGCCAGCAGGGCAATTTGTTCAACGCGCTGGACCGCAAGACCGCCTTTATCAAGGGCGATTTTGAACTCACCCCCAGCCTGACCGCCTATGGCCAGTTCATGTTCGTCGATCTGTCGGTCAATACCAACAGCGGCGGCAGCCTGACCCAGTTCCCCACCTTGACCACGATCCCGGTTTCCAATCCCTTTATTCCCAACGACCTGCGCACGATCCTTGCTTCGCGCGCCAATCCGGGGGCCAATTTCAACTGGAATGCGCGTTATGTCGGCGTTCCGTGGAAGAACTGGGATGAGAACTATCAGGTCCAGCAATATCTGGCCGGGTTGAAGGGTCAGATCGGCGGCGGCTGGAGCTTTGATGTGTACGCCTCGTATGACGAGTCGGTGCATAATCAGATCATGCATAATGCCGTGCTGAAAAGCCGGGTGCAGACCTTGCTGAACGCAGCCGATGGCGGCAGGTCGATTTGCGCGGGCGGGTTCAATCCGTTTGGCGATGCCAATGCGCGCTCGCTCTCGGATGCATGCCGCGCCTATATCACCAAGGATACCTTCAGCCAGGAGCGCCTGAGCCAGACCCAGATCCAGGGTCAGGTCAACGGCTCGCTGTTTGATCTGGGCGCCGGCCCGGCGCAGATCGCGCTGGTGGCCGACTATCGCCGCAACACCTACTCCTTCACGCCGGACAGCGACATGACGGCACTCAGCGGATGGGCGCCGGGGGCCAATGTCGAAGGCTTTACCGCCACCATCGGCGTGCCCAAGCGGGCCATTTCTGTGAAGGAATTTGCCGCCCAGATCGACGTGCCCCTGCTGGCCGACAAGCCTTGGGCGCAGGAACTGGCTGTGGGCGCGGCCGGGCGTATTTCCGATTATTCGGTGACCGGCTCGGTCAAGTCCTATGAAGTCGACGCCCGGTGGCGTCCGACGCGCAACCTGCTGGTGCGCGGTTCGTATCAGCGCGCGGTGCGTGCGCCCAACATTGGCGAACTGTTCTCGCCGCCCTCGGGCTCGCAGCTGGTCATCGGCACGCCGCCTTCCTCGCTGGGCGATCCGTGCGATGTGCGTTCGGGCGCGCGGACCGGGGCGAATGGCGCGCAGGTCGCCGCGCTTTGCGCCGCGCAGGGCGTGCCCTCGGCGCTGATTTCCAGCTATCAGTTCCCCACCACCGCGACCGGCCAGACCGTGGCGGGCAATTCGAATGTTACGCCGGAAACCGCCGATACCTATAATATCGGCATCGTGCTCAACTCGCCGTTCCAGAGTGGGCCGCTTGCCGAATTCTCGCTCTCGGTCGATTATTACAACATCAACATCAAGAACGTGATTTCCTCGGTGCCGGGCCTGACCGTGCTGTCGAAATGCTACAATCTGGATGGCTCGAACCCCGGCTATGCCACCACCAATCCCTATTGCCAGTTGATCTCGCGCGATAATTCGACCGGGCAATTGCTGACCGTTTCGACGCCCTATCTCAATCTGGGCGCGGTCAAGACCGATGGCATCGAGGCCCAGATCCACTGGGGCACACGTGCTTCAAAGCTGGGCGCGGGCGGCAAGGTCTATATCGACACCGCGATTGGCTGGCTCCATGCGTATAAGGTGCAACTGCTCCCGGGCGCGGCCTTCCTTGATTACACCGGCGTCAGCGTCGGCGGGTCTAACCCCGGATCGGTGCCGCCGCGCGCCACGCCGGAATGGCGCGCTCTGACCACGTTCGGCATCAAGAATGACGTGTTCGGCGCCGGTCTGCGCTGGCGCTATCAGAGCGGGATGAAGGACACCAGCGCGGTGTTGACGCCCACCAACACGCAGGTTGGCGTCGGCGTTTACCAGTTGTGGGATCTGTTCGGCTCGGTCAAGGTCAACAAGAACTTTGAACTGCGCGCGGGCGTGAACAATATGTTCAACAAGAGCCTGCCCTTTGTTGCCAGCTCGCAGAACGGCACGGATACGGCATTGTATGATGCCATCGGGCGTTCGTTCTATGTCGGTCTGAAATTGTCCATGTAATGCGGTGGGCCGGGGCGTGATGCGCCCCGGCCCCATTTCCCTATCGCCGCCGGGCCAGCAGGCGCAGCGCGATCCCGGCGCAGAGATAGGCCGCAAAGATCACCATCGCCATCGGCCGCGCCGTTCCATCATGAAACGCCCCGGCCACCGCCGCGCCCAGCGCGCCGCCGCCAAATTGCATAAAGCCCACCAGCGCCGAAATCGAGCCTGCCCTTTGCGGATCGCGGGCCAGAGCCCCGGCAATCGCATTGGGTTGGGTAAAACCGATCATCGCCACCATGAAAAACAGCGGCACGGTGATCCCCAGCAGCCCGCCAAACCCGGACACGGTATCGGCCAGAAGCACGGCCGAGGCGATCATGCTGCCCACATTGGCCCAGCGCAGGATCGTGTCATAGCTGATCCGTGCCAGCAGGCGGCGGTTGAGCCAGTTGGTGGTTACCAGCCCCAGCCCGTTGGTGGCGATCACCCAGCCATAGGTTTGGGGCGAGAGGTGAAAGCCGGTGACCAGCACGTCGGGCGAAATCGCCAGATAGGTCAGCAGCCCCATATGCGAAAAACCGGCGGTCAGCGCATAGGCCATCACCTGCGTCTCGCCCAGTACGGCGCTATAGGCGCCCAGCGGGGACTCGCTGCGGGCCTGCGCGGCGGTCTGTTCCGATCGGGTTTCGGGCAGGCCGAAGAAGGTGGCCACTGCCACGCTCGCGCCAAACGCCGTCAACAGCCAGAAGATGGCGCGCCACGATCCGAGCAGCAGCACCCAACTGCCGATCAGCGGGGCGATGATCGGGGCGATGCTCATCACCAGCAGGAGCATGGAAAAGACCTGCGCGCTTTCCTGCGGGTTAAAGCGGTCGCGCACCGAGGCGCGCGAGACGACCAGACCCGCACAGCCGCCAAACGCCTGAACGAAACGCGCCGCGATCAGCACCGGAATGGACGGCGCCAGCGCCGCGCAGGCCCCCGCGCCGACATAAAGCACCAGTCCGCCCAGCAAGGGCATCCGCCGGCCGATCCTGTCCGAGAGCGGCCCATGCACCAATTGCCCGAAACACAGGCCCGCAAAGAAGGAGGCCACGGTCAAGGATGCCTGCGCCGCATTGCCGCCCAGATCGCGCGCCATAACCGGCAGAGCGGGCAGATACATGTCAATCGAAAGCGGGGCAAAGGCGCTGAGCCCGGCCAGCACCAGCAGCAGGCCAAAGGGAATATGGACAGATTTGGCCGCGCTCATGGGGTTCTTTCCTAAGGATAATGCAGGCGCGGCCATCACCGCGCCCGTATCCTTGCCACAGGGGCGCAGGCTTTAGAAGATGATCGGCGTCCGTCGCATTATCTTATGCGCGCACAACGTTGAATTCCATTCGCTTGGAGTCCATCCCGCCCGGACGGTGTCTGTGGCCGGAACCGGCCTAAACCCCCGCCACAGTCTTGCGGAACAGCGATTTGACCAGCCTATCCTCAAGTACACGACCGATCAGATAAAGGGCGACGAAGATCCCGGCAAAGACATAGGCCGGAGTGGGCGAGGGCTTTTTGCTCTTGGGACCTTCCTCATCGCCGCCTTCGCTCCCCGGCTTGTCGGGCTCTGGCGCGCCCAGCGCCTTGTCGATAGGGTTCAACGGCAGGACTGCCTCCGGCTTGTGTTTGGCCTTGGCGGTCAGTTCGGCGGGTGCTTTTTGCAGATCGTTGATGGTGATGATCGCCTGAGCAAAGCCGAGGAACAGCAGCGGGGCAAGGAAGCAATAGAGCAGGGCGCGGCTGATCAGATCATAGCGCAGCAGCGAATTTTCCACCCACAGCACGCCGCTGTCGAAAACCGACATCTTGTCCTGCGCCGCCGGATCCTTTTTGCGAAAGCTCAGCGTGTCCTGATGCCGCTGATGGCTGGTGCCGGTCTGGCGAAAGAGCGGGGTGAGGCGGTCAAGGGTTTCATCGCCCGATTGGCCGGGCGGCAGCGGGATTTGCCCCCGCACGTGCCAGATCCAATCGATGTGGCGGAGAAGCGAGGGCTTGTCCTGCACCGGGGCATAATCCTGCGCCATGACAGTACCGCTCATTCGGCAGGCTCCGTCAGGGCCACATTTGCGCCGCGCCCGTATTTTTCCTTCATCGTCTTCCACCCTTCGGTGAAGGGATAGGTCATCTGTTCGCGGATCGACATGCGGCGGCCGTTTTCCAGTCCCAGCAATTCGGCTTCGCCATCGACGCAGGTGCCGAACATGCGGTCGATGAAAATATAGGAACCGGCATAATTGCTGCGCGTAGCCTCGAAATCCTGCGAATGGTGCAGGCTGTGATGCTCGGTCGTGTTGAACAGATAGCGCCACCAACGCGGCGAATTGAAGCGGACGTTGATGTGCTGATACGTGCCGATCGCCAGACCGAACGCCCCCGCCATCAGCACCGCGCGCGGCAGAAAATCGAAAAATCCGCCCACGCCCAGCCCGATCAGGAAGAGTTCGACCGGATTGCCGACCGCGCCCTTGTTGATGTTAAGCTGGGTGATGTAATGATGGACCGAGTGGGGCAACCACAGCGGATACCAATTGTGCATCCCGCGATGCATCCAATATTGCCCGAAATCGAAGATGAACGAGATCAGGAAGGCCTGAACCAGCAGCGGCAGGCTGGTGAACCACGTGATTTTGTCCCAATGCATCGCGTGCTGGACGGCCTTGATCATCACGCCGCTGCCGATAAAGCTGTTCATGATGCGGATCAGCGTATAGCCGAGGCCGACATAGAACAGGTCGGTGGCCAGTTCCTTCCACGTCAGGCGCCAGCTGGCAAAACGCGGGTTGACCCATTCGAGCGCCAGCAGCAAAACCTTGAAACCAATGCCGATATAGATCGCGGTCGATGCCTTGGCGATGGAATTGGGCGCATAGAACCAGAAGGCCAGCATCGCAAAAAGCATGGTCGGCTGAAACCAGGTGAAGATGAATTGTTTGACCGGACCACCCTCGACGCGGGGGATGTTCTCCCAGCCGATGGTGACGGGCGCTTCGGCCCCAATGATCCGCTTGCCTACGAGAACGCCGTTCATCTTGTCTCTACCCGAGTCCAGACTGCACAAGGGTAAAGTGCCTGAAATTCTGGACAGGTGTCATACGTCATCAGGCGTACAGGCCATGATAAAGAATCGCGCACGCGCGCGATGGCGTTTTGGGGCCTTCTGGCCTAGGTTTTGCGCCAATCGGATCGCGGCAAAGGACGGATGGATGGATCAGAGCGCGGCGGCGCGACAGGCTTTGCGGCGGGGCGACTGGGCGGTGGCGCAGAGGCTGGCCGCAGGTTTGATGGCCCAAACGCCCGCCGAGGGGCAATTTGTGCTGGGCGTCGTGGCGGCCTCGACCGGGCGCGCGGTCGAGGCATTGGCGCATTTCCAGCAAGCGGTGAGGCAAAGCGCGCCCGAGGCATCACAGGGCGGCGAATATCGCGCCCAGCTCGCCCGCATGCTCAGCCTGCTGCGCCGCGACGGCGAGGCCGCGCAAGTGTTGGACGAGGCCGAGCAGAACCTGCCGCAGGACGCGCTCAGCCTTGATACGCTGGGTTGCGTTTACGCCCGATTGGGTCGGCACGAGGCCGCCTTGCCCCATTTTCTGGCCGCTGTTGCGCGTGATCCTGCCAACCGCGACTATCGCTACAATCAGGCCGTGACGCTCAATTTCCTTGGCCAGGTGGAGGAGGCCGATGCGGCATTGGAGGCTTTGCTGGCGCTGGCCCCTGACGATGCGCGCGCGCATCACCTGTTGGCCTCGTTGCGCAAGCAGAACGCGGGGAGCAACCATATCGCCCGTCTGGAAACCGCCTATGCGGCGGCGAAACCGGGGCGTGATCGGCTGCTGACCGGCTATGCTCTGGCCAAGGAACTGGAGGATGTCGGCGAGGAGGCGCGCGGGTTTGCCACGCTTTGCGCGGTCAATGCCGCGCATCGGCGCGATCTGGCCTATGACCCGGCGCAGGATGCCGCCAATTTTCAGGCGATGCAGGACGCCTGGCCGTTCATGGCCGAGCCAAGGGACGCGCCGCAGGACGCGCCCGTTTTCATCATCGGCATGCCGCGCACCGGCACAACGCTGGTTGACCGCATCCTGTCCTCGCATCCCGATCTGGAAAGCGCGGGCGAATTGCAGGCGATGCCGCTGGCGGTAAAGGCCATGGCGGGAACAGGCGGGCGCAACGTGCTGGACCCGCAAACGGCGATGGCGGCGGCGCGCGGCGATATGGCGGCGCTGGGGCGTGATTATCTGCGGCGCGCGGGGCATCATGTGGAAGGCAAAGCGCCGCGTTTCATCGATAAGTTCCCCGGCAATTTCCATTATGCCGGTTTTATCGCGCATGCCCTTCCCAACGCGCGGATCGTTTGCCTGCGCCGCCATCCGATGGACACGGTGCTGGCCAATTTCCGCAATTTATTCGCGATTTCCTCGCGTTACTATGACTACAGCTATGACCTGCTCGACATTGCCGCCTATTATGCCGGGTTTGACCGGCTGATGGCTTTCTGGCGTCAGGCGCTGCCGGGGCGGGTGCTGGAACTGGCCTATGAGGATCTGGTGAGCGATCAGGAAGGGCAGACGCGCGCGCTGCTGGCCCATTGCGGTTTGGAATGGGATGCGCGATGCCTGTCTTTTCAGGACAATGCCGCCCCCGTGGCCACCCCCAGCGCGGCGCAGGTGCGCCGCCCGATGTATCGCGATTCGGTGGCGCGCTGGCGGCGGCATGAGGAGGCACTGGCCCCGGTGCGCGCCTATTTCGAGAGCCTCGGCATTGCGGTGGACTGATCGACCTACGCCATATCGCGGATGTATGCGGCGGGGGATGAGGCGCATCTTTCCGCCATGGATTCTGCGCCCGCCCGTCTCAAACTTCGCCTTGGTGTGATGCTGCTGGCGGCTGGTTTTGGGCCGGGCGCTTTGGCCGCCCCTGTCGCCGCGACACATTTGGTCGCCTGCGGAGATCAGACATGCCTGATGGTTCGCGGCGAACGCCAGGATCGCGAGGATGTCGTCGCGATCAACGGGCATCGCGTGGCGGTGGAGGGCGGGCGAAACTGGCGCCTGCGCCTGCCGATGGCCACTTTGCGCGCATGGTCCGCGCCCTATGCCCGCAGCATCACATTGACCACCGGCGATGAGGAGCGCGAGATCAGCCTGCCTATCGGCCTGCTGGGCCATGTTGACCTTGCCGCGCTGGAGGTGCGGGTCCGCTAATCGCTTTATTGTCAAATCCTGCCGATGCGCCTATGAATTTAGGACGGCCGCCAAAAGAGCGGCTCCAAAAGATTGCGCAGGAGTGGATGATGAAAACTGTATTCGCGGTTCTGGCCGCTGTCTCGCTTGCCGCCGGGGCTTCGGCGGCGCAGGCCGGCGAAAATCCCTTGGCCAAGGACAGCGCTGTGCTGCGCCTTGATGGGCTGGACCTCGCCACGGTTGATGGACAGCAGCGTCTGGCGATCCGGTTGGATCAGGCGGTGGCGGCGGTGTGCGGCGATCGGCTTGCCGGGGTGCATCTGGCGCTGGAGGAACAGTCGCGCGCCTGTCGCGCGGCGGTTGTGGCCGATGTCCGCGCCCAGATCGAGCGCCGACAGGCCGCAGCCGCCAGCCCGGTCAAGCTGGCCTTGGCGCGATAAGCCGATGGGGTGGAGCTTAGGCTCCACCCATTTACTCGCCGATCTGGGCCGGATTGGCCCAGAAAGACAGCGTGTGCTTGTCATGCGCCGTGGTCCACACGCCCATCGGCGCGTAACGCAGGCCCCCGCTGCCCGCCAGCGGCCCGACCCGGGCGCGGATGGCCAGCGTTTTGGGATCAATCACCACAAAGGTCTGATCCTCGGTGCTGCGCAGCCAGACCTTGCCGCCGCCCGTGTCGATATCACCATATTTCAGCACCTCGCCCACTTTGACCCGCCCTGACACCTCGCCGGTGGCCGGATCGATGCGTGCCACCGTGCCGTCGCCCTGTTCCTGAACCCAGACGCCGCCTTCGCCCGCCGCGAGAAAACCGGGCTGTTTGCCCAAAGGTGTGGTCTTGGTCACACTGTTGGTCGCCGGATCAATGCGCTGGATCAGATTGCCCTTGGCGCTGACCGCCCAGAGCGCATCAAAGCCGAAGGCAAGGTAATAGGCGCCCGGCGCGGTGGGGATGGTGGCGATAACCTTGTTGGTGCGCGCATCAATCCGCTTGATTTCACCCTTGGCATCGCTGGCCACCCAGATCGAGCCGGCGCCCGCCGCAACGTTCAATTCGCCCTCCTTGCCATTGGCAAGGCCGGTGGGGATGCTCGCGATCACCTTGGCCTTGTGCAGGCTGACGCGCTTGACCACGCCCTCCTTGCAATCGGCAAACCACAGCGCGCCATGGGCGATGCTCATGCCGCCGCAGGGGCGAGGGGATGCCACTTCGGCCAGCTTCTTTTCAGCCGACCAATGTTCGACCCGGCCCCGGTTGGTGGTCCACACGGTTGCGCCATCCACCGCGATGAAATCCGCAAAACCGGGGACGGGGATGACCTTCTCCACCGGCTCGGCCAGAGCGGGCGTGGCTATCAGGGCGGCGAGCAATAGGGCTTTCATGGGCGTCTCTCCCCTCAGGCGCGCGAGGCGATATAGGCGCGCCAGCCACCCAGATCAGTGATGTCGGTGGCCCCCACAATCGCGCGCGGCTCGGCCACGAAACCCTTGACGCTGGACCCATCGGCCAGCGTCACCGTGCCGATGGCCAGCGGGGCAGGCACCTCGACCACGAAACTGCCAAACTCGGCCACGCCCAGCTCATAGACCTCGACCTTGATCGGCGCGCCATCCTCGGCATGGATCAGCGCAGGCTTGGGCGGCACGCTGTCGGCCATGGCATAGAGCCGGTAATTGGGCGCGGTTTCAAAGGCTCCGACAAAGGCGGCATCGCGGCTGGTCAATTGCCAGTGGAGCGGCATATCCTTGAGATGGGCGCCGACAACGGCCAGTTTCACGGTCTGCATTTTCGCCTCCAGATCGAGGGGTGGAATGGGGGGAAGTTCGGCGGCTTCCAAATAGGCGTCCGCCATATCCAGCAGCGCCCGATCGCAATCGGCGGGCCCGATCAGCGTGATGCCAAAGCCGGTATCATTGTGGCGCGCGCCCGCCGGAATGGCCAAGGCGGCCATATCCAGCAGGTTCACGAAATTGGTATAGGCGCCCAAATTGCTGTTGAGCGCGATGGGCGCGGCGGCCAGTTCGGCCACGCGATAGGCTGTCCCGGTGGTGGGAAAGGCGAGAATGTCGATCTCGTCCCACATCTGATCTGCATGGCGTTTCAGGGCGGCGAGGCGATAGATCCCCTGCCACAGCTCGACCGCGCCGATGTTGAGGCCCGGCTCGACCACGGCGCGCACGGTGGGGTCGATGGCATCGGGATTGTCGGCCAGCAGGCCCGCGATGGCGGCGCTGCGCTCGGCCACCCATGGACCGCCATAGAGCAATTGCGCGGCCTCCTGTAGCGGGGCCATGTCTATCTCGACGATCCGGCCCTGTGCGGAGAGTGTTTCCAACGCCCTATCATAGAGATATTCACTCTCCGCATCGCCAAAGAACAGGCGTTGATCGCGGCGGGGAACGCCGATGGTCCGCGCCGCGCGGGGGCGGTTGGCCAAGGGTTTGGAATAGGGATCGGCGGCATCGAACCCGGCCACCACGCTGTCCACCAGCCGCGCATCCGCCGTGTCATCGGTGAACACGGTGATGCAATCCAAAGTGCGGCAGGCCGGGACAAGGCCCGAAGTGCTCCACCGCCCCTTGGTGGGCTTGAAACCGATCAGATGGTTGAAGGCGGCGGGCACCCGCCCCGACCCTGCCGTATCCGTCCCCAGCGCAAAACCCACCAATCCGGCCGCCACCGCCACCGAGGAACCCGAACTCGACCCCCCGCTGACATAGGCGAGGTTATAGGCGTTGCGCGGGATGCCATACGGGCTGCGCGTGCCAACAAGACCGGTGGCGAATTGGTCGAGGTTGGTCTTGCCGATGCAGATCGCGCCCGCCGCGATCAGGCTTTCGACCACCGGGGCCGAAGCGGCGGGCCTATAGGCAAAGGCGGGGCAGGCGGCGGTGGTTTCAAACCCCGCCACGTCGATATTGTCCTTTACCGCAAAGGGCACACCGGCAAGGGGCAGATTCTCGCCCGCCGCCAGGCGTGCGTCGATGGCGGCGGCGGCGGCCAGCAACGTTTCGGGCGATGCCCGGCTGATCCAGATTTGCGGCTGGACGGCGTCGTAGGCAGCGAGGCGGGCGAGCACATCGCGGGCCACCTCCACCGCGCTGGTTTGGCCGCTGCGGACGGCGGCGGCGATCTTGGTGGCGGATTGACGGTTCATGCGTGCCTCCGCAGCGCCAGCATCGGCGCGCCCGGTTGCAGGGATTGCTTTTCGGCCATGTAGAGCGCGGCGATGGTGCCGCTGCCCGGACTTTCGATCGGGCATTCCATCTTCATGGTTTCGAGGACAGCGATGGTCTCGCCCGCGCTGACCTCATCGCCCGGTGCGACCAGCAGTTTCCACACGCTGCCGCCAAAGGGTGCTTCGATCAATTCGCTGCCTTCGGGCAGGGTGATGTCGGCGGTCTGGGGGGCGTCCTCCTCGTTGAGGCTGGAAACGCGGTCGAACTCGCCCTTGCGCTGCCAATCCTCGCGTTCCTGCGCAAAGGCGGCCTCGCGCCTTGCCTCGAATTCGGCGATCCCTTGCGCGTTCTCGGCCAAAAAGGCGCGGTAATCGGCGAGGCGGAATTGCGAGGGCTCTACGAGGATCGCGCGCCGCCCGGATGGAAAATCACGCCGCCATTCGGCCAGTTCTTCCGCGCTCACGGGATAGAAGCGGATCTGGTCGAAGAAGCGCAGCAGCCAGGGCTTGTTCTCGATGAAATCCTGCGTCTGGCGATAGGTGTTCCATACCTGAATGGTGCGGCCAAACAGTTGGTATCCGCCCGGCCCCTCCATGCCATAGATGCACATATAGGCCCCGCCGATGCCCACGACATTGGGCGGCGTCCATGTGCGCGCGGGATTGTATTTGGTGGTGACAAGGCGGTGGCGCGGATCAACCGGCGTGGCCACCGGCGCGCCAAGATAGACATCGCCAAGGCCCATCACCAGATAATTGGCCTCAAAGATCAGGTTCTCGACGGCGGCGGCATCGGGCAGGCCGTTGACGCGGCGGATGAATTCGATGTTGTCCGGGCACCATGGTGCATCGTCGCGCACCGCGCCCATATATTTCTCGATGGTCTCGATGGTCGCCGGATCGCGCCAGCTCAGCGGCAGATGGACGATGCGGCTGGGAATAGTGAAATCGGCCAGATCGCCCAGCCTCTCCTCCGCCTCGATCAGCAGAGCGAGAGCCGATTTCTGGTCGATAATCGCGCCGTCGAAATGCAGTTGCAGCGAGCGGATGCCGGGCACAATGTCGATGATGCCGGGGGCCGCGATCCGCTCCAGTTCGGTCATCAGCGCATGGACGCGGATGCGCAATTCGATGTCCAGCGTGATCGGGCCATATTCGACGAGGATGTTGCGGTCGCCCTGCTGGCGATAGGTGGTGCGGGGGCGGCCCGGCGCTTCGGGCGTCTCGGCCAGAATGGGCGAGAGGGCCTCGATGGCGCGGGCGGGGCTGGGGGCAATGGTCGTGCCGGTGGTCAGCAGCGCCTGTTGCGCGGCGTCGGCCTTGGCGGCATCCTCGATATTGACGGGCACGAAGCGCAAAGTGTCGCCTGCGGCCAATTGCCCGATCTTCCAACGATCCGCCGCGATCACCACAAAGGGGCAGACGAAGCCGCCCAGCGAAGGGCCATCCGGGCCAAGAATGATCGGCATGTCACCGGTGAAATCGACCGCGCCGATGGCATAGGGATTGTCGTGAATGTTGGACGGGTGCAGCCCCGCCTCGCCGCCATCCTTGCGCGCCCATTGCGGCTTTGGCCCGACAAGGCGCACGCCGGTGCGGTTGCTGTTGTAATGCACCTGCCATGAGGCGGCGACGATGGTGTCAATGTCGGCGGGCGTGAAGAAATCGGGCGCGCCATGGGGGCCATAGAGGACGCGGATCGCCCATTCGCCCGGCAATTCGGGCAGGGCGGCGGGGGGCAAAGGCGCGGCCACAGGTTCATCGCCAAGGTGGATCGTGTCACCCGCCATCAGACGCCGCGCGGCATGGCCGCCGAACTGGCCCAGTTCAAAAGTGCTGCGGCTGCCCAGATAGGGCGCGAGATCAAAGCCGCCCGCAAACAGGATATAGCCGCGCATGCCGCCGCCGCGTGCGCGGCCCATGGCTAGCGTTTGGCCTGCGGCGACCGCGATGGGTTGGCCGCGTTCGATGGGCGCGCCATCCAGCGTGGCGCCGAAATCCGCGCCCATCAGGCAGATTGTGGCCGCCGAGGTAAAGCTGAGCGTCGGGCCGGTGTTGGTGACTTCCAGCCCCGCCGTGCCCTCGGCATTGCCGATCAGGCGATTGCCCAGACGGAAGCTTTGGTCGTCCATCGGGCCGGAGGGGGGCACGCCCACCGCCCACAGGTTCTGCCGTCCCGGCCAGTCCTGCACGGTGGTGGCTGTGCCGCCGCTGATGACGCGGATGGCGCGGGGGCGGAACTCGACAAGATCGAGCGCGCGGGTGGACACCTCGCCGCTGGTGAAGGCGGGCAGGCGCACCACATCGCGCAGCCAGCGAAGGTTCGTCTCGATCCCATCGACGCGCGTGGAGGCCAGCGCGGTCTGCATCGCGGCCACGGCCTCCTCGCGGGTGGGCGCGTGAACGATCAGTTTCGCCAGCATCGGGTCATACCAGACGCTGACCTCGCTGCCCGCCATGACCCATGTTTCGGCGCGGATATTGGCCGGGAAGGTGACGGCGGTCAGCGTGCCGGAGGTTGGGCGATAGTCGAGACCGGGGTCTTCGGCATAGAGGCGGACCTGAATGGAATGGCCCTCTGGCGCGGGCGTGGGCGCGTTGAGGAAGCTGTAATCGCCGCCTGCGCCCCGGATCATCCATTCGACCAGATCGATGCCCATCACCTCTTCGGTGACGCCATGTTCGACCTGAAGGCGGGTGTTCATTTCGAGGAAGAAGAAGCTCTGGCGGTCGGCGTCATAGAGGAATTCGACCGTGCCCGCCGAGCGATAGTTGGCCGCCTGACCCAGTCGGATGGCCGAGGCTATGAGGTCAGCGCGGACATGGGGGGGCAGCAGGGGCGCGGGGGCTTCCTCCAGCACCTTCTGGTTGCGGCGTTGCAGCGAACAATCGCGTTCACCGAGCGCCATGATGCGCCCCTGCCCATCGCCGAAGATCTGGACCTCGATATGGCGGGCGCGGCGGATATAGCTTTCGAGGAACACCCCGGCATCGCCGAAATTGCTCATGCCAAGGCGGGCCACTGCGGCAAAGCCTTCGCGCACGTCCTCGTCATTTTCGCAGATGCGCATACCGATGCCGCCACCGCCCGCCGTGGCTTTGAGCATCACCGGGTAGCCGATGGTCTGCGCGGCCTCGAGCGCTTGGCCCTCATCGGTCAGCAGGTCCGAGCCGGGGGCCAGCGGGACATCATGCGCGGCGGCCAGCGCGCGGGCGCTGTGTTTAAGGCCAAAGCTGCGGATATTGTCAGGCGTGGGGCCGATGAAGACGATCCCTGCCGCCGCGCAGGCCTGCGCAAATTCGGTGCTTTCGGCAAGGAACCCATAGCCGGGATGGATCGCCCCCGCGCCCGATTTCTGCGCCGCCGCGATGATCGCGGGGATGTTGAGATAGCTCTCGGAGGCCCTGCCTTCACCGATGCAGATGGCTTCGTCGGCCTGCGCCACATGGAGCGAGGCTTCGTCGGCCTGCGAATAGACCGCGACCGAGCGCAGGCCCATCTTGCGCAGAGTGCGGATGATGCGGGTGGCGATCGCCCCGCGATTGGCGATCAGGACGGTGTCAAAACTCATGCTGATACAATCATCCGAACGGGAGTGGGGTTGAAGGCGTTGCAGGGATTGTTGATCTGGGGGCAGTTCGAAACGACCACGATCACATCCATCTCCGCGCGCAGATCGACCGTCAGGCCGGGCGCGGAAATGCCATCGACAATGCCCAGCGAGCCATCGGCCTCGACCGGAACGTTCATGAAGAAATTGATGTTCGAGACAATATCGCGCTTGCCGCGCCCTTGGGTCAGATTGGCCTCAAGGAAATTTTCGACGCAGGCATGTTGCGATTTGGTGTGGTGGCCATAGCGCAAAGTATTGGATTCGCACGAACAGGCCCCGCCGATCGTATCGTGATATTCGACCGAGGTGGCAGCAATCGTCATCATCGCGCGCCCTTCGTTCGAGCGCAGCACGGTGCCTTCGCGCAGGAAGAGATTGCCCTGCGCGCTGACGGTGTCCTGCATGCTGTAGCGCTCGGCATCGTCATCGGCGCTGTAGAGCAGGAAATCGACCGCCTGATTGCCTTCCAGATCGACGATGCGCAGCGTCTGGCCCGCCCGGATCGTGTGGAGCCAGGGCGCGCGGGCCGGGACGATGGCGTCATGGATGACGGTCAGGCCGGTGGTGTGGGGATCATGTGTCATGGAGCCTGCTCCTCGCTCAGCGACGGCAATAATCTTCGACATTTTCAAAGGCGCGCAGGCCTTCGGGCGTCGCATTGCGGATGGGGTCCTCGGGCGGGGTGATCGGCCCGCGCCATGCGCTGGCGCGCAGGGGCGTGACCGAATATTCCGGGCGCGGGTCGAGGACATGGGGGCAATTGGCGATGACCACGATCACCTCCATTTCCGCGCGCAGCACCACGCTGCGGCCCGGCGCAAAGGGGCCGACAAGGGGCGTGATCGTGCCGTCCTCCTCGATATGCGTGCCCTTGAACAGGTTGACACAGGGGTGGACATCGCGGCGCGACAGGCCATGCTTGGCCGCCCCCAGCAGAAAGCGGTCGCGGCCATTAGGGTGGGGGCCGCTGTTGGCGCCATGCCCGTATTTCGCCTCGTTGGTGGCCGTATTCGATGTTCCGGCAAAGCAGTCATGCGTACCGGCCTCATCACCCTCGATGCTCATCAGCACCCGGCCCATGTCGGAGAGCAGCAGCTTGCCTGCGCCAAGATAGGCGTTCCACTGGACCTTGACCGTATCGGCCACGTTCAGCCGTTCGCTGGGCATGTGCGCGTTGAAGATCATCAGGCTGGCGCAGGCATCGCCTTGCGTGTCGATCAGGCGCAGGCGGGAGCCGCGCGGCAGATGGCGCGTGGCATAGCCACCGGGCGCGATGGTTTCCTCCCACAGATGATCGTCCGCCGCGACGCCGGGGGGCAGATCATCGGCATGGGGGGGCAGGATCGGCATGGATTCAACCACGGTGCCCGCCATGGCGCGGGCATGGTCGCGGGCGGCCAGAGGATTTGCGAGTGTATTTGTCATGCTGCCGCTCCCTTGCGTTGGGTGTCGTCGGATGCTGCGCCATCGGCATGAAGCGGGGGCAGCAGGGCGGTGGTGGTGACCAGTTCGAGCTGATGCACGCCGCGCACCCGGCGCAGCGCATCACACAATTCCTTGAGGCGCACGGCGGGGCCCTGCACCAGCAGGACTTCAAGCGACTGGTCCTGTTCGAGAAAGACGTGTTGCGAGGAGATGACCTCGGTCAGGTAATCGGCCTGGGTCTGGGCCAACTGATGGCGTACCCGGCCCCGATCGCCGCGATAGACCAGCGTGATGGTACCGGCCAGCATCTCGTCGGGCCGGGTCAGACTCTCATGCTTGGCCAGCGCATGGCGGATCAGTTCGGCGATAAGCTGCGAGCGTGAGGGCAATTCGCGTTCCTCGACCATCATGTCGAGCTTGCGCGAGAGTTCGGCGGGCAGGCTCATGCTGAGCCGGGCCAAAGTGGAGGGAGGGTTCATGCTGCCGTCTCCTCGCGGGGGTTTGCTTCTTCCTCGCGGGGGCGAAGGGGCAGGTCATAGACCGCCGTGGCGCCAAAGCGGTGGGGGGCGTGGGGATCGTGGCGGCGCTTATCCAGCGCCAGAACGCGGGTGCCGAGCGAGAAGGCCTCGCGGATGTCATGCGTAACCATGATGATGGTCAGGCCAAATTCGCGCCACAATTGCGTGATGAGGCCATGCATATCGGCCCGAATGCCGGGATCGAGCGCGCCAAAGGGTTCGTCCAGCAACAGGATGCGCGGGCGTTTGATCAGCGCCTGCGCAATGGCCAGACGCTGCTGCATCCCACCCGACATTTGCGCAGGGTAGATATGCAGATTGTCGCCAAGGCCCACGGCCTCCAGCATCGCGGTGGCCTCTGCGCGGGCCTTGGCGCGGGCCGCGCCGAACAGGCGGGCGAGCAGCGGCGAGCCTGCGCATTCCAGCCCGAACATCGTGTTTTGCAGGACCGTGAGATGCGGAAAGACCGAATAGCGCTGAAACACCACGCCGCGATCCGGTCCGCATTCGGGCGTCAGAGGGGTGCCGTCCAGCAGAATTGTGCCCCGCGTCGGGCTTTCCTGTCCCAGGATCACGCGCAGCAGGCTGCTCTTGCCCGCGCCCGAGGGGCCGATGATCGAGACGAAGGAGCCTTCGGCAATGTCCAGATCGACCTTTTCCAGAACGATCTTGTCGCCATATTCGACCCACAGGTCGCGCAAGGAGAGGAGCGTGCTCAATGGTTGGCTCCTTGTGCCCAAGGGAAGCAGCGGCGCGAGCCCCACGTCAGCGCGACATCCATCGCAATGGCCAGCAGCGCGATCCACGCCACATAGGGGATGATCACATCCATCGAGAGATAGCGCCGCACGAGGAAGATGCGGTAGCCAAGGCCGACATCCGAAGCGATGGCTTCCGAAGAGATCAGGAACACCCATGCCGGACCCAGTGCCAGACGCACCGCCTGAAACAGGCGCGGCAGGGCCTGGGGCAGGGCGACGCGGATCAGGATCTGCCAGCTTCCCGCGCCCAAGGTCTGCGCCTTGATGATCTGTTCGCGGGGCAGGGCGGCAACGTGTCCGGCAATATCGCGCAGCATGACCGGCGCAATGCCGATGGCAATCAGCGCCACCTTGGCCGTTTCGCCAAGGCCCAGCGCGATGAACAGGATCGGCAGCAGCGCAATCGGCGGGATCACCGCAATCGCCGTGACCAAAGGCCCCAGCACCGCGCGCACCGGCGGCAAAGCCCCCAGCAGCAGCCCCAGCACCAGCGCCACCAGCGTGGCAATGCCCAGCCCGAGGCCCAGCCGTTGCAGGCTGGCCAGCGTATCGGCCCAGAACAGATACTGGCCCGACAGCATATCCGGTTCAAAGATCAGCACCGACATCGCCTGCGCCATGCCGGAGGGCAGCGGCAGGATCTTGTCCGAGGGGTTGATCGCATGGCGCCCGGCGGCGACGAAAATATAGAGCAGCATCAGCAGCAGGATGGGAGCCGCGCCCCATAACAGCCTGTCGCTGCGCGAAATCTGGCGGTTTACCCAGCGCATCGGCTTAAAGCTTGCCGTCGGCGGCCATCGCCATATAGGTCGGGTCAAAGCGCAGCGTGACATGGGCCGGATCGCCCAGCACCTTGCCGCCGGGGAAGGACATGCCCACCGCATCGGCGCTGGCCGCACCCTTGAACAGGCCCTTTGAGAAGCTGAAATCACGCACGCGGGTCATGGTGGTGACCAGCGCGGGGTCGGTCGTGGCCGCCACCGCCGCCTTGGGCTGGTCATAGAGATAGGTGGTGGTGAGCTGGTTATCGAAGACTTCGGGCGTCGATCCGGCCAGCTTGGCCATGGCCGCGCGCGCCGCTTTACCTTGCGCATCCTGACGCTTCATCAGACCGACCGTCTCATACCAGATCCCGGTCAGCGCCTTGCCCAGATTGGGGTTGGCTTTGAGCGTGGCCGTGTCCACCACCAGCAGGTCAAGGATCTCGCCCGGAATATCGGCCGAGGTGAAGACCGCCTTGACGCCGGGCTGGGCCTTCATCACCGCCAATTGCGGGTTCCATGTGACGGCGGCATTGGCCTGCGGGCTGCCAAAAGTGGCCACAATGTCGGCGTCGGATGTGTTGATGGTTTTGACATCGCTCATCGCCATGCCATGTTCGCCCAGCGCGCGCGCCAGCAGGTAATGCGAGACGGACAGTTCGACCAGATAGACCGAGCGACCCTTGATGGCGGCAATATTGTCCGCGCCTTTCAAAAGAACGCCGTCATTGCCGTTCGAATAATCGCCGACAATGATCGCGCTGGTATCCTTGCCGCCTGCGGCCGGAATGGTCAGCGCGTCCATGTTGGCGACAGTCACGCCGTCGAATTTGCCCGCCGTGTACTGATTGACCGATTCGACATAGTCATTGACCTGGGTGATGTTGATCTTGATGCCGTATTTGTCGGCCCATTTCTTCACGATCCCGGCCTGCTGGGCATAGGGCCATGGCATCCATCCGGCATAGATCGACCAGCCGATGTTGAATTCATGGCGCGCCTCGGGCGCCTTGGCCGCCGGTGAGCAGGAGGAGAGCAGCATCGTGCCCGCAAGCAGGGCGCCTGCCATAACGGCGGCTTTTGCGGTCTTCCTGAACATGGCTTGCTTCCCCTTTGCGTTGCAGCAATTTCGCAGTCGGGATGGAGGCTATCGCATTATTACCAAATTCCATGTTCGTAATAATGCGCAGAGGGCCAAGGCGAAAATGGGATTAAACCCTGCGGGTCCAAAGGCGGCGCGGATGGGGCCAAATCAGGCGGAATTGCTGGATTTGGCGCGATTCGCACTGGCCCGGGAAGAGATAACAGGTGTTGCGATTCGGCCATAGTGGCGCGGCGCGACGCCGGGATAAAGCCAAGCGGCGCCGGGGTGCAAAAAGCGGCGGCAGCATGAAAAAATCGCGGAATTCCGCAGTGCGGCAAGAAGCGGTTTCATACTGAAAGGCCGCAGAAATATTACGCTTGACGGTTTATGTAATATCCATAGCGTTATGAGAATACCGGCCATGATGTTGCAATGCGGAAAAAGCGCATCATCGGCAGGCCAAATTGCATCGAATACTTGAGGGCAGGCCACAAGGGGGTCGCGTTGTCGTCGCCTTGTCTGGTGGCGAGGGAGAAATGCGTCCGATTGATGGGCATTTGACACAACAGGAGGCAAAGTGACCAGGAAATCGACCCGCAAGACATTGCTCTGCGCCACCATTTTGATGAGCGCCGGGATTCCGGCTCTTGCCGCAGCGGCTGATGCCGATACGCCGGGCAACAGCGGCGATATCGTGGTCACCGCCACGCGCCGCCAGACCACCTTGCAGGACGCGCCGATCAACATCAGCGCGCTGGGCTCGGACCAATTGGCCAAGGCGCGGATCGACGATGTGAAGGCGCTGGCCGCGTTCACGCCGGGCATCACCGTCAATGACACCGGCCCCAAATCGACCGGCAACATTGTGATGCGCGGCATTTCCTCCTCCGATTCCAGCGCGACAGGATCGAATTACGAAACGGCGGTGGGCGTCTATCTGGGCGAGGTACCGCTCTATCTCGATTTCAAGCTGATCGACATTTCCCGCGTCGAAGTGTTGCAAGGGCCGCAGGGCACGCTCTACGGCCTTGGCACGTTGGCGGGCGCGGTGCGCTATATGCCCAACCGGCCCACCACGGACAAATTCACCCTCGATCTCCATGCGCGCGGCTTTGCCCAGGCGCACAGTTCCGATTTCGGCGCCAATGTCGATGCCACGGTCAATATCCCCATTCTGGCCGACCACATCGCGCTGCGCTCGACGGTGGGCTATTATGACAATCCCGGCTTCATCAACTACAATCACCTGTTGAAGAACCCCGGCGTTTCCGATCCCCAGCCGGTGCGCGGGGCCACGGCCGCGCAGGGCGGCTTTGGCAACACCACCGATTACGTGAACAATTTCACGTTCCGCAAAGGGGTGAACTATGAGCGCACCTTCACCACCCGCAACCAGTTGCTGCTGGAGGCCAGCCCGGCTGCCAAGCTCTATCTGACCTATGCCCATCAGATCACCAAGACGCTGGGCCGTCAGGCGACCGGCGCAGGAGTTCTGGGCACAGACAAGTATGAAGGCCCGTGGCGCTATCTGGAGCCGACCACGCGCAAGGCGGATCTGTTTGCGGCTGAATTCAATCTCAACCTCGGCTTTGCGCAGGTGGTGGCGACGGGGGCCTATACCAATCAGAACCTGAAAACCCATGCCGACAACACCGACCTGCTGCTCGACCTGAATTACGGCTATGAGGCTTTCCCCTCCTTCTCCTCCTATAATGACACGAACGAGAATTATCGTCAGTTCAACGGTGAATTGCGGCTGGTTTCATCGCATGGCGGCCCGATCAGCTGGGTGATCGGCGGGTTTTACAACAACCTGCGCAACTATCGCGATTATCAGGAGCATACGCCCGGCTTTGCCAATTTCGCAGGGGTCTATCGCCCGGACGATCTGGAATATATCTCCTTCGTCAATACGCGGACCAAGGAAAAGGCGGTTTACGGCGAGGCCACCGCGCATATTACCGATGCATGGCAGGTGACGGGCGGCCTGCGCTATTTCAAATATGACGCCTTTGCCACCGGCGGCACCGATACGCCGTTGTTCGGCGGAGGCCTGATCCGCACGCCCTATCCGCTGATCCAGTTCGACCCCAGCCGCATCCGTTCTGGCAACACCAGCGCCGACGGCGTGGTGTGGAAGGCCAACACATCCTATAAGTTCAGCAAGGACCTGCTGGTCTATGCCACCTACAGCACCGGCTATCGCACAGGCAATGTGAACCGCGTGGCGCCCTGCACTTTCTCGCCGGGCAATGTGCCGCCGGGCCAGAACGTTTGCGCCTATCCCAATGAATTGCTGTATAAGCCCGACAAGACCAACAATGCCGAAATCGGCATCCGTGCCTCGATGCTGGATCGGCGGCTGCAGTTCACGCTCTCGGCCTATCATATCGACTGGAAGAATATTCAGGTCGATACACAGACCGTCAATGGCGCGGTGGGTGTGACGGTCAATGCCAAGGATGCGGTTTCGCAGGGCTTTGACCTTTCGGGCCAATTCCGCATCACCCCGCGTCTGGTGTTCAACGGCACCTATTCCTATACCGACGCCCATCTGACGCAGGATGCCGACAATGTGGTGGTCAGCCAGGGCGTGGCCTATCCGGTCTTTGCGGGCGACCGCCTGCCCGGATCGACCAAACATTCGGGCAGCGCGCAGCTTACCTATACCTATCCGCTGGGCGAGGGGCGCAGCATCGAGGCCAATTGGGCCGCCGTGTTCAAGGGCAATGTCTATTCGCGCATCGGCCTGCGCGGCAATGGCGAGGTGATCCCCAGCTATGTCACCCATCGCGCGGCCGTCACCTATCATGCGCCTGCCTTTGATGTAGCGCTGTTTGCCGATAATATCTTCGACAAATATGCGATCACCTCGATCAGCAATGATATCAGCTCGTACAACCAGACCCGCACCGGGGTTGTCGAGCGCTATTATGCGCAAGGCATTCTGACCCCGCGCAAGGTGGGTGTGGACCTGCGTTTCCATTACTGAATGTGCCCTGCCGGGTCATTGTCTTGGCCCGGCATCTCTGGACCATTGGATCAGGGTTTGCCTGTCATGAAACAGCATCTCGTCAATCTTCTGCCGCCCGCCACACTGGTTGCCATTGTCTGCTTCTGGATGTTTGGCCCGGCCGCGTGGCTGGCCAATGAATATACGCTGGTCTGGGTGACTTCGATCACCACCGCTTTCGTGCTGGGGCTGGAATTCCTGTTCGAGCGGCATCCGGGCTGGCGGATGAACTGGCGCGAATTTGTCACCGATCTGTTTTATGTGATTCTTGGCGCAACGGTCATCACATGGGTGACCAATGTGGCGGCCGAAGAACCGTTGATGGCGGCCAAGAAGGCGCTGGGCATCGCCACGCCTTGGGCCGGGCGCCTGCCCTTTCTGGTGCAAGTGGTGATGGTCATGGCGATCATCGAGTTCGGCCAGTACTGGATGCACCGGCTGATGCACAATTCGACGCCCTTCTGGCTGACGCATGCGCCGCATCACCACATTACGCAATTGAATGCGATGAAGGGCTCGGTCGGCAACCCTATCGAACTGTTCCTCATCAGCCTGAGCGTGCTGGCCTTTTTCGACTTCTCGCTTCCGGCCAAATTCTGCGCGATTTCGGTCAATGCGGCGATTGCCATCTATGCCCATGCCAATGTGGCCGCCAATCCGCCCTTCTTCTATTCCTTCTTCTTCACCACGATCCGCAACCACAGTCTGCACCATTCGGTGCCCTATGAGGATACGCGGTGCAATTACGGCAATTCGCTGATCATCTGGGACCGCGTGTTCGGCACGTTCCGCGATGGCGAGGCCAGCGTGGTCGGACAGGATGAGCGCAAGCGCCTCTCGATCTGGGAGCAGACGGTGTTTCCTTTTGTCCCGCTGGTCGAGGCCTATAAGGCGCGCAAGGGGCAGGCATCTTGAGGCCGCTGGGCTGGGCGCTGGCGCTCGCCGGGCTGATCGCGACGCAGGCCATGGCCGCCCCGCCCCTGTTCAAAGAGCGCTGGATCGACGGCACGCAGGATGTTGAACCGGTGGCGCAGGTGCAGGCGCTGGACGGTGACACCTATGTCATCCGGCAATCGGTCAAAACCAATTTCGAGGCACCCTTTCTCTATCTGATTTTTGGCCATGATCGCGCCCTGCTGGTCGATACCGGCGCGCAGGGGGGCGTGATCCGCCCGGTGGTGGACCGTGTGATCCAGGGCTGGCTGGCCGCGCATCACCGCCGGGCGATTCCTCTGGTGGTGGCGCACAGCCACAGCCACGGCGACCATATCGCGGGTGACGCCGCCTTTCGCGAGCGGCCCGATACGGAGGTGGTGGGCACGGCGCCTGCCGATGTTGCCGCCTTTTTCGGGATTGCTCATTGGCCCGATAGCATAGGCCGGATTGATCTGGGCGGGCGGGTGATCAGTGTTATCCCCACGCCGGGCCATCAAAAGGCGGCGGCCATGTATTATGATCCGCGCCTTGCCATCCTGCTCTCGGGGGATTCGCTCTATCCGGGGCGGCTCTATGTGCCCGTCAATTTCATGGGCGAGGCGCGGGCCAGCGTGGACCGCGTGGTGAAATTTGCCGCCACGCATCGGGTGCGCGCCTTGCTGGGCGCGCATATCGAAATGACCCGGACGCCGGGCCGCGATTATGGCCACGAGGCCCCGACTCACCCCGACGAGCATGTGCTCGAAATGCCGGTGTCGCAATTGCGTGAGCTTAAGGCGGGTTTCCGTGCGCCGCTGGATGTGCCGGACACGCGCGCGGTGCATGATCATTTCATCATCGTGCCGGTTCCATCAAGAGATCAATGATTCCCGCAATAATCCATCGCTTTTGCGCCTGAAATAGCAATCGCAAACAACCGGATCGGTGATATTCTCCGCGTAAAGATATAAACGCAGGAGAGGCCCGTGATGGCCGATTTCGATTTCGCACTGGGCGAGAATGCCCAGATGATCCGCGACGCCACAGCGCGTTTTGCCGCCGCCCGGATTGCGCCTCTGGCGGTTCGGATTGATGCCGATGACTGGTTCCCGCGCGAGGAGTTGTGGCCCGCCATGGGCGAACTGGGCCTGCACGGCATCACGGTGGCGCCGGAATGGGGCGGGCTGGGGCTGGGCTATCTCGAACATGTGCTGGCCTGTGAAGAGGTCAGCCGCGCTTCGGCCTCGGTTGGCCTCAGCTATGGCGCGCATTCGAACCTGTGCGTCAACCAGATCGCGCGCTGGGGCAATGAGGAGCAGAAGGCGCGCTATCTGCCCCGCCTGATCTCGGGCGAACATGTCGGCTCTCTGGCCATGTCGGAGGTCGGCGCGGGGTCGGATGTGGTTTCGATGAAGCTGCGCGCGCGCGAAACGGATCGCGGCTTTGTGCTCGACGGCACGAAATTCTGGATCACCAATGCCGCCTGTGCCGATACGCTGGTGGTCTATGCCAAGACCGGGGAGGCGATCACCGCTTTCCTGATCGAAAAGACCATGCCGGGTTTTTCCATCGGGCAAAAGATCGACAAGATGGGCATGCGCGGTTCGCCCACCGCCGAACTGGTGTTCGATAGCTGCGAGGTGCCGCGCGAAAATGTGCTGGGGCCGCTGCATGGCGGGGTCAAGGTGCTGATGAGCGGGCTGGATTATGAGCGTGCGGTGCTGGCGGGGATACAGCTTGGCATCATGGAGGCCTGCCTCGATGTGGTCCTGCCCTATGTGCGGACGCGACAGCAATTCGGCCAGCCCATCGGCGCGTTTCAACTGATGCAGGCCAAGGTGGCGGACATGTATGTCGCGCTGAATTCCGCGCGGGCCTATGTCTATGCCGTGGCGCGGGCGTGTGATGCGGGGCGCACCACGCGCCATGACGCGGCGGGCGCGATCCTGCTGGCCAGCGAGAATGCGGTGCGCGTGGCCTTGGATGCGGTCCAGGCGCTGGGCGGGGCGGGCTATACCAAAGACTGGCCGGTCGAGCGGTTTCTGCGCGATGCCAAATTGCTGGATATTGGCGCGGGGACGAACGAGATCCGGCGGATGCTGATCGGGCGCGAACTTATCGGAGGCGCAAGATGATCCTCGAAACCGGCATCGCCGCCGACAGTGACACCTTTCGCGCCAACGCCGCACATAACCGCGCTTTGGCCGAAAAATTGCGGGCCGATGTGGCGGCGGCTGCCCTGGGCGGGGGAGAGGCGGCGCGGCAACGCCATGTCGGGCGCGGCAAATTGCTGGCGCGGGATCGCATCGACCGCCTGCTCGATCCGGGCAGCCCGTTTCTGGAAATCGGGCAACTGGCCGCCCATGGCCTGTATGGCGGCGAAGTGGCAGGCGCCGGGATTGTCGCCGGGATCGGGCGCGTGGCGGGTCGACAGGTGATGATCGCGGCCAATGATGCCACGGTCAAGGGTGGCACCTATTTTCCGATGACGGTCAAAAAACACCTGCGAGCGCAGGAGATTGCGGCGGAAAACAATCTGCCCTGCATCTATCTGGTCGACAGCGGCGGGGCCAATCTGCCGCATCAGGCCGAGGTCTTTCCCGACCGCGATCACTTTGGCCGCATTTTCTTCAACCAGGCGCAAATGTCGGCGCGCGGCATCCCCCAGATCGCCTGCGTCATGGGCAGTTGCACGGCGGGCGGGGCCTATGTTCCGGCCATGTCGGATGAAAGCGTGATCGTGCGCGGGCAGGGGACGATCTTCCTGGCCGGGCCGCCGCTGGTGCAGGCGGCCACGGGCGAGATCATCAGCGCCGAGGAACTGGGCGGGGGCGATCTGCATGGGCGCAAGTCGGGCGTGGTCGATCATGTGGCCGACAATGACGATCATGCGATCACCATTCTGCGCGATATTGTCGGCACACTGGCCCCGCAAAGCCCTGCATCGGTCAACCGCCAGCCTCCGCTGCCGCCGCGCTACGATCCGGCAGACCTTTATGGCATCATCCCGCAGGATGTCCGCGCGCCCTATGATGTGCGCGAGGTGATTGCCCGCATCGTCGATGACAGCGCGCTGCACGAATTCAAAGCGCTTTACGGTACAACGCTGGTCTGCGGTTTTGCCCATATTCATGGCATGCCGGTGGCGATTCTGGCCAACAATGGCGTCTTGTTCAGCGAGAGCGCGGTCAAGGGCGCGCATTTCATCGAACTGGCGTGCCAGAGGCGCATCCCCCTGCTGTTTCTGCAAAACATCAGCGGCTTTATGGTCGGCGGCAAATATGAGGCCGAGGGCATCGCCCGCCACGGCGCCAAACTCGTCACTGCCGTCGCCACGGCCAGCGTGCCCAAGATCACCGTGCTGATCGGTGGCAGTTTCGGGGCGGGCAATTACGGCATGTGCGGACGCGCCTATGGCCCGCGTTTCCTGTTCACATGGCCCAATGCGCGCATTTCGGTGATGGGCGGCGAACAGGCCGCCAGCGTGCTGGCCACGGTCCATCGCGATGCGGGGCAATGGAGCGCGCAGGAGGCCGAAGCCTTCAAAGCCCCGATCCGCGCCAAATATGAGGAGGAGGGCAGCCCATGGTATGCCACCGCGCGATTGTGGGACGATGGCATCATCGACCCGGCCCAAACCCGCGATGTGCTGGGCCTTGCTCTGGCCGCCGCGCTGAATGCGCCGATCCCGGATCGCGCGCAATTCGGCCTGTTTCGGATGTGATGGCATGATCGCCTCGCTCTTGATCGCCAATCGCGGCGAAATCGCCTGCCGCATCATTCGCACCGCGCGGCGGATGGGCATTCGCACCATTGCCGTTTATTCCGAGGCTGATGCCGGGGCGCTGCATGTCCGGTCCGCCGATGCGGCGGTGATGATCGGTCCGGCGCCCGCGCGTGACAGCTATCTGCGCGGGGATCGCATCCTTGCCGCCGCGCTGGAAACCGGGGCGGAGGCGATCCATCCCGGCTATGGCTTCCTCTCGGAAAATGCCGAATTTGCGCGGGCCGTGATGGATGCCGGCCTGATCTGGGTCGGGCCCGATCCGGCCAGCATTACCGCCATGGGCCTGAAAGATGCCGCCAAGGCGCGTATGGCGTCTGCTGGTGTGCCCGTAACGCCGGGCTATCTGGGCGCGGATCAGGACGATGCTCATCTGGCCCGGGAGGCGGCGATAATCGGCTATCCGGTGCTGATCAAGGCTGTGGCGGGCGGCGGCGGCAAGGGGATGCGGCTGGTGGCTGACCCCGCCGAATTTGCCGATGCGCTGGTCTCGTGCAGGCGCGAGGCGATGGGGGCTTTCGGCAATGACCGCGTGCTGATCGAAAAATTCATCGCGCATCCCCGCCATATCGAGGTGCAGGTGTTCGGCGACCGCCATAGCAATATCGTCCACCTGTTCGAGCGCGACTGCTCGCTGCAACGCCGCCACCAAAAGGTGATCGAGGAGGCCCCGGCACCGGGCATGGACGAGGCCACGCGAGGGGCGGTGTGCCGGGCGGCGGTGGATGCGGCCCGCGCGGTCGATTATGTCGGGGCTGGCACGGTGGAATTCATTGCCGACGCCAGCGATGGCCTGCGCGCCGACCGTATCTGGTTCATGGAAATGAACACGCGGCTTCAGGTCGAACATCCCGTTACCGAAGCGATAACGGGCGTCGATCTGGTCGAATGGCAATTGCGCGTGGCGTCAGGCGAACCGCTGCCCCGGCGGCAGGAGGACCTGTCGATCCAGGGCTGGGCGATGGAGGCGCGGCTTTATGCCGAGGATCCGGCGCGGGGTTTCCTGCCCTCTATCGGTCGGCTCGATGCTTTCGACATTGGCGATAGGGTCCGGGTCGATACAGGCGTGGCGCAAGGGGGCCGGATCACGCCCTTTTACGATCCGATGATCGCCAAGCTGATCGCCCATGACGCCACACGGGAAGAGGCGCGGCGCAAGCTGGCCGGTGCGCTCGACAGGGCGGTGGTCTGGCCCTTGCGCACCAATGCGGGCTTTCTGGTCAAGGCGCTGGAGCATCCCGATTTTGCCGCAGGGCATATGGATACCGGCCTGATCGCGCGGGCGGGCGATGCGCTGATGCCCGATCCTTTGCCCGATGCGGAGGGTTTGGCGCGGGCGGCGGCGGAGCTGGGCGGGGCGGGGGCCTTGGCGGGGTTCCGGCTGAATGGCGCGCGGCAGGGGCGGGCGCGGGTGATGGTCGAGGGGCAGGCGGTCGAGGCCGATGTGCTCCCCTGTGAGGGCGAGATCTTTCGCGCCGCCCAAGGCCGCGTGTTGCTCAGCCGGCATGGGCAGAGCTGGGAGGTACGTCCCTATCGCGCCGCCGCGTCCGGGGCGGCGGTGGCGGGGGATGGGGCGATTGCGGCCCCCATGCCCGGCACGATCATCGCCACCCATGTCGCGCCGGGCCAGAGCGTGAGCAAAGGTCAGAAGCTGGTGACGCTGGAGGCGATGAAGATGGAGCATGGGCTGACCGCGCCTTTTGACGGGGTGGTGGAGGAGATGCCCTTTGCCCAGGGCGCGCAGGTGCGCGAGGGCATGGTGCTGGCCCGGATCAAACCGGAGGAGGGATGATGAGCGGGCGCTATTTCGAGGAATGGACGGTGGGCGACCGGATCGAACATCCCATCCGCCGCACTGTGACCGAGACCGACAACCTGCTGTTTTCGGCCATGACGCATAATCCCCAACCGCTGCACATTGATGCCGAGGCGGCGCGGGCCAGCGAGTTTGGTCAGATCCTCGTCAATGGCACTTTCACCTTTGCGCTGATGATCGGCCTTTCGGTGGGCGAAACCACGTTGGGGACGCTGGTGGCCAATCTGGGCTATGACCGGGTGGTCATGCCAAAGCCGGTGTTTCTGGGCGATACGATGCGGGCGGCAACCGAGGTGGTGGAAGTGCGCGAGAGCCGGTCGCGGCCCCATGCCGGACTGGTCACATTCCGCCACGAATTGTGGAACCAGCGCGACGAAGTGGTCTGCCAATGCCTGCGCACCGCGCTGTTGCTGCGCAGGCCGGGATGAGACTGCGCTCGCTCCTCTTCGTGCCGGGGGATCGGCCAGAACGGTTTGCCAAGGCGGCGCGGAGCGGGGCCGATGCGATCATCCTCGACCTGGAGGATGCCGTGGCCCCCGCCGCCAAACCCAAGGCGCGCGAGGCGGTGGCGGACTATCTGCGCGGTCCGGCCGACATCTTCCGCTTTGTGCGGATCAACCCCATCGACGGGCCGTATCTCGAGGATGATCTGGCGGCGGCCCAAGGCGCGGATGGTCTGGTCCTGCCCAAATCGCAGAGCGCGGCAACGGTTCGCCTGCTCGCGGGGCTGGCGCCGGGGGTGCCGATCCTGCCCATCGCCACCGAGACCCCGCAGGCGGTCTTTGGGCTTGGCACCTATGGCGAGGTTTCCCGGCATCTGTGCGGCCTGACATGGGGGGCGGAGGATCTGCCCGCCGCCATGGGCGCGATGGGGGCAAGGCAGACGGATGGTTCCTATACCGCGCCCTATGAGATGGTGCGCACGATGGCGCTGTTTGGCGCGCATGCCGCCGGAGTGGCCGCGATCGAGACGGTCTATACCGCGATCCGGGATCTGGACGGTCTGGCGGCCTATGCGGCGCGGGGGGCCTTTGACGGCTTTACCGGGATGATGGCCCTGCATCCCGATCAGGTGCCGATCATCAACGCGGCCTTTACCCCCACCGCGCAGCAGGTGGAACAGGCGCGTGCGATCATCGCCGCCTTTGCGCAGGCGCCGGGCGCGGGGGTGGTGATTCTCGACGGCAGAATGATCGACGCACCACATCTGGCGCATGCGCGTAATATTATTACGCGGGCCGAAGGGGCCGCTTTGTCGACAAGGCGCGATTGAGACCCGTTTTGCCTCTTTCCGACACCCTGTTGACAGGCGTGTTAATTGGGCATCTCATCCTTATCCAGGCGCTGAAAAAGGAGGAATTTGCCCCCGATCCGACCATGCTCCGAAGGGCGGCGGAATGTTTCCGGCACACAAGCTGAAACTCCCGAAAGGCCGCAGGAAAAGCGCGCCGCGGGACAACAGGCCAAGGAGAGGATATGGATAATCTACCCCGGCTCAACCTGCATATTCCCGAGCCCCCGGCCCGCCCCGGCGACCACCCCGATTTTGGCGGAATGAAGCTGCCCGCCGCCGGCGAAACCGCGCGGCCCGATGTCGATGCCGCCGAACCGACCATGCGCGACATGCCCTTCGGCATGATCCGGGTGCTGGACGGCGACCATCGCGCCGTTGGTCCGTGGGACCCGCATCTGGATGTCGATATCCTGCATCGGGGCCTGCGCGCCATGATGCTCACGCGCACCTTTGACGACCGCCTGTTTCGCGCCCATCGCCAGGGCAAGACCAGCTTTTACATGAAATCCACCGGCGAGGAGGCGATTGCCGTGGCGCAATCGCTGATGCTGGGCGCGCGCGACATGTGCTTTCCCACCTATCGCGTGGTGGGCTGGCTGATGGCGCGGAACTATCCGTTGCTCGATCTGGTCAACCAGATATTTTCGAATGCGGGCGATCCGTTGCGGGGGCGGCAATTGCCTATCCTTTATTCCGCGCGCGATTACGGCTTCTATTCGATCTCGGGCAATCTGGGCAGCCGCTATGGCCATGCGGTGGGCTGGGCGATGGCCTCGGCCTATAAGGGCGATGACCGGATCGCGCTGGCCTATGTGGGCGAAGGCACAACGGCGGAGGGTGGGTTTCACGAGGCGATCACCTTTGCAAGTGTCTATCGCGCCCCGGTGATCCTGTGCGTGACCAACAACCAATGGGCGATCTCCAGCTTTTCCGGGATTGCCGGGGCCAATGAAACCACCTTTGCGGCCAAGGCTCTGGCCTATGGTATTCCGGGGCTGCGGGTGGACGGCAATGATTTTCTGGCGGTCTGGGCGGCGACGCAATGGGCGGCGGAGCGGGCAAGGCTCAATCTCGGGGCGACCCTGATCGAATTGTTCACCTATCGCGCTTCGGGTCATTCCACCGCCGATGATCCGGCCAAATACCGCCCCGCCGACGAGGCGCTGCAATGGCCGCTGGGCGATCCGATCGAGCGGCTCAAAGGCCATCTGATCGCCATCGGCGAATGGGACGAGGAGCGTCATGCCGCCCTGCAATCCGCGCTGGAGGAGGAGGTGCGCGCCGCTGTTCGCGCGGGTGAGGCCATCGGCACGCTGGGCAAATCCAAGCCGGAACTCGCCTCGATGTTCGAGGATGTGTTCAAGCAGCCGGACTGGCGCGTGATTGAACAGCGCCGCGAGATGGGGGTCTGACGTCATGCCGGTGATGAACATGGTTCAGGCGCTCAACAATGCGCTGGACGAGAAATTGGGCGCCGATCCCGATGTGCTGATCTTTGGCGAGGATGTCGGCTATTTCGGCGGGGTGTTCCGCGTGACCGACGGGCTTCAGGCCAAACATGGGCTGACGCGTTGTTTCGACACGCCGATTGCCGAGGGGGGCATTATCGCCACGGCCATCGGCATGGGGGCCTATGGCCTGCGCCCGGTGGTCGAGATCCAGTTTGCCGATTACATCCTGCCCGCCTTTGACCAGTTGGTCAGCGAGGCGGCGCGGCTGCGCTATCGCTCGAACGGTGAGTTCTGGGCGCCGCTGACGGTGCGCACGCCCTATGGCGGCGGCATTTTCGGCGGCCAGACGCATAGCCAGAGCCCGGAGGCGATCTTTACCCATGTGGTGGGGCTCAAAACCGTGGTGCCCTCCAATCCCTATGACGCCAAGGGCCTGCTGATCGCGGCGATTGAGGATGACGATCCGGTCATCATGCTCGAACCCAAGCGGATCTATAATGGCCCGTTTGACGGGCATCACGACCGGCCGCTCAAGACCTGGGCCGGGCATCCGATGGCCGATGTTCCTGCGGGACTCTATCGCGTGCCGCTGGGCAAGGCGGCGATGGTGCGCGAGGGGCGCAGCGTTACGGTGCTAGCCTATGGCACGATGGTCCATGTCGCTCTGGCGGGGATTGAGGAGGCCGGGGTGGATGCCGAACTGCTCGATCTGCGCTCGCTGGTGCCGCTCGACATTGACGCCATCGTGGCCTCGGTGCGCAAGACCGGGCGCTGCGTGATCCTGCATGAAGCCTCGCGCTTTGGCGGTTTCGGCGGCGAATTGTCGGCGCTGGTCCAGGAGCGCTGCTTTGACCACCTGAAGGCGCCCATCGAGCGCGTGGCCGGTTGGGACACGCCCTATCCGCATGCGTTTGAATGGGACTATTTTCCCGGCCCTGCGCGCCTTGTGGCCGCGCTGCGCCGCGCGATGGAGTATTGATCCATGAGCCTTTTCCAATTCCGCCTGCCCGACATTGGCGAGGGCATTGCCGAGGCCGAAATTGCGGTCTGGTATGTCAAGCCGGGTGATGCCATCAGCGAGGACGAATGCCTCGTCGATGTGATGACCGACAAGGCCACGGTGGATATGACTTCGCCGGTTTCGGGCAAGGTGCTGGCCATCCATGGCGCCGTGGGCGAGATGATGCCGGTGGGCGCCGTTCTGGTCGAGATCGAGGTGGCGGGCGAAGCGGTGACGGCCGAACCGGAGCCAGCCTCTGAAGAGCAATCAACGCCCGCCCCGGTGCCTGAGCCCGAGCCCCAGCCTGAGCCTGAGCCAGAAAGCGCCCCTCTGGCCGCGCCTGCCACGCGGCACCGCGCGCGCGAAATGGGCATTGCGCTGGAATCACTCGTGGGGACCGGGCCGGGCGGACGGATTACGATAGAGGATCTGGAGGCCCATGCCGCCCGCACCCGCGCCTCTGCCCCTGCTCCGCGTGAAGGGGCAACCGACATCCCCATCACTGGTCTGCGCCGCAAGATTGCCGAAAGGATGGAACTGGCCCATCAGCGCATTCCCCAGATCACCTATGTCGAGGAATGCGACCTCACCGAGTTGGAGGCGCTGCGCGGCGAAATCAACAAGGAGGGGGGCGAGAAGGTAACGCTGCTGCCCTTCTTCATCCGCGCGCTGGTGCGGGCCTTGCCTGATTTCCCGATGATCAACGCGCATTATGACGATGCGCAGGGCGTGCTGCGCCAATATGCCGGGGTGCATGTCGGCGTGGCGGTGCAGACGCCGGGCGGGCTGATGGTGCCGGTCATCCGCCATGCCGAAACGCTCGATATCCGCGCCTGCGCCCGGGAATTGGCGCGGGTGAGCAATGCGGCCCGCGACGGCACGATTGGGCGCGAAGCATTGAGCGGATCGACGATCACGGTCACCTCGCTCGGCCCGCTGGGCGGGATTGCCACCACGCCGATCATCAACCATCCCGAAGTGGCCATCATTGGCCCCAACCGGATTGTCGAGCGCCCTGTGGTTCAGGGGCCTTTCGTGGCGATGCGAAAAATTATGAACCTGTCGAGTTCATTCGATCACCGCATTGTCGATGGCCATGACGCGGCGCGGTTTATCCAGGCGATCCGCCGTATGCTCGAACATCCCGCGCTGTTGTTTATGGATTGAGCCAAGGGAAGGGCCAAGGGCGCCGGGCGATCATGCCCGGCGTTCAGCCCACCACCACATCGGCATATTCGGGGTGGCGCGCATACCATGCCGACATATAGGGACAGAGCAGCACCAGCGAGAGCCCCTTGGCGCGGGCCATGGCGAAAAGGCCCTTGGCCAGCGTTGCGGCCAGTCCTTGCCCGGCAAATTCATCGGGGACCTCGGTATGGAGCAGGACATAGTGCCCCGCCTCGTCGCGGCGATAGACGCAGATCGCCAGTGCCTCGCCCTCGATCGGCAGTTCAAAACGGTGCTTTGCGGGGTTATCGCGCACATCGCCGGGGCTTGCGGACATGGTTTCGCCTTTCAGGGGTAGGAGACGGTCAGGGATAGGGGATGGTCAGGGATTGTGGACAAGGGCGGCGGCAGGATGGGTCACGCACAGCATCGTGCCCAGCAGCACTATGCCTGCCGCCACGGCAAGCGGCAAGGCAAGCCCCCAATGCGTGACCATCAGCGCGCCCGCGGCCGCGCCCGCAAAGATGCTGGCCACGGCGGCGAGGCGGCGGGGCAGATTGGGGCCGGTGCCGCCCGCCAGCGGCGAATCGGCGGCAATCCCGGTCAGCGTCAGCGTGAGGACAGTGGTGGTCAGATCAGGCACTTTGAGCATGCGGATCGTGGCATTGCGAAAGCCCATCGCCAGCGCGGTCAGCGCGATGATCGCGTCGATCCAAGGGGCCGCCGTCAACGCGCAGAGCGCAGCCAGCCCCAGCAGGGCAGCCTCGACCCCGGCGGCGGCCAGCAGCCACTGGCGCAAGGGCCGCTGGCCCAGATGCCCGCCGATCCGCCCGGCCACCAGCGCGCCGACCAGAAAGGTCAGCAGCGCCACCAGATAGGGCTTGATGACAAAACCGGGCGCGCCCGCCGCCGCAAAGCCCAGAAACACGATATTGCCGGTCATATTGGCGGTAAACACCTTGCCCAGCCCCAGCACCGAGACGGCATCGACAAGGCCCGTTGTGGCCGAGAGCAGGAGGAGCAGGCCGGGAAGCGGAGAGGATTTCGTCATGGTCTGCACTCCTTAAAAGCGGAAATTGGCCTCAAGGCCCAGCATGGTGAAATTGCGGGTTGAACCGGTTTCGCGCAGGAACGGTCCCGGCGCAAAAAGCGAAAGCGAGGTGGACAGGGCCAGTTCCGGCGTTGCCTGCCATGAAACAGCCGCCTCCGCCCCGCCGCCAATGAAGCGGGAATGGCCCGCTTCGGCGCTGCGGATCAGATTGCCCGGAATGTCATAAACGCCATCGCCGCGCGAATAGCGCCAGAAGGCCATGGCCGCCACACTGGCCGAGACCTTGGGGGTGATCTTCGCGCTGAAACGCGGGTTGAGGTTGACGATGTTGGTAGGGCCGACGGGCGAGAGTTCGCCGAAATATTTACCCTTGGGAAACAGCGCGTTGAATGTTCCAAGATGGCGGTCTCCCGCCTTGCCGTCGCCGCTGATGATGTTGACGCGCATGGTGGCATCCATCGCATGGGGCAGGGTCAGCCCAACCTCGGTGCCCAGCGTCCATGCGCCGATGGTCTGAGTCCCGCTGCTCTGACCCTCGAAATGGCCGAATTGCGCGACGCCCTCGACGTTCCAGTGGAATCGGCCGCGCGCGCCATGGCTGCGCAAACCGATCGAGTGGCGCATTTCGCGGCCTGTTATCCCGCCGAACCGGGCGCTGCGGTTGCGATAGGCCAGATAATAGACATCCCAGCCCGGCAGCACCGCATAGGCGCCCCACAGGCCCTTGGCGGGCGATGTGTGATCATCGAAATCGCGCATGCCCGCCTGCACCGGATGCAGGGCCAGCAGGCTGACCGAAGCCGCGCCGATGCGCACCACCGCCCGCGCCCCGTCAAAGGCCAGCGGCGTGTTGGGGCCATAGCGCGTGCCCACCAACCGCTCGGTGCCCAGCGAGACCATCTGCCGCCCGCCGCGCAGGGTGACCGGGCCAAGGTCGGCCTCGGCAAAGGCCTGAAGCAGGTCGAGGCGGCTCTGGTCGGTGGGGCTGGCCGCCGGTTCGACGCCGGTGGCGAATGTCGCCATGGGCTGCACAAAGGCGCGCAACTTGCCCACGTGCAGGTCGGCATAGGGCAGGGCGCGCGCCCAGAGATAGGTCTGATCCGGGGCGGTCCCCCATTGATTGTTGTTCAGGCTCTCGCTGCGCAGCCGGAATTCGGCGCCGGTCGAAACCCAGACATCATCGGTGATCGGAATGTATTTGAAGGGACCGGTCCAATGATGAGCGCGCTTTTCGGCATCGGCCAGATCGGACCAGTCCTCGTCATAGCGGGTGATGGACAGGGTGGGGGCCTGCCATGCCTCGCGCGCCTGTTGGCCCATGGCGGGGCAGGCGCCCAGCAAGACGCAAGGCAGCGCGAGGCAGGCAAGTTTACGCACGGCCCATTCCGTCACGACGCTGCGCCCGTTCCGAAACCAGCGCGACCAGCACAAAGCCGCCGATCAGGCCGATATGTTCGAAAAAGGCATTGGTGGCCATAAAGCGGTCCTGCCCTGCGGGCATCGCCCAGAAGGCATTGGCCACGCAGGCCGCGAGCAGCGTAAAGACACCGAGCATGCCCGCCCCCAGCCAGACCAGACGGCCCGAAAGCACCAGCAGCGGCCCGATCAATTCGACCGCAATCGTGATCGCGGCCCAGACCGCGGGCGGGTTCAGCCCGAAATGGGCCTGTTCGGCGGCGGCGGCGGGAAGGTCGGTCAATTTGACCACTCCGCCCAGCAGATAAGGCCCCACCAGCGCAAGGCGGGCAATCGTCCATGTCATCGGCCATTCCAGAATGGCGTCGATCATGGCCGGGTCGCGATGGGTAAAGTCCGGGCGCGTATCCATGGCTCAGGCGCCCTGATGCACTTCGGCGATATAGCCGCCGGGGAAGCGGACAATCGCGCTCTGGCGGGCGCCGACCGAATAGGGGGCGACCAGCAGTTCCGCGCCATTGGCCTTGGCCTTGTCCAGCGTGGCGGCCAGATCGGGAACCTGATAGCCGGTCATGTCGCGGCCATAGGGCCAGGGCAACTGACCATCGGAGACGAACACTACCATCTTGCCGTAATTGCTGGTGAGCGAAACGCGGCGGATGGTCTTGCCGGTCTGGCCCACTTCGGCGCCGGGCGCCTTGCGGTCATCGGCGGTGATGCGGGCATGGGCATAGCCGCCCCAGCTTTTGATGAAAGCATCGGCAGCATCAGCGGTCAGATAGATGCGGTTTTCCGGGACCGTGGCCAGCGGCGCGTAATGCGGCGTGGCGGTGTGCCAATAGAGCTGCATGTTCACCCCGCCCGGCCATTGGACGACGACATCGCGACCGATGGGATCGGGAAAGTCATGGAGGCGGCGGATCGCGCCATGTTTGCGTGCGGCGGCCACGGCCTTGTCCATATCCGTCACCAGATAGCCGGTGCGCTCATCGCCAAAGGGATAGGGGATGGGCGTCTTGAACCCGAACACCGAGACCGTGCCCGCAGGCGTCAGCACCAGTTGCGATTTGGTGAGCGAAGGCGTGGGGGTCACCTGAAACTCGCCCTGCTTGCTGGTGGTGCCGCCGAAAGTGGCGGAAAAGCTGGCGACGAAGCGGTCGAAATCGGCTTCGGGCACATAGACATGGGTGGTGTCATATTGCGGGGCAACGCCCAGGTCAGGGGTGGCGGCAGGTGTGGTGACAGTCTTGGCGGCGGCGGGGGCGGCCAGAACGAGAGCGATGGTGAAAGCGAGAGATTTCATGGCGGGGGTCTCCAGTGAAAAGGGGAAAGGATCAGACGGCCCAGCAACCGCAGCCCAGCGCGCCCCAGAAGCTTTGGGGATCACCGGCCGGAACGCTGGCGCCAAGGGCGGCGGCATGGTCATGGCCATGGACCGCGCAGGAGGAATGGCAGGCGCAGGCCGAGGCCAGTTTCGCGCGGGCTTCGCGGGACTTGTGATATCCGCCAAAGGTGGCGACCGGCGACCAGTCGGGCATCGGGCGCGGCAATTCGGGGGCCAGCGGTTCGTACTTGCCCTCGCCATGCACCACCTTGCCGCCCAGCAGGGTCAGGACGGAGCGGATATGGACGATTTCATGTTCGGGCACGGTGAAATAATCGTCGGACAGGATGGCAAGATCGGCCAGTTGCCCGGCTTTGATCTGGCCCTTCTTGCCCACTTCGTTGGAAAACCATGTGTTTTCATGAGTCCACATGGCCAGAGCCTTGTCGCGGCTGACCCGGTTGGCCGAAGGATAAAGCCGCATGCCGCCCATCGTGCGCCCCGTGACCAGCCATGACAGCGAGACCCAGGGGTTATAGCTGGCCACGCGGGTGGCGTCGGTGCCTGCGCCCACGGGGATGCCGGCCGCGATCATCTTGTTGATCGGGGGCGTGCGCTCGGCGGCCTTGGCGCCATAGCGTTCGACGAAATATTCGCCCTGAAACGCCATGCGGTGCTGCACCGCGATGCCGCCGCCCAGCGCCGCGATGCGGTCGATGTTGCGGTCGCTGATGGTTTCGGCATGGTCGAAAAACCAGTTGATGCCGGTGAGCGGAATATCGCGGTTCACCTTTTCATAGACGTCCAGCGCGCGGCTGATCGTCTGGTCATAGGTGGCGTGCAGGCGCCATGGCCAGCGGTGTTCGGCCAGCAGGCGGATGACAGGTTCGAGGTCGCCTTCCATGCTGGGGGGCATGTCGGGGCGGGGCTGGCGGAAATCTTCAAAATCGGCGGCCGAATAGACCAGCATCTCGCCCGCGCCATTGTGGCGATAGGTGTCATCGCCTTGCCCCGGCGTCACCTGCTTTACCCAGCCGGAGAAATCGGCCAGCTCCTCTTTCGGCTTTTGCGTAAAGAGGTTGTAGCTGATGCGGACGGTCAGTTGATCGTCCTGGTGCAGTTTTTCGATGATCTCGTAATCATCGGGATAATTCTGGAATCCGCCGCCCGCATCGATCACGCCCGTCACGCCCAGAGCATTGACATCGCGCATGAAATGGCGGGTCGAATTGATCTGATAATCCTGCGGCAGCTTTGGCCCTTTGGCCAGCGTGGAGTAGAGGATCGTGGCGTTGGGCTGGGCCAGCAAGAGGCCGGTCGGGTTGCCCATGCTGTCGCGCACGATCTCGCCGCCCGGAGGGTTGGGCGTGTCCTTGGTATAGCCCACCACCCGCAGCGCGGCGGCATTGAGCAGCGCGCGGTCATACAGATGGAGGATGAAGACCGGCGTGTCGGGCGCCACGGCATTGAGTTCGGCAATCGTGGGCAGGCGCTTTTCGGCAAACTGGTGTTCGGTAAAGCCGCCCACCACGCGCACCCATTGCGGGGCGGGGGTGCGGTCAACCTGAGCCTTGAGCATCGCCATCGCTTCGGAGAGCGAGGGCACGCCGTCCCAGCGCAGCTCCATGTTGAAATTCAGCCCGCCCCGGATGATGTGCATATGGCTGTCGATCAGGCCGGGGATCACGCGGCGGCGGCCTGCATCGATCACTTCGGCATCGGGGAGAGCAGCGGCGCGCACCTCCTTTTCGCTGCCCACGGCCAGAAACTTGCCGTCGCGGATGGCGATGGCTTCGGCCTCGGGGTTTTCGCGGTCAAGGGTGGAAACCTTGGCATTGGTGATGATCAGATCGGCCATGGGGGTGGGCTCCGGTTGGGGGGAGGGTGTCAGTTTTGGACAGGCTTAATTTTTGTCAGGTTCAGCTTTTGTCAGGTTTTCCGGGCAATTGGCCCAGCACATGATCGGCGCAATTGCCGCGGATATAGCAGGCGATATCCTGTCCCTGGAGCGCGCGGCGGGCGATCGGCACGATCTGTTCACCCGCCAGAATGCCCAGCAGGCCCACCAGCGCAATCAGTGGCGGCGCGGGCGAACGCACGCCCAGCACGCTGTAAACAACGCCCACCAGCAATCCGGCGCCGAGCGAAAGGAGATAGAGCTTCATACGGAAAACTCCTGAAACCTGAGGGGAAAAGCGGGACCGGCCTGCGTCTTGGGGGGATTGGGCGGAGTGCGCCGCAGGCCGGTCCCGGTCGGCTTAGTGTCCGCCTTCGGACGCGCCGAACATCGTCTTGGCATAGGTGATGCCCAGGCCATACGCGCCGCCCCATTTGCGGGCGATGCCGGTGGTGCTGTCATAGGTTTCGGCCCGCGCCCAGTCGCGCTGAAGCTCAAGCATATATTGCAGCGAGGTCATCGGCTTGGCGCCAAGCTGGATCATGCGCTGGACGGCGCGTTCATGGGCCTCGGCCGAAATGTCGCCGCAAGCGTCGGCGATGAAATAGACGTCAAAACCCTGATCAATGGCCGATGCCACCGGACCGACGATGCAGACGCTGGTCCAGAGACCTGCAAAAATGATGCGTTCCTTGCCGATGCGGTTCACTTCCTCGATGACCGCGGCATCTTCCCAGGTGTTCATGCTGGTGCGGTCGAGCAGGGGCTGACCCGGAAAGGCATCGGTGATCTCGTCGAACATGGGGCCGGAAAAGCTCTTTTCGGCCACGGTGGTCAGGATGGTGGAGACGCCGAAAGAAGCGGCGGCATTGGCGACCAGCGCCGCATTGCTGCGCAGCACTTCGGTGGCGATGGATTTGGTGGCAAAGGCCATCTGCGACTGGAAGTCGATCAGGACCAGCGTGTGATCCTTGGGCGAAATCAGGGTCTTGCCGGGGGTTGCGGTGGCGGTGATGGTCATCGGGGGGATCCTTTGTTGGTCCAGCATCGTTGCTGTGAGGGCAGACTATGCGGATCAGATAATTCAGGTAAGTGGGATAAGATCGGATATATTGTTCGATTTTTTAGAAATGCTGACCCTCCGCCGCCAAGACATGCAACGCCGAATGCGGCGCAGACTAGGCGTCTGCACCGTATCCGGTCTTGCACAGGCTTGACGTTATCGCGCCTCCGATGACCCCGGGCGCGCGCCGAGGCCGAACGAGCCCCCGGCGATCCGGGCGGGCTTATCCGTCAAATGTCGGGCAGGTCTTCGGCCGCATAGACGGCCGTGCTGACAAATTGTTCGATCAACCACGCCGCCGCCGGACCGGGGGGCGTATCGCGCCGCCAGATCCCGGCAAAGCGATAGGTGCCGCCCGGATGGTCGGGCATGACAAGGCGGCTGAGCGTGCCGATGGTCAGATCTTCTTCAATCATCGGCAAGGGCATGTTGCCCCAACCGATCCCTTCGCGCAGCAGCGCGAGCTTGGCGCCAAGGTCGGCAAGGCGCCATGTGCGCGGCGACAGCACCGAGAAATCCTGCCCCTCGGTAAAGCGCGAACGGTCGGTCAGCACGAGCTGGATATGATCGCGCCCCGCGCCGGGGGGAATCGGGTCCATTTGCGCCAGCGGATGATCGGGCGCGGCCACCGGCACCATCGGCACCGATCCGGCATTCACGCTTTCCAGCCCCTCGACGCCTGCAAACAGAGGGCCGGACAGGCCGATCACCGCCTTACCATCCAGCACCATCGCCGTGATCGCGCCCAACGCCTCGACATGCAGACGCAATTGCACGGTGGGAAATTCGGCGCGGAACGCCCGCAGGATGCGCCCCAACCGATCCGAAGGCAGCATCACATCCACGGCCACATCGACTTCGGCCTCCAGCCCGTCGAGCAGCCCCTTGACCTTGGCGCGCAGCGCGTCGATCCCCTGCGCCACCCCCCGCGCCTCGGACAGCAGCGCGCGGCCCGCCACGGTCAGCGTCGGCTTGCGCGTGCCCTCGCGGTCAAACAGGCTCAGGCCAAGCTGGGCCTCCAGATTGGCGATGCCATAGGAGATGACCGAGACGGCGCGGTTGAGCTTGCGCGCGGCGGCGGCAAAGCTGCCGGTGTCCACAATGGTGAGGAAAATGCGCAACTGATCAAAGGTGGGGGTGCCCGGATTGTTCATGCGCGAATCTCGCTTTTCAGTTTTCTCGAACGTTATCGATTATTTTATCCCTCTGATCAGAACGAGCCGCAAGGCCTAAATCGGTTTTCAGCAAAGGCGCTCCCATCTCACATGCCGGGCGCCCAACTGGAGACAACCCATGATCGACCATCGTCCCTTTGAAACCCTCGGCGCCGCCAACCATGGCTGGCTGGATGCGCATCACCATTTTTCCTTTGCCGAATATCATGATCCGGCCCGCGTGCACTGGGGCAACCTGCGCGTCTGGAATGATGACACGATTGCGCCGGGCACCGGTTTCCCCCCGCACCCCCACCGCGACATGGAAATCATCACCTATGTCCGCGAAGGCGCGATCACCCATCAGGACAACCTGGGCAACAAGGGCCGCACCGAGGCGGGCGACGTTCAGGTGATGAGCGCGGGCACCGGCATCCGCCATTCGGAATATAACCTTGAAGACGTGACGACCAAGATCTTCCAGATCTGGATCATCCCGACCCATCAGGGCGAAGCGCCGCAATGGGGCGCCAAGCCTTTCCCCAAGGGCGAACGTTCGGGCCATTTCGTGACGCTGGCCAGCGGTTATGCACAGGATACCGACGCGCTGCCCATCCGCACCAATGCCCGCGTTGTGGGCGCCACGTTAAAGGCCGGTGAAACCGCCGACTATCCGCTGGGCGCCGACCGCAAGGCCTATCTGGTGCCCGCCATCGGCGCGGTCCAGATCGATGGCCTGACCATCAAGGCGCGCGACGGCGTGGCGATCAGCGATGTCGAAGTGCTGCGCGTCACCGCCATTGAAGACAGCGAGATCGTGCTGGTCGACGCCGCCTGATGGCGCAAAGGGCGGGGTTTCGACCCCGCCCAAAGCTTCGAATATCGCCGCATTGTCCAAATTCGCATGCGGATCGCCAATCAGGCAAGCCACCCCGCCTGATAGGATCCCGCCATCTCCTCTTCATTTCTTCCTTCCCCCGAGGTGTATCATGACCCAAGCTGCTCAGGATCTTTCCCGCCGTCATCTGCTCACCACCGTTGGCGCCATGGCCGGCACTGCCGCGCTGGTCAGCCAGACCCCCACGCTGGCCGCCGCCCCGACCAAGGCGGCCGACACGGCCAACAAGGCGCGCGTCGGCGATGGCTATGTGACCACGCCCGATGGCGCGCGGCTCTATTACAAGGACTGGGGCTCGGGCCAGCCTATCGTCTTCCACCATGGCTGGCCGCTGACGGCCGATGATTGGGATGCCCAGATGATGTTCTTCCTTGAACAGGGCTTTCGCGTGATCGCCTTTGACCGGCGCGGCCATGGCCGTTCCAGCCAGACGATGAGCGGCAATGACATGGACACCTATGCCAGCGACACCGCCGTTCTGGTGCGCCATCTGGACCTGCACAATGCGGTGCATATCGGCCATTCGACCGGCGGCGGCGTGGTGGCGGCCTATGTGGCGCGCTATGGCGAAGGGCGTGTGGCCAAGGCCGTGCTGGTGGGCGCGGTGCCCCCGATCATGCTCAAGACCGCGGCCTATCCGGGCGGTTTGCCGCTGTCGGTGTTTGACGGTTTTCGCAAGGCGCTGGCGGAAAACCGGGCTGATTTCTTCTGGAATGTGCCGGTGCCCTTCTATGGCTTCAACCGTCCGGGCCAGAGCGTGAATGAAGCGATCCGCCAGAACTGGTGGCGTCAGGGCATGATGGGCGGCGCCAAGGCCCAGTATGACAGCATCAAGGCCTTTTCCGAAACCGACCAGACCGAGGATCTGAAAGCGATCAATGTGCCGGTGCTGATCCAGCATGGCGATGATGATCAGATCGTGCCGGTTGCCGCCTCGGCCCATTTGCAGGCCAAGCTGATCCGTAACAACACGCTCAAGATCTATCCGGGCTATCCCCATGGCATGCTGACCGTCCATGCCGATGTGCTGAACCGCGATATTCTGGCCTTTATCAAGGGTTGATGGCGGCTTGATCGGGGCGGCGGCATGGGGTTCATGCCGCCGCCCCTTCGCGTTTTTACCGATCCGCCCAACTGGGGCGGTTCATTTGCAACAGGTCGGTGCAGCGCGTGTACCAGCCTGCGCCATGCATGCGCGCGATGAGGTTCATGGCCAGCGTATCGACATGTAGTTTCTGCGTGTCGATAAAACGGTCCTGAATGTGAAAATGCAACACTTCGCCCAGCACGATCGTCGATTGGCCAGCATCCATCGTATTATAGAGGCGGCATTCCATGCTGACCGGAGCACTGGCGATGCGGGGCGGGGCGATGGCGGTTGACGGCGCCGTTTCAAGGCCCGCCAGTGCGATTTCATCCTCGCCCGGCGGCGCGTCGATGCAGGTCAGGTTCATCGCCTGCGCATCATGCTCGGCCACAAGGTTGACGACAAATTCGCCGGTTTCCAATATATTGGCCGCGCTGTCCTTATAAGTGCCGTCCGGACGGCGCATCAGGCCCACGGCCAGCAGCGGCGGCTGCGCCCCCATCATCGCGAAAAAGCTGTAGGGCGCGGCATTGCGCAGGCCCTGCGCCGATTGCGATGTTATCCACGCGATGGGGCGCGGCGTGATCGAGGCGGCCATCAGCTTGTAGCGGTCCGGCCCGGCCATTTGCGAAAAATCGAAATCCATCAGTTCTGGTCTCCGATACGGGCCACGGGGCGCTTGGGGGCGACGTCGACCTTCAATTGAAACACATCGGGCCGCGCATAGTGGCCGGCCACGTCGAAATCATACTTGCCCCGGATCACTTCGGCGGGGTCGATTTGGGCATAGAGAATCGTCTCGCCCGCATAATCCGGCCCGGCCAGCACATTGCCCAGCGGATCGACGATCATCGACCCACCGCGCATCAGCACCATGTCCGGATCATCGCCCAGCGCGCAGTCATAATCGGCCGGATAGGCCCCGCGCGTAATATGCTGACAGGCCGACAATACGAAGCAGCGGCCCTCCAGCGCGATATGGCGCATTGTGCTGGCCCAACCATCGCGGTCATCGGCGGTAGGCGCGCAGTACAGCGTGACGCCTTGATCATACATCGCCATGCGCAGCATCGGCATATAGTTTTCCCAGCAGATTACCGCCCCGATCCGGCCCAGCGGCGTATCGATCACCGGCATGGTCGAACCATCACCAAAGCCCCAGATCAACCGCTCCGCCCCGGTAGGCATCAGCTTGCGATGCTTGGTAATCAACCCCTTTTCGCCATCGAAAAACAGCGCGGTGCAATAGACTGTGGCCCCGTCACGCTCGATCACGCCCATCACGACGAAGGCTCCGGTTGCGGCGGTGGCTTCGGCAATCGCTGCCACTTCGGGGCCGTTCAGGTCGATGGCGGCCTCATGATAGGCGCGGAAATCCTCGCGCCCCTGGGGTTTGCGCATGCCCACCGGCGTGCCGAAAGACGCACCCTTGGGATAACCGCCCAGAAATGCCTCGGGAAATACGATGATCTTCGCGCCATTCGCGCTGGCCTGCGCGATCAGCCCTGCGGCCTTGGCGGCGGCCCCCATCGAGTCGGTGGGCAGGGATGCGGCCTGAACGACAGCGGCGGTGAAGGGTTGCGTCATGATTTTCCTCAGCTTTTGCACGAGTGAGAGGGGGATGCCGGAGAGAGGCTGAAAGGCAATTTACTTGCATTTGACAGTTTCGCCAAGATATTTTAAACCTATACTATCACGCCGCCCATTCCCTTCAGGAGCCTGCCCATGGCCAGCACATATGACCAGTATCGCGAAGAGATCATCGGTCGCGCCAATGTTGCCGATACGCCCGAGCTTGTCGCCTATTATCAGCGATTGCAATCGCTTGGTACGGGTGCGCTGTGGACGGTGGCGAACAAGATCGAGCCTTGGGAACCGGCCTCGACCTCGGTGCCCTATCTGTGGCGCTATCGTGATCTGCGCGAGCATGTGCTGCGCTCGCTCGAACTAGTGACGCCCGAACAGGCGGGGCGGCGCGTGGTGTACCTCGAAAATCCGGGGCGGGCCGATGTGGTGGCGGCCGTGGGCTGGCTCTATTCGGGCCTGCAAGTGATGGGGCCGGGCGAATGCGCGTCCAGCCACCGCCATTCGGCCTCCGCCCTGCGCTTCATCATGGAGGGCAGCGGCGCCTTCACCAATGTCGATGGGCACAAGATGACGTTGGGCGCCAATGATTTTGTGCTGACTCCCAACGGCACGTGGCATGAACACGGCGTGTCGGAAGATGGCACCGTCTGCATCTGGCAGGACGGGCTGGACATTCCGCTGATGAACGCGCTGGACGCCAATTTCTACGAGGTCCACCCCGAGCTTCAGCAGGCGATTTCCTTCCCGGTCAATGACTCGCTGGGCATGTGGGCGGGTTCGGCGCTGCGCCCCGCCGGGGTGCAATGGGCAAAGCCCTATTCGCCGCTGCTCAAATATGAGTGGGGGCCGACCTATGAGGCGCTGCTGCGCTATGCCGCCGTGTCGGAAGGTTCGCCCTATGACGGGCTGCTGATGGAATATGTGAACCCGCATACGGGCGGGCCGGTGATGCCCACGATCGGCGCATCAATGCAGATGCTGCGTGCAGGGCAACACACCAAGGCCCATCGCCACACCGGCAGCTTTGTCTATCAATGCGCCAAGGGGCGCGGCTATTCGATCATCAATGGCCAGCGTTTCGATTGGCAGGAACGCGACATTTTCGTCGTGCCAAGCTGGTGCTGGCATGAGCATGTCAATCTGTCGGACACGGATGACGCCTGCCTGTTCACCTTCAACGATCTGCCGGTGATGCGCTCTTTGGGCATCTATCGCGAAGAAGCCTTTGGCGAAAACCACGGCCACCAGCCCATTCTCGCCTGATTTTCCTTTTCTAGCCTGAGGAACCCCCCATGCGTCTTGTTACCTATCGTTCTCACGTTGAGGCCGAAGCGCGCCTTGGCGCTCTGGTCGGGGATCTGGTCCTCGATCTGGAAATGTTCGGCGAGGAATGCGGCGTGCCGCTGCCCTCGACCATGCTGGAATTCATCGACCTTGGCCCGCAGGCGGTGAAGATCACCGGCAAGCTGATTGCCGAAACCGAGGGCGTTTTCCCTATGGGCACTGCGCTGCCGCTGGCCAATGTCAAGCTGCTGGCCCCGATCCCGCGCCCGCGCAAGAACATCTTCGGCATCGGCCTGAATTACACCGAACACGTGGCCGAAAGCGCCAAGTCGCTCGACACTTCGGCCGAATTGCCGCGTCAGCCGGTGATCTTCTCCAAGCCGCCGACCAGCGTGATCGGCCCCGATGACGCCATCGTTCATAATGCCGCCATCACCCAGCAGCTCGACTGGGAAGTCGAACTGGCCGCGATCATCGGCACGCGCGCCAAGGGCGTCAGCCGCGAAAACGCGCTGAAATACGTGTTCGGCTATACCGTCTGCATCGACATGAGCGCGCGCGATTGCCGCCGCGCGGGCCAGTGGATCTATTCCAAGGGGCAGGACACGTTCGCGCCGATGGGCCCATGCATCGTCACCGCCGATGAAATTCCCGATCCCCAGACGCTCGACCTGTGGCTGACCGTCAATGGCGTGGAAAAGCAGCGCAGCAACACCGCCTATATGCTGTTCAAGGTCGATGAACTGGTGGCCGACATTTCGCAGGGCATCACGCTGGAGCCGGGCGACATCATCGCCACCGGCACGCCCGCCGGCGTTGGCGCCGGCATGGACCCGCAGGAGTGGGTCTGGCCGGGCGACATCATCGTGGCCAGCGTCGAAGGCATCGGCACGCTGCGCCATCCGGTCGTGGCGGGCTGATCGAGAGGGGGAGGCGAGAGCCTCCCCTTTTTATTGCGCGCGGATGGATGTCTTGAGCTGGTCGAGCAGGGCGAGCAGATGCGCCTGCTGGTCGGCGGGAAAGCAGGACAGCGCCTCATGCACCCATCGGCTGTGCGCATCGGCCAGCGTCTTGAAATGGGCACGGCCCGCCTCGGTCAGGCTCACAATGGCGGCGCGGCGGTCATGGGGGTCGGGGCGGGATGCGATCATGCCCTGTTCGCCCAATTGCCGCACGATCGAGGTGACATTGCCGTTGGACACCAGCAGCGCGCGTGAAATATCGCCCATGGTCAGCCCCTCGGGCGCGCGGTCCAGCGCGGCCAGAACGTCGAAACGAGGCAGGGTGGTGTCGAACTGTTCCTGAAAATTGCGGCGCAATTGCTTTTCCACCAGCTTGGCGCAGTCGAGCAAGCGTATCCACACCCGCAGTTCCAGCCGCCTTTCCGCGTCGTCCATCACATCCTCGCCATAGCAAACGGCCCGCCCGGTGGGGGCGAGCCGTCCTGTTGCGTTTAGGTGGCGTGGGGCCGGGCGGCAAGCCTGTTCAGGCGCAATAGGCGTTCATGCCTTCACGCAGGCTGTCGGGCCATGGCATCGATTGCCGTGCCCCCAGATCCATGCACACCAGCACCACCAGCGCCTTCAACCGCACCTGCCCTTCGCAGGCAAAAGTGATCGCCAACTGGCAACTGCTCTTGCCCAGCTTGGTGATCTCCAGCGCCAGGTCAAGGCTCTCGCCCAACTCGCTGGGCGCGATGAAATCGACCTCCAGCCGGACCGTGGGGACGCCCATCTTGCCTTCCATATGGATCAGCTTGAAGGGGAAACCCAGCGTGGCGAACCAGTCCTCGACCAGCGCGTTGAGCATTTCGAAATAGCGCGGATAGAAGACGATCCCTGCCGGATCGACATCGGCAAACCGCACCGGCAGGGTCAGGTTGAAAGGCATCTCGGCTTCTCCTTATGCGCGCTGGGCGCTGTCGCGGGCCTGTCCGGCCAATTGCCGCGCCTGCACTTGCCCCAACGCGTAAGGCGCGGGAACGAATTGCCCCTCTTCGCCCGCCTGTGCCGCCGCGTGCAAGGTCCATGATGGATCGACCAGATGGGGCCGCCCCACCGCCACCAGATCGGCACGGCCCGCCATCAGGATGGAATTGATCTGGTCCGGCTGGGTGATGTTGCCCACGGCCATGGTGGGCATATGGGCTTCATTGCGGATCTGGTCGGCAAAGGGGGTCTGGAACATGCGGCCATAGGTGGGGCGCGCGCGCGGCGCGGTTTCCCCGGCCGATACGTCGATGATGTCCACGCCCACGGCCTTGAAGGCTTCGGCAATGGCCACCGCCTCGACAGGCGTCACGCCAGCCTCACCCACCCAGTCGTTGGCCGAGATGCGCACGGCCATCGGCTTGCCCGCAGGCCATGCCGCGCGCACCGCCGAGGCCACGCGCAGCGGGAAGCGCAGGCGGTTTTCCAGCGATCCGCCATAGGCATCCTCGCGCCTGTTCATCACCGGGGTGATAAAGCCGGAAAGCAGGAAGCCATGGCCCGCCTGAAGCTCGATCATGTCGAAACCGGCGGCGTCCGCCCGGCGCGTGGCGGCGGTGAAGTCGGCAAGGATGCGCTCCATATCCGCCTCGGTCAGGGCGGCGGGGGTCAGGCCGCCCTCGCGCCATGCCTGCGCGCTGGCCGAGAGGATCGGCCAGGGATCGGAGAGTGGCACATCATAGCCTTCATGCCCCGGACGGCACGAGGCCCGCGCGCCCGCATGGCCCAATTGGGCGCAGGTTTTCGCGGCGGTATGCTGATGGGCAAAGGCGTTGATCGCGCGCCAGCGGTCGATCTGGCCGTCCTCCCACAGGCCGGGGCAGGCCGAGGTGGCGCGTCCTTCGGGCGAGACAGCGAGCATTTCGGTGATGACAAGGCCCGCCCCGCCCAGCGCGCGTGCGCCGTAATGCACGTCGTGGAACATGGTCGCATGGCCATCGGGTTCCGCGCTGTAGGTCAGCATCGGGGGCACGACCACGCGATTGGCCAGCGTCAGATCGCGCAGCGTAAACGGCGTGAACATCGGCTGGACCGGGGTATTGCGGCCCTCATTGCCCGCCCAGAACCAGCGTTCGAGGCTTTCCAGCCACGCCTTGTCGCGCAGGCGCAGATTTTCATGAGCGACGCGCTGTGAACGGGTCATCAGCGAATAGGCGAATTGCGGCAGGTCGAAATCGAGATAGCGGTCGAGCGTTTCGAACCAGTCGGTCGAATTGCGCGCGCTGTTCTGGATTTTCAGCACCTCAACGTGGCGCTCAGCTTCATATTCGGCCAGAGCCTCGCGCAGATTGGCCGGATCGGCCATGCCGGGGCGGCTGAGCACCTGCGCCAGCTTGATCGCATCCTCCAGCGCCAGTTTCGTGCCCGAACCGATCGAGAAATGCGCGGTATGCGCCGCATCGCCCAGCAGCACGACATTGTCGAAGGACCATGTGTTGCAAAGGATACGACGGAAATTGATCCATGCCGCAGAGCCGCGCAAATGGCCCGCATTGGTGATGAGCGCATGGCCGTCGAGATGGCGCGCGAAGAGCTTTTCGCAAAAGGCGATGCTTTGCGCCTGTTCCATTTTGTCGAGGCCCAGCCCTTCCCATGTCTCGGGCGAGCATTCGACGATGAAGGTCGAATGGGTGGCGTCAAAACGATAGGCATGGGCCCAGACCCAGCCATGCTCGGTCTTTTCGAACAGAAAGGCGAAGGCATCGAACAGGCGCGTCGTGCCCAGCCAGCAGAACTTGTTGCGGCGGGTCTGGATATCGACGCCAAACTTGTCCTCGTGGGCGGTGCGGATCGCGCTGTTGATTCCATCGGCCGTCACGATCAGGTCATAATCGCCATAGGCCGACAGATCGGAGGAAAATTCGTTTTCGAAATGCACCCGCACGCCCAGCTCCAGCGCCCGCGCCGTCAGGATCTGGAGCAGGCGCTTGCGCCCGATGCCGATGAAGCCATGGCCCGATGAGGTGATCGACCGATCGCCCATCGCCACGGTGATATCGTCCCAATGCGCGAAATTGTCGGCGATGATGGCGGCACTTGCCGGATCATTCGCGGTCAGGTTTTCGACCGTCTGGTCGGAAAAGACCACGCCCCAGCCGAAAGTGTCGCCCGCGCGGTTGCGTTCGAAAACGTCGATCTCATGCGCCGGATCGCGCAGCTTCATCGAAATGGCAAAATAAAGACCGGCGGGACCGCCGCCCAGACAGGCAACACGCATCATGCACCTCCAATTTGCTTTAGGCTTAAAGCAAATTGGTTGCACGTGCAAGTTGATTCGCTTTGTGCGCGGCCTTTACTCCAGATTGTCGTGTAGACGTCCCAGCAGATCGAGCAATTGCGCAAATTCACCCGCGCTGATGCCGCGAATGACCTTGTGATAAACCGGCGAGGTCGCCTCGCGCGCGGCCGCCAGCTTCTCGCGCCCCAGATCGCTGAGCAGCAACTCGGTCACGCGGCCGTCGGTTTCGCTCGGCTGGGTGGTGATCAATTCCGCCTTGGTCATGCGTTCGACGATGCGCATCATGGTGGAAATGTTGATGACCGCCGATTTGGCCACCTGCGCGATGGGCAAAGGCTCATGCTCGCCCAAAATCATCAGCACGCGCCATGTCGGGATGTCGATGCCTATCGGGCGCAATTGCGATTCGATCACAACATTGTACCGGCTCGCCGCACGGTTCAGCAGATAGAAGGGGTAGGCCTCGACGCGGAATTTCTCCGATCCGGGATCGCCAAGTTTGCGTAAATCCTCGCTCATCCGCGCTTTCCTTCATCAGCGGCCACCGGGGACGCATTGTATTCCCCTTCGCGCCTTTAATGCCAATCACATACACATCAAGAGTGATGGCGCGGCACTTGCCTTGCGCACTTCGCGTATTGAATGGGCCGCGCATTTCCCTGTCAGAGGATCGGGCAAGCCCTTCGCATATGTTGCGCACAGAGCAACGAAAGTGAACAATATTATGCATTGAGCGCAGCGACGCCTTCTATGACATTTCCGTGGCTATCCGGCGGATCAACAGCCGGAGGCTCGCAGGCGGCAAGAGTCCTCCACTTTATCAAGGCAGGGAATAATATGCGCTACTCCAAGCAGATCGGCTTTCGTTTAGCCGCGACCAGCAGTCTCATGATTTTTGCTTTGCCCGCCTATGCAGAGCAGGCCGCGCCTGCGAGCGACGGCATTGTTGTGACCGCCACCAAGCGCAGCGCCTCGACCATTCAGGCCACCCCGATTGCCGTGCAGGCGATCGGCGGGGCCGATCTCCAGGCCAAGGGTGCGATTGATTTCGCCGATTTCTATCGCACCGTGCCGGGCCTTTCGGTTCAGGACGAAGGTCCGGGCGACAAGCGCTATGTGGTGCGCGGCATCAACGCCAGCGGCGCGGGCACGGTCGGGCTCTATCTGGACGAAGTGGTCATCACCGGCGAAAACTCGCAGGATGGCGGCGGTCAGGCCCCCGATATCAAGCTGTTCGACATCGACCGCGTTGAAGTTCTGAAAGGCCCGCAGGGCACCACCTTTGGCGCCAGTTCGATGGCGGGCACGATGCGCTACATTACCGCCAAGCCCGATCTGGACAAGGTGACCGGCTATGTTCAGGGCGGTATTCGCACCACCAAGGGCGCGGATCTTGGCATGCAGACCGATGGGGCGGTGAATATTCCGGTTATTCCCGGCCGCTTTGCGGTGCGCGCATCGGGTTTCTATGCTGATCTGCCGGGCTGGATCAGCAACCGTTTTGAAAAGGGCGCGAATGCGGAAAAGAGCAAGGCTGCGCGTCTTTCCACCCGCCTGAAGGCCACCGATGACCTGACCATCGACACGATGATGATGTATCAAAAGGTGCATCAGGACGCGAAGAACTACTATAATCTTCAAAGCTTTGGCGGTGCGGCGCTGCCGGCCAACTATCAGGCCGACGTGGTGCGCTCGCCCTATGATGACAAGAGCGAGATCTATAACGTCACCGCCAATTACAAGCGTCCCTTCGGCACGGTGACGGCAACGGGTTCGCGCTTCATCCGAGACACCGGATTCGTGCGCGATGCCTCGCTGGCGGCGCAGGCCTTCTTTGGCCTACCCTATGACAACACGGGCCGCAGCGCGCTGGTCCAGAACAAGCACCGCAAGGTGGACAGTGCCGAACTGCGCTTCGCCTCGGACTTCAAGGGACCGCTTCAATTGCTGGTCGGCGCCTTTATGCAGAACGAGGACCGCTATTACCGCTCGTCCTGGCCCAAGGCCGACACCAGCGGCAATATCCCGGCCAATGCCGCCCTTCTGCTCGACCGCACGGTCAACACGCAGATCCGCGAGCGCGCGCTCTTTGGCGAACTCAGCTACAGGATCCTGCCTGATCTGACATTTACGGCGGGCGCGCGCTGGTTCGACTTCAAGCTGGAGCAGCAATCCGTGGCGCTGGTCGCTGCGGGCGGCGGTGCGGGCCCAGGCGCCGGTCCCACCTTGCGTACCAAGGATCAGGGCGTGATCGGCCGCTTCAACCTGGCCTATAAGGTCAGCAGGAACACCAACGCCTATGTTCAAATCGCGCAGGGCTATCGCTCGGGCGGCACCAATGACCAGACGGCGGCCGCGCTGGCCAATGTGGTCATCCCCGACGGCTATGGCTCGGATCAGCTGTGGTCCTATGAATTCGGCCTCAAAAACGCGCTGCTCGACCGCAAGCTCTATTTGAACGGGGCGGTCTATTACATTGACTGGTCAAACATTCAGGTCTCGCAACAGGCCTCGAATGGCACCGTCTCGTTTGGCTATATCGGCAATGGCGGCAAGGCCAGCGTGACCGGTTTCGAGGCCGAAGTGGACGCGCGCCCGATCCCCGGCCTGCGCCTGACGGGCAGCCTGAACTACAGCAACGCCAAGCTGGACCGCGACAATCCGGTGGCCTCGACGGGGCGCAAGGGCGATCATATCCCTTATGTGCCCACATGGTCGGGCGCCACGGGGATCAGCTATTCGGCGCCCGTGGGATCAGGCGGCCTGATGGGCACGATCGGCGCGGATGCCACCTATCAGGGGCCGATGGACACCAAGTTCAATTCGACCATCGCCAATTGGCAGCACCTCAACGGCTACTGGCTGATCGGCCTGCGCGCCGGGATCAGCAAGGATGCATGGGCGGTCAATCTGAACGCCACCAACCTGTCAAACAACCAGACCGTCATCAATTTCAACGAAATCGTACCGGGCGTCTATCCGCTGGGCTATTATGTCAGCCGCCCGCGCACGATCACCCTGTCGGGTTCGGTGAAGTTCTAAAAGAGTAAAGTCGATGTTTTCCCACTCTGCTGTTTCGTCTTTTCGTCTTGTCCTGATGGCCGGGGCGGCACTCTGCGGAACAGCGGGGTGGGGGAATGTTTCGGCGCAAACCACCGGGCCGTGGATGGATGCCCATCGCAGCCCGGCGGATCGCGCCCGGATGCTGATCTCGGCCATGACGCTGGATGAAAAGCTGGGGCTGCTTCAGGGCGATACGGTGCTCGATGGCAATGGCACGGGGGTGAACCCTTGTGTCGGGCATATTTCGGGCCTGCCGCGTCTTGGCCTGCCCGCGCTGTGCATGGGCGATGGTCCGGCGGGCGTGGGCAATGGCATGGTGGGGGTGACGCAATTTCCCGCGCCGCTGATGGTGGCCAGCACGTGGAACGCGGGTCTGATGCAGGAATTTGGCGCCGCGCTGGGGCGCGAACATGCGGCCAAGGGGCGCAATGTCGTGCTGGCCCCCACAATCAACATCATCCGCACGCCCAAATGGGGCCGCATCGCCGAAACGCTCAGCGAGGACCCCTATCTGACCGCCATCGGCGGGGCGGCGATCACGGCGGGCATTCAGGCGCAGGGCGTTCTGGCCACGCCCAAGCATTTTGCCGCCAACAATCAGGAATGGCTGCGCCTTGGCGACGCGCCCGCCTATGAGGCCATTGATGCGCGCGTCAGCGAGCGCGCCCTGAACGAGATCTATTTCCCAGCCTTTGAGGCCGTGGTGCGCCGCGCGGGTGCCGGATCGATCATGTGCGCCTATAACCGCTTCAACGGCACCTATGCCTGCGAAAACAAGGCGGCGCTCGATCAGTTGCGCGGCTGGGGCTTTGACGGCTTTGTCGTCTCCGACTGGTATTTCGCCCATCGCAGCACCGTGGCCAGCGTGAAGGCGGGCATGGACATCTCCATGCCCGGAGGCCCCAGTCCCTTTGGTTTCGCCGAATTCTACGGCCCGCCCCTGCGCAAGGCGCTGGCCAAGGGCGAGGTGACGGGCGAGGATATTGACACTCTGCTGCGCCACATCCTGACGCCGATGTTCCGGCTGGGCGTGATCGACCGCCCGGTCAAGGGCGATGCCAATGCGCAGGCCCGCTCGCCCGCCCATCTCGCGCTCTCGCAACGGATCGCACAGGAGGGCAGCGTGTTGCTGCGCAATCAGGGCGGCGTGCTGCCGCTGGGCGCGGGTCTTTCGCGGGTGGCGATCATCGGCGATGATGCGGGCGAGCATGTCCAGACCACCGAGCGCTATGGCGGTTTTGTCAAGAATGACGAGATCAAGCCAATGGCCCCGCGCGCCGCGATCCGCGCTGCCCTGCCTGAAAGCGTTAAGGTCGATTATGCGCCTGGCACGCTGGGCATTGCGCCATTGCCTGCCATTCCCGCCTCGGCGCTGCGCGATCTGACCGCCACCTATTACGCCTCGCCCGATTTTTCCGGCAAGCCCGCCCTGACCCGCGCCGAAGCCGCGATTGATTATGAGCAGGCCGGGACCAAGGAACTGGGCAGCATCTTTTCCGCGCGCTGGCGTGGCACTCTGGTGCCTCCGGTGGGCGGGATCTACCGCTTCTCGCTCAATGGCGGGGGTGAAATCCGCCTCCGCATTGATGGGCGCGAGGTGGCCTATACGCCCAAGCAGAATTTCCGCCTGACCACGCATGGCACGATCACACTGGAGGCGGGCAAGCCTGTTTCCTTCGAGCTGGACTATTCGACCGCGCCCACCCTCTCGCCCCCCGAATTGCGCGTGGGGTGGCAGGCGCCCGACCCGAGCCTGATCGCGGACGCCGTGGCCGCAGCGGCCAAGGCCGATGTCGCGGTTGTGTTCGTGGCCGATCATGTCTCCGAAGGCGCCGACCGCACCGACCTGCGCCTGCCCGGCGATCAGGATGCGCTGATCGAGGCGGTGGCCAAGGCCAACCCGCGCACGGTGGTGGTGTTGCACACGGCGGGTCCGGTCTTGATGCCATGGCGCGACAAGGTCGCGGGCATCGTCGCGGGCTGGTATCCGGGCGAGGTGGCGGGCCCCGCCATCGCGCGCCTGTTGACCGGGGCGGCCAATCCTTCGGGCAAGCTGACCGTGACCTTCCCTGCCGACGAGGTGCATGGGCCTGCCGATGGTTCCGCGCGCTATCCGGGTAAGGGTACGAGCGCCGATTACAGCGAGGGTCTGCTGGTGGGCTATCGCTGGTATGATGCCAAAGGGTTGACCCCGCTTTATCCCTTTGGTTTTGGACTGTCCTATACCCATTTCGGCTTTTCCGGGATCAAGGCCACGCGCCGGGGCGATGGGTGGCAGGTGCGCGCGCAGGTCCGCAACCTTGGCGCGCGGGCAGGGGCCGAGGTGGCCCAGCTCTATCTGGCCATGCCCGCCGCGGCCGGTGAGCCGCCACGCCAGCTCAAGGGCTTTGCCCGTGTCGAACTGGCGCCGGGCGAGGCGCGCGAGGTCAGCTTTGCCCTTACGCGCCGCGATCTGTCGGTGTGGGATGACAAGGCCCATGCGTGGAAGGTTCCCGCCGGAACCATGCGGGTGTTTATCGGCAACAGTTCGCGCGACCTGCCTTTGTCGGCAAATCTGTCGCGCTAAAACGGGAAGGGCCGCTCTCCACCCGGAGCGGCCCTTCTTTCGGTTCAACCCTGGGGCAGCACCGCGACCGCCTCGATCTCGATCAGGAAATCGGGCAGGGCCAGCGCCTGAACCCCGACAATCGTGTTGGGTGCGGGCAGAACATCGCCGTAAAACGCGGCCAGTTCAGCGCCCACGGCCTCCAGCTTGGACATATCGTAATTGACGATCAACGTGCGCAGGCGCAGCAGATCGCCCACCCCCGCGCCCGCTTCGTCCAGAACAGTCTTGATATTGGCCAGCGCCTGACGGGTTTGCGCGGCCAGATCATCGCCGCCCACCACATTGTAGTCCTTGTCCCACGCCACTTGCCCCGCCAGGTGCAGCGTTCCGGTGGCTTCATCCAGCGCGGCATGGGAGAAGCCGAAACGGGTGCTTTCATAAAGGGATGCGGGATTGATACGCTTTGCGGTCATGATGGTTTCCTGTTGTAAAAAGAGGGGGTCAGTCCACGATTTCAAGCTGATGACCCCATGGGTCGAGCAGATAGAGGTTCTTCTTGCCCGCCAGCGGCCCTTCGGAAATCTCGATGATCTCCATCGCGGTGCAGCCATGCGCGGTCAGATAGGCGGCCGCGGCAGGCACATCATCGACCCGCAGCCCCAGATGATGCCCGCCCGCATCGCAATTGCGCGGCAGGGTGGGCCTGCGATCATCGGGCTTGTCATATTGCACCAGTTGAAAATTGAGAGTCTCGGTAAGGCGCAGCATGATGAGCGTGAGCCGCGCGCCCGGTACATTTACATGGGCGGCCATCCAGTCGCGCCCATCGGGCATGGGGGGAATGTCGGCGGCGTCAATCGGCCCCATGCGGAACAATTCGGATGCGCCGAACACATCAATGTAAAAGCGCGCCACCGCTTCGGCATCGGCCACGGTCCATGACACGTGATCGGCGGCGAAAACGGGGCGGGGAGGGGTGGCCTCGGTCATGCAGATGGCTCCTGTGTGTTGGGCAGGAGGCGAGGATGACAAGGGGGGCAGAACGCAGCAATGACATCGCCGGGACGCAATTGTTGCGCCTGATGCAACGTTTAGCCGATGATCTCGTCAAAGGGCAGCGGCCGCGCCGGAAAGCGCGTGCGGAAAGGCGCGACGGCATCGGGATCGCAGCCGCGCGCAGCGGCAATCCGCCGCACCAGCGCATGTTCGCAAGACCGCCCCTGACACAGGCCCATCCCGATCCGGCAGCGATGTTTGACCGCCGATGCATCGGCCATGGCGGGGAGCCGGTCGATGGTCGCCGCAACCTGCGCCACGGAAATATCCTCGCATCGGCACAGCAGCGTTTCGGGCGTGGCCAATGGCCAGACATCGCCCGGATCGGCCACGGCGCGCAAGAGGTTGATGAAGGGCTGCAGCCTTGCGCGCCTTGCCTGCGCGCGGGCCATATCGAAGGGAGCGCGCGCGCCCGCATCCATCGCCATGGCGATCCCGGCAATCGTACCCTCGGCCATGGCGGCATCCGCGCCCGCCACGCCGGTGGTTTCGCCCGCAACATAAAGGCCCGGGATTGAGGAGCGCATGGCTCCATCGCAAATCGTTTCCCATCCGCCCGCAGGCCGCGCCCATCGCACCGCCGCGCCGACCTGACGCGGCAAATCCGATTGGGGCAGGAAGCCATAGGACACAGCCGCCGCCTGCGCCGCGATACGGTGGGTCCGGCCGCACCACGCATAATCGACCGCTTCCAGCCGTCCATCGCCGGTAAAGCCGACAGGGCGCGCGCCCATCATCAGGGGCACCCCCGCCCGGCGCAGACGCGCCATAGCCGCCCCCGCCGCCATTAATGGGCCGGGGGTGAACATCGCCCCCGCAAGATAGGGCAAGGCCGCAAGCACCATCCGACCATAGGTCTGCGGCATCAGCACCGCCGCGACCTCGCCCCCCGCGTCCAGGATTTGCGTGGCCAGCACCAGCAGCAAGGGATGGCTGCCAAGCAGGACGATGGGCTGGCCCGCGACCACCTGCTGCGATTTGAGCATGGTCTGGACCGCGCCTGCACTCATCACGCCGGGCAAGGTCCAGCCCGGCATGGCCACCGGCATGTCATAACAGCCCGCCGCGATCAGCACCCGCCGCGCCAGCAACGTGCCGCCATGCGTCCCCGAGAGGGTCAGGCGGAAATGGTCGCCGATCCGCTCGATTCCGGCCACGCTGGTTGCGCCCCGCCATTTGAGCCTCGCGTCCGCCTCGGTTTGAGCGAGCAGGCGGCGCAGCGGGCGATAGAGGCGGCCCGCCATCCATCCTTTGACCGCAAAGGCGGGAGGGGGCTGGCGCAGGATCTGGCCGCCCGGGCGGGCCTGCTCGTCGATCATCGTGGTGGAAAGGCCCGCGGCCAGCGTCTGTTGCGCGGCGGCCTGTCCGGCGGGGCCGCCGCCGATGATGGCAATGTCAAACAAGGCTGGGTCGATCATAGCGGCGCCTCATGCGTGGCGATGCGCATGCCGTCCTCCGCCAGGGTCAGGCAGGCGCGGCGGCGGCGCCATCCATCCTCCATGGCGATCCACACGAAACATTCGCTGCATGTGCCCATATTGCACAACATCCCACGCGGAGCGCCGGATCGGTCGTCGCGCATCCGGTATGCCCCGGCGGCAACCATCGCTGCGGCCAACGTTTCGCCCGGATGGGCCGGGATCATTGCGCCGTCGATCGCGATGGCGAATGGTGCGGGGCGGGTTACGCCGGGCACGAGCCGGCTCATGACGGCACCACAAAGGCGTTGAGATGGGCAAAGCGGGCGGCGCTGAATAGGGTTGTTTCGTCGGGCATCGCGCTTTCGATAATGCTGCGCGCCAGCATCCGTGCGAGCAGCGGCCCCAGCGTGAACATCGATCCGCCCGCCGCGACATAGAGGCCGGGGGCGGCAGGAACCTCGCCCACGACGGGCAATTGATCGGCCGATACACAGGTCATGCCGGTCCAGCTGCGGATCAGGCTGCGCGCCCGAAGACAAGGTATGACCCCCGCCGCCACCGCCAGATTGGCGCGCAGATTGTCGGGGACGAGATGGGGCGGCGCGTCGAGATCTGGCAGGCCGTCGGCCATCTTTTGCGGCGCAGAGGCCCAGCCGCCGCCGATCACCATATTGCCGTCGTCGGTCTGCTTCATCGAGAGGCGTTTGCCGACATGCTGGATCAGATAGGGCAGGAAAGGCGCGGTCCGGTCGGTTACGCTCATCATCAAGGGGGCCAGATAGAGCGGAATGTTGAGCCCAATGCGCGTCGCGATCCGTGCGGTCCAGTGGCCGGTGGCCAGAATGACATGACGCGCGCGGGCGGTGGTGACTTGGCCCGATTGCTCGATGGTGGCCTGCCAGCCATCGCCGTCACGGTGCAGGTCGAGCAGGCGGCTGTCGGTTTCGATCGCCGCGCCCGAGGCACGTGCCGCATCGGCAAAGGCATCGGCCAGAATGCGCGGATTGGCATGGCCTTCGCGCGCCAGCCATGCCGCACCGCAAATATGGGGGGCAAGGCGGGGCACCAGATCGCGCGCCTCGGTCCCTGAGAGCAATTGCGTGGGCAGGCCCAGTTCGTTTTCGCGGGCCACCTTGAAGGACAGCAGCGCCAGATCATCCTCGCTTTCGGCCAGCATCAGCCCGCCGTGCATGTGGATGTCGAGCGGGCGGCCAAGCTGATCCTCCAGCCCCGCCCATTCCTCGATGGCCAGACGATTGAGGCGGACGATATCGCCGCCCTGCGCATGGGCGGTGCCGCCCGGTTCGAGGAAACGCCGTTCGATCTGGAAATGCAGCGAGCCTGCATTCTGGCCCGATGCGCCCGCATTGATGCCCCGCGCCTCGATCAGGCGCGGGGCAAGACCGGCGCGGGCCAGATGCCACGCCGCCGCACAGCCCAGCAGGCCGCCGCCGATGATCAGAACTTCATGCGTCATGGATCACAGGATTTGCAGCTTTCGCAGCGTTTGGGCAATCTCTTCGCGCGCGGCATCGCTAACGGGCAGCAAAGGCGCGCGCACCGGCCCGCCGGGCAGACCCTGCGCATCCAGCGCGGCCTTGAGGATGGCAGGCCCCGAGCCGAAGCGCCCCACCAGTTCGGGCGTATACCATTCGCGCATCAGCACGCGATCCTTGGCCCCGCAGGCGCGCGCGCCATCCAGATCGCCCGCCCAGAAGGCATCGTAAAAGCCCGGCTGATAGCGGCCCAGCACGCCGCCCGCGCCCATTGTGCCATCGCCGCCATGCACGCGCAGCATGGTCAGCCCGATCTCGTTCATCGGGAAGCCGAACACGCGCACCTGATCTTTGAGCGCAAAGAAGGTTTCGAAAAAGCGCTCGAAAGAGGAGGAGGACTGTTTGATCGCCACCACGCCCTCAATGTCGGCAAGGCGCGAGAGCAGGCCCAGATCCATGTCGATCCCCGTGCCCGGCGGCCAGTTATACACGCAGATGGGCAGGTCGATGGCCGCGCTGACCGTTTCGTAAAAGCCGACGATTTCGTCGGCGCGCGGGCGGATATAGGGCGGCGGCGTCAACAGCACGCCGTCAAACCCGGCCTGCGCCGCGTGGTGGGCAAAGGCGATGCTCTCGGCCGCGGTAAAGCTGGAGCAACCCGCAATCAGCGGCAATTTGCCCTTCATCTGCGCGCCGGTCAGGGCAAACAGCCGGGCACGTTCGGCAGCATTCATGCTGGTCCATTCGCCGGTTGTTCCGGCCAGAACCAGCCCATGCATGCCTTCGCCATGCAGCCATTCCAGCAGGCCGCCAAGGCCCGCTTCATCCAGCCCGCCATCGGCGGAAAAGGGGGTGGTGATGGCGGGAAGATAGCCCTGCCAATTCACACGATCACGTTTGATGCTTGCCATTCATGCCTCGTTTTCATCGGGAAAAGCGATGCGAATGACCGCTTTGCCTGACGGGGGACGGCCTGATCTGGCACTCAACAAATGCGCGGACAATGGCGCTTAATTGTCATAATTGTTGCGCTCAGCGCAAACTTGGGCATGCTGAGGGCGGGTTTGCAAACTTGAAAAAGGGGGCCGCATGTCGGAAACAGGTCTGCGCTATCTGCTGGAGGCGCTCAACGCAGGCTCGATGCGTGCGGCGAGCGACCGGCTCAACGTGGCCGCCTCCTCGATCAGCCGCCAGATTGCCCAACTGGAGGAAAGCTATGGCCTTGCCCTGATTGAAAAGGGGCGGCGCGGGGTGCGGCTGACCCATGCGGGCGAAATCGTGATTGCCCATTACCGCAACCAGATGGCCGACCGCGAAGCTTTGCGCGCCAAGCTGGAGGAACTGCGTTCGGTCAAGAGCGGTCAGGCGGTGCTGGCCGTGGGCGAAGGCTTTCTGGGCAGCGGGTTTACCGACATGATCGCCAATTTCACCACCGCCAATCCCCAGATCCACCTCGACCTGTCGGTCAATTCATCCCAGCAGATCGTGCGGCAGGTGCTCGAAGATGAGGCGCATATGGGGCTGGTGTTTCAGACCCCGCATGACATCAAGATCCATGTCCGCTCGGTGATCGCCCAGCCGTTGATGGCCATTGTTGCCGCAGGCCACCCGTTGGCGGGGCAGCGCAGCGTCTCACTGGCCGATCTGGTGCGCCATCCACTGTGCCTCTCGCCGCGCCATTTCGGCCTGCGCCAGATCCTGGCCGGTGCGGAGCTGCGCCACAACACCTATCTGGAGCCGGTGATCACCACCAATTCGATTCACATGATGCGCGAAACCGTGCGGCGGGGCGCGGCGGTGACGATCCTGCCCCAATTGTCGGTGTGGAGCGAATTGGAAAGCGGCGAATTGACCAGCATTGCCATTGCCGATGATGCGATGGAGGACGCCACGATCAGCCTGATCCTGCGCGCCGGGCGACAATTGGAGGGTGCGCCCGCCCGCCTGCTCAAAATGGTGGAGGCGCAGTTGCGGCAATGGAACCGCCCGTTGCGGGTGGTTGAGCCATAAACGTTGCGCCCATGGCAACACAATCTCGCATTACCTTGCATTGAATGCAGCATCGAATGCGGCAAATTCCGTGCCTTCCCGCCATCTCCACCGAGGCATAAGTTAAACCATGGATGATCCCGAAGGCGTCGAGATCCCGGCTTTCCGCCGGGCCGATGCGCTGCTTTTGCTGCCCTTTGTCTGGCAATTGGGCCTTGCGCCTTGGGCCAATGGCATCGTCTGGCGCCCCTTTGGCCTGCCTTTCCCGATGGTTTGGCAAATGGCGGGCATTGTGTTCGCCACCTTTGTGCTGGGCTTGCGCTACTGGCTGGATCGCAAGCCATGATCCGCTTGATGATCCTGTTGATCGTGCTGGGCACGACGATCGGCGCGATGGCCTATGGCCGCGCCAAAACCCGCAGCAAATCGCTGGAGGACTGGGCGCTGGGCGGGCGGAAAATGGGCACGCTGGTGTTCTGGTTTCTCAATGCGGGTGAGATTTACACAACCTTCGCGGTGCTGGGCATTTCGGGCTTTGCATGGGCTTATGGCGCGCCTGCCTATCTGGCGTTCACCTCGGTTTCTTTGTCGGCGGCGGTGGGCTATTGGCTGACGCTGCGTATCCATGCCTATGGGCGGCGCCATGGGCTGATCACGCAGGCCGATTTCTTTGCGCATCGCTATCAATCGCGCTGGCTGGGGATGGTGGTGGCCTGCGCGGGGCTGATCGCGCTGACGGTCTATATCCAGATTCAGGTGACGGCGCTGACCTTTATCGTGCGTCTGGTGGCCGGGCCGGTGATCGGGGGCACATGGGCGGCGGTGATCGCGGTGGCGGTGATGCTGGCCTTTGTGTTTCTGGCGGGTCTGCGCTCGGCCGCGTTTGCGGCCGGGGTCAAGGATGTGCTGATGCTGGTGGTCGTGGCGGTGCTGGCGGTGGGCGTGGCCGGGATGGTGGGCGCGTCCTCGATGCTGGACGTGTTTGCGCAGGTTCAGGATCTCTATCCCGCCGCCACGCGTTTTCCGGGGCTGCAACCCCATGCGGGGCTTTCGCTGGTGTGGCTTTCCACCTCGGCGATCAATGTTGCCATCGGCACCTATATCTTCCCGCATATGTTCCAACTGTGCTTTTCGGCGGGCAGCAGCGAGACGATCAAGCGCAATACCGTGCTTCAGCCGATCTATTCGCTGTCCTATTTCTTCATCATCCTGCTCGGTTTCGCCGCCTTGCTGGCGGGCACGCGGCCCGAGGGCGGGGATCTCAACGCGCTGCTGCTGACCTTTGTGGTCCAGCATTGTCCCGTCTGGCTGATCGGCCTGTTCGCGGGCACGGCCAGCCTGTTGGCGTTGGTGCCGGGTTCTGTGCTGATGTTGACCTGCGGGTCGATCTTTGCCCGCAATATCGTGCGGCCGGTTTGGCGGAACATGGACGACCGGCGCGAATTGCTGGTGTCGCGCTGCTCGATGGTGGGCTTTGCGGCGGCGGCGCTGTGGCTGGCGCTTGGGGCAAGCGCTTCGCTGGTCGAGGTCGGCCTGTCGGCCTATGCCGCGATCGGCATGCTGGTGCCGGGGGTCTATCTGGCCTTTATCACGCGGCGGGTTTCTGCCCGAGCCGTACTGGCTGGTTTGTTCGCGGGATATGCGGTGCTCTGGGTGCCGATGATCGGCAAGGCGCTGGGCGGGATTTTCGTTGAATGGGAAATCGGTCTGGTGGCGGTGCTGTGCAATCTGGCGGTCACGCTGCTGGCGATGATGTTTTTGCCCTCGCCCGCCTGTGGTCAAAAATAATACTTGCATCTGCAAGTTTATCCGATAGGCTTCCGCTCATAATCATTCCGGGAGCCTTTATGTCCACACTCGCCATGCTTGCTCAATCCCTCGCCTCGGGCGCGGTGCGCGTAGTCGATCTGACCCAGACGCTCTCGGAAGATACGCCGCTGCTGGTTCTGCCCGAACCTTTTGGGCAAACGGCGGCCTTCTCGCGTCAGGAAATCTCGCGCTATGATGATCGGGGCGTGGCCTGGCACTGGAATAATTTTACGGTGGGCGAGCATACGGGCACGCATTTCGACGCGCCTGTCCATTGGGTAACGGGCAAGGATCTGGCCGACAACACGGTCGACCGTCTGCCGGTTCAGCCTTTGATCGCGCCCGCCGTGGTGCTGGATTTTTCCGCCGAATGCGCGGCTGACCCTGATTTCCTGCTGACGGTGGAACATATCGAGCGCTGGGAATCGCAGCATGGCGCGATTCCGGCCGGATCATGGGTGCTTTTCCGCACGGATTGGTCGAAGCGCGATGTCGATGCCTATACCAACCGCGCCGCCGATGGGCCGCATACGCCGGGGCCGTCGACGGCGGCGGTTGAGGCGCTGATCGCGCGCGATGTGATCGGCTTTGGCGTCGAAACCATCGGCACCGATGCGGGGCAGGCCTTCGCTCTGACCCCTGCCTATCCGGCGCATACTCTGTTCCATGGTGCGGGCAAATATGGGCTGCAATGCCTTGAAAACCTCGATCAATTGCCCGCCACGGGCGCCATCGTGATCGCCGCCCCGCTCAAAATCCGCGACGGTTCGGGCAGCCCCTTGCGCGTGCTCGCGCTGGTCGAGGGCTGATCCGACATGGCCGAGCGTTCGTTCAAATCCGAAGTCAAAAAGCTGACCGCCGGTGAAGGGGAAGTCTTTACCGGCGAGGGCATTCTGGCCGTCACCAAGGGCTTGCTGCAATCGGGTGTGGCCTATGTCGGGGGCTACCAAGGCTCGCCCATCAGCCATCTGATGGATGTGTTTGCCGATGCCAATGATCTGCTCGCCAGCCTTGGCGTGCATTTCGAGGCCAGCGCTTCGGAAGCGACTGCGGCGGCCATGCTGGCGGCCAGCGTCAATTATCCCCTGCGCGGGGCGGTGACTTGGAAATCGGTGGTGGGCACGAATGTCGCCTCCGATGCCCTGTCCAATGTGGCCTCGGGCGGAGTGAAGGGCGGCGCGCTCATCATCGTGGGCGAAGACTATGGCGAAGGTTCCTCGATCATGCAGGAGCGCACCCATGCCTTTGCGATGAAGAGCCAGATGTGGCTGATCGACCCGCGCCCCAATCTGACCAGCATGGTTGACGCGGTGGAGCAGGGTTTCTGTCTGTCCGAGGCATCGAACACGCCGGTCATGCTGCAATTGCGGGTGCGCTCCTGCCATATGACGGGCAGCTTTGTCGCCAAGGACAACAAGCGCCCCGCCATGACTGTGGGTGAGGCGGCGGCGGCCCCGGTGCGCGACCTGCAACGCATCGTGCTGCCCCCGGCCAATTTCCAGCATGAGATCGAGAAAATCGAGCAGCGCTGGCCAGCAGGCATCGCCTATGTGCGCGACAACCGGCTCAATGAATGGTTCGGACAGGACAGCGACACGCCAGAGATCGGCATCATCGTTCAGGGCGGCCTGTACAATAACCTCAATCGCGCGATGGAACTGCTCGATCTGGCCGATGCCTATGGGGAGAGCCGGATTGCGATCTATTGTCTCAATGTCGTCTATCCGCTGATCGCCGAGGAGGTTTCGGCCTTCTGCGCGGGCAAGAAAGCGGTGCTGGTGGTCGAGGAAGGCCAGCCTGAATTCATCGAGCATGAGCTCAACACGCTGATCCGCCGCGCCGATTTGCAGACGCGGATTGTGGGTAAGGACATGCTGCCGCGCTCGGGCGAATATTCGGCCGCCGTGATCCGCGATGGTCTGGGCAAATTCCTGCGCGCCCATGCGCCGCATCTGGCCCCGGCGGAGGTTAAACCCGATCCCCTGCCGCGTGATGTGGCGATGGAGATCCCCCAGCGCCCCGCCGGTTTCTGCACCGGATGCCCGGAGCGCCCGGTCTTTGCCGCGATGAAGCTGGTGGAGAAGGAGCTGGGGCCGACCCATGTGTCGGCCGATATCGGCTGCCACCTGTTCTCGATCCTGCCGCCGTTTGACATTGGCAATACCACCATGGGCTATGGCTTGGGCGCGGCGGGGGCATCGGCCTTCAAGCCCAAGGACAAGCGCGCGATTGCCGTGATGGGCGACGGCGGTTTCTGGCACAATGGGTTGACCAGCGGCATCGGCAACGCGGTGTTCAACAAGGACGATACCGTCACACTCATCATCGACAACGGCTACTCGGCGGCGACAGGGGGGCAGGACATCCTTTCCTCCCGCGCCGACAATCCCGTCCGCGTGACCAAGAACCCCATCGCCAAGGCGGTGCAGGGCGTGGGCGCGAAATGGGTCAAGCTGGTCGAGCGGACCTATGATGTGGCCAAGATGCGCGACCTGTTGCGCGAGGCGATGACCAGCGCGGAAAAGGGGCCGAAGGTCATCGTTGCCCAATCGGAATGCATGCTCAACAAGCAGCGCCGGGTGAAGCGCGAGCAAAGCAAGGTGCTGGCCAATGGCGGGCGCGTGGTGCGTGAGCGTTTCGGCGTGGACAGCGACACCTGCACCGGGGACCATGCCTGCATCCGCCTGTCGGGCTGCCCATCGCTGACCATCAAATCAAACCCCGATCCCCTGCGCCAGGATCCGGTGACGCATGTCGAAAACAGTTGCGTGGGCTGCGGTCTGTGCGGCGAAAATGCCCATGCCGCGATCCTGTGTCCCAGCTTTTACCGCGCGCGGATCGTCAGCAATCCGACGGGATGGGAAAAATTCCGGCAGGGCTGGCGCGCGCGGATCGTCGGCTGGATGCAGGCGCGCGATGATCGCGCCCGTATGGCTCGCGCGTTTTAAAGGACTGGCAGTATGACCGAGAAGAACCGTATCGCCATTGCCATTCTGGCGATGGGCGGACAGGGCGGCGGGGTGCTGGCCGAATGGATCCAGCATGTTGCGCGTGAGACGGGCTGGCTGGCACAGGGCACATCGGTGCCGGGCGTGGCGCAGCGGACGGGTTCGACCGTCTATTATGTTGAGCTGGCGCGCCCTGCTAAAGATGGGGCCGGTGCCGATGGGCGCATGCCGATCATGGCCCAAATGCCGATGCCGGGCGATGTCGATGTGGTGGTCGCCTCCGAGCTGATGGAAACGGGGCGAGCTGTGCTGCGCGGGTTTTCCACCGCGGACAGGACCGTCCTCATCGGTTCGACGCACCGCATCTATGCCATTTCCGAAAAGCAGGTGGCAGGCGACGGGCGCGGCAATGGCGACAAGATCCTTGCCGCCGCCCGCGAGCGCTCGGCGCGTTTCATCGGTTTCGATATGGAGGCCGCCACCGAACGCACCCACAGCGTCATCAGCGCGGTTATGTTTGGCGCATTGGCGGGCAGCGGCGCGCTGCCTTTTACGCGCGAGGCGTTTGAGGCCGCCATCCACCACAGCGGCAAGGCGGTCAAAAGCAATCTTGCCGGTTTTGCCGAAGGTTTCGCCCGCGCGCAGGGCGACGTGACCATGCCGCAGGAGGCGCCGCCGTCCATCCCCACGCCGACCACCACGATGGGCAAGGTGCTGGCCGCGCGGGCGCAGGCAGGATTGCCCGAAGCGGCGCTGGCCAGTGCCCTGCATGGGCTGGCCAAGCTGATGGATTATCAGGACGGCGATTATGCCGCGCTCTATCTGGATCGGCTGGAACGCATCGCCGCGCTGGACCGCGCGCCTTTTGAACTGACGGCGGAGGCTGCGCGCCATCTGGCGCTGTGGATGGCCTATGAGGACACGATCCGCGTGGCCGATCTGAAAGTGCGTGCCGCCCGGTTTGCGCGGGTGCGCGACGAGGTCAAGGTGAAGGAAGATCAGGTTTTGACCGTCACCGAATTCATGCATCCGCGCCTTCAGGAAGTGGCCGAGAGCCTGCCGGGCTGGCTGGGTGGGCGGGTGATGGGTTCGGCATGGCTGGACCGGATGCTGTCAAAGGGGCGGCATGTCGAGACCACCTCGCTGCGCTGGTTCATCGCGCTGCGTCTGGTCGCGATGGGGCGGGGCTGGCGGCGCAGCACCTTGCGCTATGCCGAGGAACAGCGCCGGATCGAGGCATGGCTGGCCCGCGTCGAACAGGCGGCGCGCGCCGATCTGGCGCTGGCCATCGAGATCGTCCGCGCCCAACGCCTGATCAAGGGTTATGGCGATACGTTTGAGCGCTCTCTGGAACGCTTTGCCGCCATCATGGCGCAGGCCGATGGCGGGGCCGGGGCCGATGCGCTGCGCGCCGCGCGTGAGGGGATGCTCAAGGCGGCGTAAGGTCGTTCATTCATCCCAAACCTGCGCAAAACCTTGCTCGGCCAACCACGCCGGAACATGGAGCGCCGGGGCAAAGGTGCGGCCCGGATCGGCAAGAGCGCGGATGCGGCGCAGCTTGTCCGGGCGGCCCTGAATGATCGCGGCCATGGCAACGGTCTGATACCTGTCGCAAACAATCGCGCCCAATTCGATGGCAATGGCGCGGCGCGCCTGGTCGATATCGTAATGCGGCCAAGAGACCGGCATGGTCAGCGGGTCCTGAAACCACCGCTGCTCGATACCGAGCCTTTCGGCCATGGCATGCAATGCGTCCAGGTCGGGCGAGAACATATGGCACATCATCCGCCCGCGCAGGGCGTGAATGGCGCTGTCGACATAGACATTCATGGCATCACCGGCGGTTGCACTGTTATTCCTGTCTATCTAGGCTGGCCCCCGGAGGCCCGCATGTCCGACCATCCATGGCTGATCGCCGCTTTCGAGCGGCTGAATATTCCCGGCACGCTTTGTGCGCAGATCATCGCCCATCATAGCGAACCGCATCGCCACTACCATACGCTTCGCCACATCGAACTCATGCTGCGGCAAATTCCGTCCGATCATGCGTTTACTGCCGAAATGCTGGCCGCGACACTGTTTCATGACATCATTTATGATCCGACCCGTTCCGACAATGAAGAGCAATCACTGGCTCTGTTTCAGTCGGTCAGTGACCGATTGGCCCCGCCTCAGCCGATCGACACCGGACTGATATCAGCGATGATCGCGGCCACCAGAAGCCACCATTTCCGCGACCAGCGCAGCAGCGAGGATGAGGCGGTCAATCTTTTGCTGAAGGCCGATTTGAGCATCCTGTGGCATGATGATCGGGCGGTCTATGCTTGGTATGCCGATGGCGTCCGCAAGGAATATGCCTTCGTGCCCGAAGACAGGTTCCGCGAGGCCCGCGTGAAGATATTGACAGGGCTTTGTCATGACCTGCTCCACAGCCAGCAGCTTACAACCGCGCAGGCCATGATGCTGGAAAGCAATATCGGTTGGGAGCTGGGCTTGCTGCATCCATAGGCCGTCATGCATGACGGGGCGGGAAGCCGTTGCGCACGCCGATATCCTTAGCGCAAAGGACGCCGCAGTCCCCGCTTGCCGCCAGGCAGAGGCAGCTTGTCCTCGTCGATCAGCACACCCTGTTTGATCACCGCCACGATGGCCTTGGCGTTGTTGATGTCCCGCGCCGGGTCGGCCGAGAGCAGCACCGCATCGGCCAGTTTCCCGCTCTCGATACTGCCCAGATCCGCCGCCCGGCCCAACAGCATCGCGCCATTGAGCGTGGCCATGCGCAGGATCGCGGCGGGCGCTATGCCCTGCTGTTGCAGCAATTCCATTTCCCGATGCACCGCCGGGCCAAGCGATTGATCGGTCCCAATCGCCACCACCCCGCCCGCCTCATAAACCTTGCGGATATTCTCGGCGGCAACCGGCGTCATCAGCTTCATCCACCATGTCCACCCGCGCGCCTTCCATGCGGGCAGGGTTTCTTTGCGCAGGGTCTCGATTTCCTGCGGCGAAAGCGCGGCCTGATAAAGCGGCTGATCGAGATATTCGGGATGTTCGACCAAGCGGCTGTAGCCATCGCCAATTGTTAGCGTGCTGGCAAAGGGGGTCTTTTTCGCCCCCATTTCTCGGGCAAAACCCTCGCTGATCGGCGCCTGAATGACGGGATGGGCCAGGGCATCGGCCCCCACCGAAAGCGCCTCGACCGAGCGGATTTCGTTGGAGGTGTGGATCACCGTGCGCACCCCGTGGCGATTGGCCTCCACGATGATCTGCTGCATCAGCGGCAGCGGCATCAGGGAGACCATCGGGCGCGTGCCCCAGCCATGTTCCTCATAGGTGATCTTGACGATATCGGGCTTTTGCTCGCGCAGATAGGCGAGGAATTTGGGCCGATCCGCGGGCCAGTCGGCGATCCGCACCGCCACCGCATCGGCATGGCTGCCCGGATAGGTCACCAGATTGCCGGTGGCCATGATATGCGGCGCGGCGATCTTGCCCGCGCGTTCCTCGGCGCGCAGGCGCAGGATATAGGGCGCATAATTGCCCGCATCGAACAGCGTCGTCACGCCCGAATAGAGATAGCCCGCTAGCACGCCCACGCCCATCTCATGGGCCTTTTCCAGTTCGGCGGCGGAATAGGTCGGCTGGATAGGAAGGTCGTTTTCATCAAGCGGCGCCTCGGCCGCCGGATTGGCGTTCGAGGGCAGGCGGATATGGGCATGCGTTTCGATCAGGCCGGGGATCAGGAATTGCCCCTTGGCATCCATATGCCGACCCGATGCGCGCGGGGCCGAGGCGGTGGGGGCGATGAAGGTAAAGCGGCCCTTGTCGATCCCCACGCTCATATCGGCGCGGGCAGGCGCGCCGGTGCCGTCCAGCAGGGTCACATGGTCGATAATCAGATCCTCGGCCCGCGCCGGAGCGGAGGCCAGGGCGGCGGCCATGGCCATGGTGGATAGAAAGGCACGCATAGTCACTCTCCCTGCGCGATACCGGATTGTTTGAAAATGATGCCGTCGCGCATCACGAAACGAACATTGAGAACCTGCGCAATGTCGCGGATCGGATCCCCGCCCAGCGCGATGACATCGGCCAGCATCCCCGGCGCGATCCGCCCGCGATCCTTCAGCCCCATGGCGGCGGCAGCATTGACCGTCCCGGTTTTCAGCGCTTCTGTGGGACTCATCCCGGCCGCGACATATTCGATCATCTCGCGCGCATTGGTGCCATGGGGCGAAATGCCCGAATCCGTGCCCAGCGCAATCGGAACTCCCAGTCGCACCGCCATGCGCGCCAGCTTCTTGGGCTGATCGCCCAGCAGCAGCATCTTGGCCATCGAGTTTTCGTTGAGATTGCGAAACGGCCCGGCGCGCACCTTGTCCGGCGTATCGCCCACCCAGTCGATGGGCCAGACCGTGGGCACCAGCCACGTGCCACGCGCCTTCATCGCTTTCAGGCTTTCCTCATCCGCCCACATCGCATGTTCGATACTGTCATAGCCCGCGCGCACGGCGGCATCGATGCCTTCCTTGCCATGGGCATGGGTGGTCACTTTGCGCCCCATCGAATGCGCGGTCCAGGCGATGGCCTGCAATTCGGCATCGGTAAACTGCTGGCCCGTGCCGGTGTCCGAACTGTCGGTGACGCCGCCGGTTACGTGGACCTTGATGACATCGGCCCCCGCGCGGATCGCCTCGCGGGTGGCGCGCATGCAATCATCGGCGCCGTTGCAGGTATTGCCGCGATCCGATGCGGCCAACAACGCCTTGCGCAGGCCATGGACATCGGCATGGCCATTGGTGGGGCTGATCCCGGCGCCGGCGGCAAGGATATGCGGCCCGGCCACGATTCCGGCCCGCACCGCATCGCGCAGGGGATAGATCGCCCCGTCCGGCGCGCCCAGATCGCGCACCGTGGTAAAGCCCGCCATCAGCGTGGCCCGCGCATTCCGCGCGCCATTGAGGGCAAAGAACCCATCCTCCTCGCGCAGGGCCGCATCGGGTATGCGTCCGGCGATGCCGCCGCTGGTCAGATGGACATGGACATCCATAAAGCCGGGCATCACGAATTGATCTTTGAGATCAATGACCTCAGTATCGGCAGGCAGATCCAGCGCGGCCGGTTCCGGCCATCCGCGGTGGATTGCCGTGATCCGCCCATCGGCGCCGATCACCACCGTGCTTTGCCCCAGCGGCGTCTCGCCCGGAACGGCCAGCAGCGCCCCGGCGCGAAGGAGGCGCAGGCGGCTGTGTGCGGCATCGGGTTGCGCGGGGGCGCCCGGCGTGGCCAAGGCCGCCAGCGCGGCGGGGGACATGGCATTTTGTGCCTGAACCAGTGCCGGGGCGCAAAGCAGGCCGGACACCAAGGTCCATCGAAACAGGGCCAATCGCAGCAGGGGGGCCATAGCGGACCTCATAAGGTGGAAGGGGGAAAATGGGGGCCAAAAGAGGCCATGAGCAATTCGCCCTTTAACGTATGCAAAATCATATGATATAATTCATGCTGGCGCAAGTTTCAGCCATAGCGCCCGTGCAAAATTTCGTTATCATCATCGCACGGGCGCCATCACCGCCATCGGCAAGGGGAATTTATGCGTAAAGTGGCATGTCTGGCTTTGGCGGCAACGATGTTGGGCGCGGCTCCGGCCCATGCGGGCGATATGGTGGTCCATGCCGGGCGGCTGATCGACGGCGCGGGCGATGCGGTGCGGGAAAAGGTTTCGATCCTGATCCATGATGATCGCATCACCGGGGTTGAGGCAGGCTTCGTCACGCGCCCCGGCGCGGCGGTGGTTGATCTCTCGGACAAGACAGTGCTGCCCGGCCTCATCGACACGCATGACCATATCACGCATGGTTTCCATCCCGGCGACCCGATCCGCAATGCCGTGACGCGCAGCGATTTTCAACACGCCATCGACGCGACGGCCTACGCCCGCGCCACCTTGCTGGCGGGCTTCACCTCGGTGCGCGATTGCGGGGGCGAGACGGCGGTGGTCGTGGCGCTCAAGCGCGAGATTGCCGAAGGGGCGGTGCCGGGGCCACGTTTGTGGGTGGCGGGCTCGGCATTGGGGCCGACGGGCGGGCATGGCGATGCGGCTAATGGGTTGAACGCCGAGATCGCGGAAATCCCGCATATGGCCGATAATCTGGTCGATGGGGCCGATGATGCGCGCCGCACCGTGCGCCGGTTGCATCGCGAAGGGGTGGATCTGATCAAGATCATGCCTTCGGGCGGGGTGATGTCGATTGGCGACAATCCCGACTGGCAATTGATGAGCGACGATGAAATCAAGGCGGTGGTGGAAACCGCCCATGCTCTGGGCATGAAGGTGGCGGCGCACGCGCATGGCAAGCAGGCGATTGACCATGCCATCACGCTGGGCGTCGATTCGATCGAGCATGGATCATTTGGCGATGCGGGCAGCTATAAGCTCTACAAGCAATATGGCACCTATCTGGTGCCCACGATGCTGGTGGGCGACAAGGTCTATCAGCGGGCCAAGACTCATCCCGAACAACTCAACCCTTCGACCGCCGACAAGGCGCTGCATGTGGCCCCGGTGCTGCGCAAGAACCTGCATGACGCCTATCTGGCGGGGGTGAAGATCGCCTTTGGCACCGATACGTTCGGCATGTCGGCCCATGGCGAGAATGCGCAGGAATTCGCGCTGATGGTCGAGGCCGGGATGAAGCCGATGGATGCGATCCGCGCCGCCACCGGGGTTGCCGCGGACTTGCTGGGCAGCAAGGATGTGGGGCGCATCGAGGCCGGGCGTTTTGCCGATCTGGTGGCGGTTGATGGCGATCCGTTGCAGGATGTGCGGCGGCTGGAAAAGGTGTCCTTTGTGATGAAGGGTGGTGCCGTGGTGAAGCAATCGGGCAAGAGCGCGCTGTAAATGGACAAGTTCGACCGTGCGATCCTGCGCGCGCTGGAACGCGATGCCCGCCAGTCCTTTGCCGATTTGGCGCAGGAGGTGGGCATGTCCAAGACGCCCTGCTGGAACCGGGTGCAGGGGCTGGAGGCGTCGGGCGCGATCCTTGGCTATCGCGCGATGGTCGAGCCTGATGCCGTGGGGCTGACGCTGGACGCCTTTGTGCAGGTGTCGGTCAGCTTTGCCGACCATGCCTCGTTCGAGGCGGCGGCCTGCGCGCATCCCGGCGTGATTGCCTGTTATACCACGGCGGGCGATGCGGATTATCTGCTGCATGTGATGGCGCGCGATGTGGCGCATCTGGACGGATTGCTGCGGGGCGAATTGCGCCGGATGCCGGGGGTAGAGCGGTTCAACACCACCATCGGCATGAAGCGGATCAAGCGGGCAGGCGCGGTGATGGCGGCGGCGGAATAGCGTTCCTTGCCGGTAATTCGCGATTGTGATCTATTCTGCGCAAGGGCGCTATGGCGGGAAATCAGGAACCCTTTTCCGGATAGGCTGGAATAGGATGTTGCCGTTCACTTCTTGTCGGAGCCCTGACCCATGCCCACCGTCATATCCCCCGATGCCGCCCTCAACCAATGGATTCGCCACGATTTCGCCGCGATCAACACCGCGCTGGAGGAACTCTATTTCGCGCAGGGCGACCGCGCGCAGGTCGAGGGCATCGGCGAGGATCTGAAAGAGGAACTGGTGCGCCGGGGCGAGGAATTGCTGGCCCCCCTGCTGGCCGAGGGGCGCACGCATGACGGGTTTGACGGCGCGCTCGAATTGCTGGGCGATGTGGGCCTATATCTGGGGGCGCTGCGCCGCCATGAACTGACCAACCCGGACCGCGAGACGGTATCGCCCTTTGCCACGGCCAGCGCGCTGGCGCTGCATGTGGGCGTGTCGATCGGCATGGCGCCGCGTTTCGCCACCGCGCATCTGGCCACGCATAATCGCGCGGTGGGCGGGTTGCGCCGCAGTTTCACCACGTTGCACGACGAATTCCTGTTCATCGACGAGAATACGCGCGGCATTTTCGGCCTGCAAAGCGCGGCCTATGCGCTGACCCGTCTGGTGCCGCTGGGGGCGAGCAGCCCGGTGGCCGATGTGCTGTTTGCCGAGGCCGAGGGCGCGTTGAAGGGCGTGGCGGCGTGCAATGCGCGTCTGTTTGAGAACCTTGATATTGATCGCTTCTTCTATTGCGTCCGGCCCTATTACAAACCTTATCGCGTGGGGCGGCAGGTCTATCGCGGGGCCAATGCGGGCGATTTTGCCGGGATCAACGAGATTGACCTGATGCTGGGCCTGTGCCGGGCCAGCGATCCCTATTACGCGCAATTGCTGCATGAAAAGCTGCCTTATATGTTGCCGGCCGAACAATTGCGCCTGCGCGAAAGCATGAGCCGCCGCTCGATCCTCGATCAATTGCTCGATCATGTGGACAGCCATCGCGATGCGCCGTGGTTTGTGGCCAATGTGCGGGCGTTTCTGGGCGTGTGCGATGCGTTTGGCGCGATTGCGGCCCAGCATCACAATCAGCTTGTCAGCCGTTTCGTCGCTACCCCCGCGCAGGCCATGGCGCCGGGCCATAGGCAGGGCATCACCGCCAGCGGGCCGCCGCTCGAAGCCTTGCTGCGTTCGCTCGAAACCTTGCGCGATTTGCGCATGGCCGCCCCGCGCGATGATATTGCCAGCCGCCATGCCGATATGGCCCGCCTGCGCGCCGCCATCGGCGCGTAAAAGAGAAGGGGAGCCGTCAAACTCCCCTTGCTCCTCCTGCGAATGCCCGGTTTGGGTTATTCGTAATTGATGCCCGGATTGGTGCCGGGATGGATCAGGCCCAAAACGTCCAGCCCTTCATCGCATGTGCATTGCAGCGAATGGCGGATCTTGCGCGGGAAGAAGATGACATCGCCCGCCTTGACCGGGGCGTGGAAATCATCGTTCCAGATGACCCCGGTGCCCGAGATGATGATCAGCGCTTCCTCATAAAGGTGGCGGTGCATTTCGGCCTTGGAGCGGGGGATATGGCCGATGAATTGCGCGGTGTTGCGCAAACCGTGGCGATCATCGAGCAGCACCTGGAAATAGCGCGGCCCCATCGCCTGGCGGGCGTCCTCGTCGATGCGGGCGATGCGTTCGGGATAGCTGTCGTCGAAATCCGTGCCCATTTCTGCCCTCTCGGCCAAGGCATTGCCGCCCGGGCATTCCGAGACATAGACGGCCAGTGGCGCGCTGGCGGTCAGGCGGAAACCTTCGCCGCGCCGGATATAGACGCCGCAGGGACCATCGAGGGGAAAGCTGCGCCCCTCGATCTCGACCTCGCCCGCGCCATGCCGCACCCACAGCACCACATCGCCCTCATCCGAGGCCAGCACCGGCGAGGCACCGGCAGGCAGCGTCAGATAGAATTGCGACTGATGCTGCGCCCCGGTATCGGGCGCGACCAGCCGGGCCAGCGCATAGGCATCGCCCATCCCAGGCGGCGAAACCACATAGCAGGGCGTGTTGAGGCGGGCGAAACCATCGGCATCAGCCTCGACCCGCTTGGTGTTCTGCGGCTCTTCCTCATCCTTATATCCGCCCGGCAGGTTTGAATGTTCGCCATCGCAGAACGGGCCGGTCTTGGTCTGCTTGCATCCGCACAGCAGCACTTCCTCGGCTTCCTTGGCGACATATTCGATGGGTTCAAATCCGGTGCCCTCGTGCGAAACGCTGTCGCAAAACGGCTGGCGCTTGGACAGGCCGCAGGCGCACCATTTGATTTTCTGGCCAGCGCGCAATTCGCGGTAATAGGGTTTGCGACTGGCGATATGGGCCTTGCGGGCGGCGCAGGTGTCAGCGGCTTTGCACTCGGTCACAGCGGACTTCCTTGGTTGGTAAGGCTGATGGATGCGGCTTTGGCATTCCGCATAAAGTATGAAAACGGATATATATGCTGATGCAATTTGCGGCAAGGCCGAATCGGCTTCACCGCAGACTTTTCGCCATTTTTCGATGCTGCATCGCGGCGAAACGGGCAAATTCATGGCAAGGGGCGAAATTACGTAGGCGATGCAAAATAGTGTCATATGCAAGTTAAATGGCGGATTTACGCGCCTTTGCCTCATGGGCGGGTCCAGCAAGAAAGGCCATTTGGGGCGCAGGAAAAAATGCTGCGCAATGCGTCAGTTGATTTCATATGATTTTGCATTCAATGATTGTGACGCATCCCGGCAAAACCCCGATTGGCGCCCAACAGCATAAGCCATCTGCCAAAAGGGCCGGGCCAGACCAACCCATAACCCATTAGGGGGGACCATGAGACCTGCCATTTTCTCGCGTCTGACCGCTCTGCTCTGCACCTCCGCCAGCATTCTGGCGCTTGCCCCGATAAGCGCCCATGCGCAAAGCGCCGAGTCCGCCCCGGTCCCCGGCGAAATCGTGGTCAGCGCCCAGCGCCGCAATGAATCCCTCTCCAAGGTTCCCATCAGCATCGCCGCCTTTACCGGCAAGGATCTTGAAAAGACCGGCATTACCGATGTTTCCGAGCTTTCCAAAGCCACCCCCGGCTTCCACGTCAGCCCCGGCGCGACGATTGGCGGCGGCAACAATATCTCGATCCGCGGCGTTTCCACCACGCAGGGCGCGGCCACCGTCGGCATCTATATCGACGATGTGCCGACACAAAGTCGCGCCAACAACTGGACCCAGCCGGTCAGCCCCAGCCTGTTCGACCTTGAGCGCGTGGAGGTTCTGCGCGGGCCGCAGGGCACACTTTACGGCGCCAGTTCGGAAGGCGGCACCGTCCGCTTCATCACCACCGCGCCCAGCCTGAGCCAGTGGAGCGGCAAGGCGGTCGGCGAGGTCAATGTCAACGCCAATGGCGGCATCGGCTATGAAACCGGCGTTGCGATGGGCGGTCCGCTGATCGCCGACAAATTGGGCATCCGGGTTTCGGTCGACAATCGCCGCGATGGCGGGTTCGTCGACCAGATGTCGCGCACCCAGACCGGCCAGGTCTTGAACAGCAACATCAACAGCACCGACAATACCTCGCTGCGCGTGGCGCTGACCTATGCGCCCAATGACAAGCTGACCATCACGCCTTTCTTCAATTATCAGCGCCTGCACGGCAATGACAACGGCCTGATCTGGTCGGGCGTCTGGCCTACCTCGGGCAAATATCAGAGCTTTGAACAGATCAGCACGCCCTTTACCGACGAGATCAAGATCGGCAGCCTGAAACTGGCCTATAATTTCGGCGGGGCCACGTTGACGTCGATCACCTCGGGCAACTGGCGCGATCTGTCGCGCGTGGACGATTACACGCAGGTCGCCGCCTATAACATCTTTGGCGCCAGCAGGACGGCGGCCTTCATGGCGGCCAATCCCAATTTCGGCTCGCCCCAGTCCACCGCCACCAAGCAGACCCTGTTCACGCAGGAAATCCGCCTGACCACCAATGATCAGACCGCGCCGATCTATGGCACGGTGGGTGTGTTCCTTTCCAGCTCAAAGCAGTCGCTGCTTCAGGTTGAATGGGGCGATGCGAATGCATCCTACCCCTCGGCCGTCTATTTCCTTCAGGGCGGCGCCTTGGTGCCGGGCAATGCGTTCAATTACAATGTTAGCAGCGGTCCCTTTCCGGCAGGCGGCATTCTGGCCAGCAAGTATCAGGTGGAAATCGACCGCCAGGCCTCTGCCTTTGCCGACGCGACATGGAATGTCACTTCGCGGCTGAAGTTCAACGCGGGCGTTCGCGTGGCGCGGCAAAGCTATTCGTTCCAATATATCGGCAATGGCTATTTCCAGGGCGGGGTCCAGATCCTGCCGCTGACCTCGACCAAATCAACGCCGATCAACCCCAAATTCAACATCTCGTGGCAGACCAACCCCAACCTGCTGCTCTATGCCACCGCGGCCAAGGGCAACCGGGCGGGCGGGGCCAACCGTCCGATTCCGGCCGCGCGCTGCGCCGCCGATATTGCCCAGAACGGCTCGATCCCCCAGACCTATGGCGATGACAGCGTGTGGAGCTTTGAAGGCGGCATGAAGGGCCGCTTCATGGGCGGCAAACTGTCGGTTTCGGGCAGCGGCTTCTATCTGAAGTGGCACAATGTTCAGCAGAACCTGTCGCTCTCGAATTGCTCGTTCAGCTATGTCGGCAATTTCGGGGATGCGACCAGCAAGGGTTTTGACCTGTCTGTCTCCGCCCGCCCGACCACATGGGCCACGATCAGCGGCAATGTCGGCTATACCAAGGCCACGCTAGACCAGAATGTGACGGGCACCGCCAATGCCGGCACCGGCGTCGCCCCGGTTCTGGCCACCAAGGGCAGTGCCTTGTCCTTCGTGCCGGACTGGACGGCGGATGTGGCGCTTGATCTCAACCACCCGCTGCCGTGGTATGGGCTGAACGGCTCGCTGCGCGTCGATTATCAATATGCCGGCCAATATACGCGCACCCCGGCGCTGGGTTCGACCCTGTATAATGCCATCAATTTTCAGGGCGATGCCTATGAACTGGTCAATCTGCGCGCAGGCGTGGCGAAGGACGCATGGACCTTCTCGGTCTTTGCCAAGAACCTGACCAATGCCTATCCCACGCTGTACAAAAGCTCGCAGTCGGGTGCGGCCAATATCTTCCTGATGACCTCGACGCTGGCGCCGCGCACAATTGGCGCCAATTTCACCTATCGCTGGTGATGGACCGGGGAAGGGGGCGCTCCGCCTCCTTCCCTCCGCCGGAGGACAGGCAAGAAAAAAGGGCGAGGGGGACATATCCCGCTCGCCCTTTTTTGTTGCACCGGCGCGATTACGGCTTGCGCGACATCAGCGAGACGAGGCTGTGAACGCCTTGCGCATAATTGCCCAGCCGCAGGTTTTCATTGGCGGCATGTTGGTTGTCGTCCAGATTGACCAGCGGCAGGATCACCACCGGCGCCTTCAATTCGCGCACCAAAGGCTCGGTCGGCACGCCGCCGCCCATCAACGGGATCACCACCGGATCGCCGCCGAAACTGTCCTTCAACCCCCCGATCAGCCAGCACCCCATCGGTTGCGCCGGATCGGTGAACAAAGCCTTGGAAAAGCTGCCGCCCTTGATCGTGGCCAGCAGGGGATAGCGCGCGCGGTCCTCCGCCGTTGGTGCGCCCTCGATCAGGTGGAACCCCATGGCCTCGGCCTGCGCGCGGATGAGGGCGAATTCATGGTCAAAGCTGACGCCGGGCACCGTGCGCAGATCGAGCGCCGCGCTGGCATCGGCCGGGATGATCGATCGGTCCAGCACGCCTCCGGAACCCGCAAACAGGCCCACCAGATTGAGTGTCGGCACCGCCATCGCCTCGCGGTAATTGGGCACAAAGCCTTCCGCCTTGGCCACGCCTGCGCGCTTCAACAGGCCCGCTTCATCATCCTCGACCGGATAGGCTTTCACCGCCGCCTTGAAGGCCGGATCGATGCCGTCGTAATATCCGGGCAATGTCACCTTGCCGTCGGCATCCTTGAAACTGGCGATCAGGCGCGTCAGGTTCTGCGCCGGATTGGGCACGACATTGCCGTAATGGCCCGAATGCATCGCCTCGGACGGGCCATAGACCTTGATGGTCAACCCGCCCCCGCCGCGATGGCCAAAGACCACCGTGGGCTTGTTGCTGGCATGCATCGGCCCGTCCAGCATCACCACGACATCGCCCGCCAGATCGGCGCGATTGTCGGCCACCACCTTGGCCAGCGTGGGCGGGCCGCCTTCTTCATGCGAATCCGCGATAAATCGGATGTTGACCGCAGGTTTGCGGCCCGATGCCTTTATAGCATCGACCGCCGCGATCAGCATCATGATCGGCGCCTTGTCATCGGCGGCGGAGCGGGCAAACAGGCGCGCGTCCGATTGCGGCCCGGCCTGCGCGCTCAATTGGTCGAGCGGCAGCGTAGCGCAAGTGTCCATATTGGCGCAGGCGCGCAACACGGGCGTAAAGGGATCGGCCTGTTTCCACTCCTTGGGATTGACCGGTTGCCCGTCCATATGGGCATAGAACAGGACCGTTGGCGCCTTTGGCCCCGCGCCTGCCCATTCGCCCCACACCATCGGCGTGTCGCCATCGGGCAATTGCCGCGCCTTCCACCCATGGGCCTTCAGTTTCGCTTCCAGCCATGCGGCATTGGCGCGAATATCGGCGCTGGATTTGGGCGTGACATTGGGGAGGCGCAGGAATTCCACCAATTCGCCAAGCGAGGCGTTGGTGGCCTTGGTTTCGGCGGGCGTGATCGGCCCGGCCATGGCGCCGCCCGCCATCAGGGCCAACGGGATGGCAAGCAGCGAGCGATGAAATTTGGCCATTTTCAGCAATGTCCTCAAGCCAATAGGGCGCGGTTGGCGATCAGAGCATCCACAAAGCGATCCACATCCGCAAGCGTATTGTAGAAATGGAACCCCGCCCGAAGTCGCCCATCACGGCAGGAGGTGATGACATCGCGCTCGGCCAGAGCTGTCACCAGCGCATTGTCATCCTTCGCCGCCACGGTCAGCAAAGGCCCTCGTCGCGCCGGATCGGTGGGCGATCCGGCGGCGATGCCTTCCTGCGCCAGGCGGGTGATGGTGAGCGCGGTCAATTGCCCGATCCAGTCGCCCACCGCGGGCAGGCCAACCTCGTTCAGCACCGCCAGCCCCGCCGCGCAGGCGATCGCATTGGGCACGGGCGGCGTTCCGCCTTCAAAGCGGCGGGCGGTGAGGCTGGGGGTGTTGGCGAAAATGTCCATTGCATTGATGTCGGCCTGCGCGAACCATCCGCTGCTGCGTGGGACCAGGTGCGCGGTGGCATCGGCACTGGCATAGAGAAAGCCTGCGCCTGCGGTGCCCAGCAGATATTTGAGGAAACCGCCTACATAGAAATCGACGCCCAGATCGGCGGGGCGGATCTCTTGCGTGCCGACGATCTGATAGCCGTCGAGGATGACCAGCGCGCCCAGTTCGTGCGCCCGCGCCACCACGGCGCGAATGTCTGCATCAGGAATGCGCCCGCCATGGCGATAGCACACATGCGACAGGGCCACGATGGCGGTCTGCTCGTCAATCGCGCTCAACAGCGCGTCGAGCGCGATCAGGCCATCTTCCGCCTCGGCGACATGGACGACCTGCGCTCCCGCCTTTTCCTGTGCGTGCCAGATCTGGGCGCTGGTGGGAAAATCGAAATTGGTGACCACGATCTTGGGCCGCGCCGCATAATCGAGCGAGGAGGCGACCGCATTAATTCCCGCAGAGGCTGAGGCCGTGATCGCCACCTCATCGCCCGCAACGCCCAGCATGGCGGCCATGGCCTCGCGCAGCCCTTCATTGGCCATCACCCACCCGCCCCAATCGGCGCCAACCTCTTCGCGCCGGTCGAGATAGGAATCGAAAGCCGCCCGCACCCCGCGCGCCAGCAGGCCGTAAGAGCCCGAATTGAAATAGGCGAGGCGCGGCAGCGAGGGGAATTGGCTACGCAGGGCGTCAAGGTCAAAGGAAGGGGTCACGCAATTGTCTCCGAATAAAAGGCGGATCAGCGGCTGAGCTGCGAGATCATCAGCACCAGAATGGACAGCGGCACGATGACCGCGGTGAACAGCCGCCACATTTTGTGCAGCGCCGGGGGAAGGGTGGTTTCGGAAGCGCTGAGGCGACGGCGCAGCGCGTATCCGGCAAAGAGCGCAATCAGCAGCGCGTTGATCGGCAGGAGAAACTCGCTGATCCCATGGTCGAGCGCGTCGAAGAAAGTCTTGCCGCCAAAGCCGGGGATGAAGGCGAGCGGGTGGACATCCTTGAGCGTGCTGAACGACAGCAGCGAGGGCAGGCCGACCATCCAGATCGCCAGACCCGTGCCATAGGCCACCAGCGGACGGGGCCACCGCTTGCGCTCCAGCCAATAGGCCGCGACGGGTTCCAGCATCCCGACCGCCGTGGTGAACGCGCCCAGTGTAATCAGGCCAAAGAACAGCGCGGCGATGAATTGCCCGCCCGGCATCGCGCCAAAGGCCACCGGCAGCGTGACAAAGATCAGGTTCGGCCCCTCCGCAGGGGTCAGGCCATGGGCCAGCACGATGGGAAAGATCGCCAAACCCGCCAGCAGCGACACGGCCACCACCGACCCGGCCACCACGCCCGCCGATTTTGGCACCGAAACCCCGGCGGGCAGATAGGCGGCATAGGTCATCAGCACGCCCGCGCCGATGGCGGTGGAAAACAGCGCCTGCCCCATCGCGGTCAGCAGGCTGGCGGGCGTCAGCCGGGCAAAATCGGGCGCGATCAGGAAATCGACCGCAGGCCCCAGACCCACCGTGATCGCATTATACAGCACCAGCCCGATCAGCACGGTGAACATCGCCACCATCTTGATGCGCGAGACGATTTCGATCCCGCGCTGAACGCCAAGGGCGACCACCGTGGCCGTGCCCATGATGAAGGTGAACTGCATCGCGCCCTGTCGCCATGGCGATCCGATCAGCGTTTCGAACAGATGGCGCGAGGCCCCGGCATCGGTCCCGGCAAAACCCTGCGCGATGGCCACGCGCGTGTAGTCAAGCGACCAGCCCGCCACCACGCTGTAATAGCTCAGGCCAAAGAAGGGGACGGCCAGGCTGAGCCAGCCCACCACGCGCCAGAAGGGCGAGGCGTTTTCCTCGGCCACCAGCCGCCGGACCGACCCCACCACGCTGCCCATGCCCGCTTTGCCAAGGCTCATTTCGGCGATCATCAAAGGCACGCAGAGCGCCGCGATGAACAGCATGTAGACCAGCACAAAAGCCCCGCCCCCATTGGCCCCGGCCACATAGGGAAAGCGCCAGAGGCTGCCCAGCCCGATGGCGGCCGCCGCCGTTGCCAGCACGAATCCAAGGTTGGAGGTCCACAGGTCCTTGTTATTTTGGCTGCTCATCATTGTCCCCATGGCGCTGTGCGGGGGTGGCGCCATTCATATTCATAATCATATACATTCTGAAATGAATTATGCAATATGGAGTCACCGGATGGAAATCCTCGCCAAATTGCGTAAAGGAGCCAGGGGGAGCCTTATCTATGAACCCTGAAATGAGTGATGACACGCAGGCCGATGGCAATGGCTGGCTGGGAGATTTCCTGCCATATCAGATCTATCGCGTCAGCAGCCTGATGAACATCCGCCTGAGCGGGCGCTTGAAGGCCAGCGGGATCAATCTCTCGCAATGGCGCGTGCTGTCGGTTTTGCGATCACAGGGGCAAATGTCGATGTCGCAGATTGTTGACCGCACCTTGATGGAGCAGCCCACGATCAGCCGCGTTATCAGCCAGTTGCACAATGACGGGATGGTCGAGCGCGAGATTTCGCCCGAGGATTCGCGCGTGGCTCTGGTGTCGCTCAGCGAACGGGGGCGAGCATTGTTTGACGAGATCGCGGTTTCGGCGGTGCGGCATCAGAAGATTGCGCTGGACGGGGTCAGCAAGGCCGACATTGCTGCGCTGCGCCGCGCCCTGTCGCAGATCGAGGCGAATATCAGCGAGGTTTGATGATGGCCGATAGCACAACCGATTCCGGCGAACCGCATCCCCATATCGGCGGGGCCTATACGATCTTTTATTATGACGATCTGGAGGCGGCGTCGGATTGGTATGCCAATGTGCTGGGCCTGAAGCGGATGCTGTCGGCGCCGGGGCTGGAGATATTCCGGCTGGGCGGGGCGTCCTGCGTTGCGCTGGTGGGTGCGGGCCATGGCAGCCAGCTGCCGGTGCGCGGGGCGAACAAGGGCGTGATCCTCTCGCTGGAAACCCAGGATCTGGAAGGTTGGCATGCGCGCCTGTTCCGCATGGGCGTGGCGGGCGTGGGCGAAGGGCTGCAGACCGGGGTGGATGGGCGCACCCTGGAATTCAAGTTGCGCGATCCGGGCGGCTATTGCATTGAATTTTTTGAATGGATTTGATTGGAGGCACGCCCAAGGCCGGTTGGGAGGGGTGGCGACCAAGCCTCCTCCCAACCGGCTGGTCAAGCGCCTTAGCGGGCGGTCTGCCCACCGCGTGCAGCCTGAATGGCGGCGTGAAACTCATCTCTTGTCATGTTGATCATCAACCCCTTGTCCCCCGGTGCCAGCGAGGCAATCGGAATGGTCACCTTGCCCTGCGTGGTGGCGACGATCACATTCTTGTCGTTTTCCTCAGAAATTGTTCCGAGTTGTTCGCCGATCTTGTCATAGATGGTATCGCCAATATTGGGCGATACGGGCTGGCCAGCAGCTTCTGCCGCTGCGCTTTCGGAAGTAGTCTGCGAAGACTCCGGAGCATTTTGGGCGTAAGCCACATTGGGTGCGGCCGCAACAAAGGTTGCTGCGAGAAGGATCTTTGAGTAGTTCATGACATCATCTCCGGTTTCCTCCCGGTAAAATTTATATATTATTGCTTATTCGATTTTCCTATTCAAATGCGCTCAAATCTTGTTTGAGCGCGATAAGCTGTGACCGGCAAATCAGTTGAAAATTCGTCCATGCGCTATCGCAGCCCTGGTTTGACGGGGTTTTGACCATCGGGCCTAGACCCCCGCAAACAGCCGCGCATCCTGCTTCACGATCTCGCTCAGCCAGTCGATGGTGACGCGGATGCGTTGCAGCCCATGCGTGTCCTTGTGGGTGACCAGCCAGAAGCTGCGCGTGATGGTGTGGCCGGGCAAAACGCGCACCAGCGTGGGATCGGCATCGCCGATAAAGCAGGGCAGCACGCCAACCCCGGCGTAGGATTTGAGCATGATGTGCTGGGCAAGGATCGAGGTCGAGCGCAAGGTGGCGACCAGATCGGGGTCAATATCGCCCAGATAGTTGAGTTCGGGCGCATAGATCAGTTCGGGCACATAGCCGACCAATTGATGCCCGTTTCGCAGGTCGGCCGGGGTCAGGATCGGTTTGCGCTCCGCGAGATAGGCGGGGCTGGCATAAAGGCGCAATGCGTAATTGGACAATTTGCGCGCGATCAGCGGCCCGGTCTTGGGGCGGGACAGCAGCACGGCAATATCGGCCTCGCGCCGCGACGGGCTGAGAAATCCGCTTGAGGCAACCAGATCCACCGTGAGCCCCGGATAGCGCGCGGCAAAAGCGCCGAGATGCCGCGCGACCACCCAACTGCCAAAGCCCTCCGAAACGCTGATCCGCACGCTGCCGGTGGGGCCGGAGGGCGAATGGGCGCTCTCCAGTTCGCTGCTGGCCAGGGCCATCTGTTCGACCACTGCGAGCAGGCGCTCACCCGCCGGGGTTAGGATCTGTCCCTCGCGGGTCTGCTCGAACAGGGTGGCGCCCATCTGGCCTTCCAGACGGCGCAGGCGGCGGCCGATGGTGGTGGCGTCCATGCCCATCATGCGCCCGGCCCGCGCCAGTTGTCCGGTGCGCGCCACGGCCAGAAAGGCTTGAAAATCGCTCCAGTCGGCTGCCTGCATTTTTGCAGGTCTAACGGGCATTAATGTCTGTTGCCAGACATTTTTGGGCCAATACAAGGGGAGGAAATGAAGCCATGGGAAGGATGCGAAAGTGCGCTTTATCGACCATCTGATCGTCGGCGGTTCGGGCGGCGCTCCGGCGCGCAAGGCTCCGGTTTTCAATCCTTCCAACGGCGCCGTGCAGGCCGAGGTCGCGCTGGGCGATGCCGCGCTGCTCGACCGCGCCGTGGCCGCCGCGCAGGCCGCCCAGCCGGCATGGGCCGCCACCAACCCCCAGCGCCGCGCCCGCGTGATGTTTGAATTCAAACGTCTGGTCGAGGCCAATATGCAGAATTTGGCCGAACTGCTGGCCAGTGAGCATGGCAAGGTGGTGGCGGACGCCAAGGGCGATATCCAGCGGGGGCTGGAAGTGATCGAGTTCGCTTGCGGCATCCCCCATGCGCTGAAAGGGGAATATACCAATGGCGCCGGTCCGGGCATCGACGTTTATTCGATGCGCCAGCCCATCGGCATTGGCGCTGGCATCACACCTTTCAACTTTCCCGCGATGATCCCGATGTGGATGTTCGGCGTGGCGATCGCTTGCGGCAATGCCTTTATCCTGAAACCCAGCGAGCGCGATCCTTCGGTCCCGGTGCGTCTTGTCGAACTGATGCTGGAGGCGGGCGCGCCCGAGGGCATCCTGCAATGCGTCCATGGCGACAAGGAGATGGTGGACGCCATTCTCGACCATCCCGCCATCGGCGCGATCAGCTTTGTCGGATCGTCCGACATCGCCAATTATGTTTACCAGCGCGGCGCGGCCAACGGCAAACGCGTGCAGGCGATGGGTGGGGCCAAGAACCACGGCATCATCATGCCCGATGCCGACATCGACCGGGCGGTGGGCGATCTGGTAGGCGCGGCCTTTGGTTCGGCGGGCGAGCGCTGTATGGCGCTGCCGGTGGTGGTGCCGGTGGGCGAGGGGACGGCAGAGCGCCTGATCGAGAAACTGCTGCCCGAAATCGCCGCGCTCAATGTCGGGGCCAGCCTTGATGCCTCGGCCCATTACGGCCCCGTCGTCACCGCCCAGCACAAGGCCCGCATTGAGGAATGGATCGCCACCTGCGAGGCAGAAGGCGGCCAGATTCTTGTCGACGGCCGCCATTTCACGCCGCAAGGGCTGGAGGGCGGTTTCTATGTCGGCCCCACGCTGATCGACCATGTGACGCCCGACATGAGCAGTTATCACAATGAGATCTTCGGCCCTGTGCTGCAGATCGTGCGCGCGCCCGATTTCGAAACCGCGCTGTCCCTGCCCAGCCGCCATCAATATGGCAATGGCGTGGCGATCTTTACCCGCAATGGCCATGCCGCGCGCGAATTTGCCGCGCGGGTCAATGTCGGCATGGTGGGCATCAATGTGCCGATCCCGGTGCCGGTGGCCTATCACACGTTTGGCGGATGGAAGCGCAGCGCCTTCGGCGATACCAATCAGCATGGTATGGAGGGCGTCAAGTTCTGGACCAAAATCAAGACGATCACCGCCAGATGGCCCGACAGTACCCCCGATGGCGGCAATGCCTTCATCATCCCCACGATGGGTTGAGACAGGACAGAGGATTTCATGACCGACGCCTTTACGCTCAATGAGGATCAGCTCTCGATACAGGAGGCCGCCGCCCGGTTTACCGCCTCCGCGATCACGCCCCATGCCGCCCGGTGGGACGAGGAGCATCATTTCCCCCGCGAGGTGATGAGCGCGGCGGGCGAGATGGGCTTTGGCGCGATCTATGTGGGCGAGGAGAGCGGCGGCATCGGTCTGGGGCGGCTGGAGGCGGCACTGGTGATCGAGGCGATGGCTTATGGGTGCCCCGCCACGGCGGCCTTTGTCTCGATCCACAATATGGCCGCATGGATGATCGACCGGTTTGGCGGTGATGCCTTAAAGGCGCGCTATCTGCCCGAACTGGTGGGGATGGACAAACTGGCCTCCTATTGCCTGACCGAGCCGGGCAGCGGATCGGATGCGGCGGCGCTGAGCACCACGGCGCGGCGGGATGGCGATCATTATGTGCTGAACGGCACCAAGCAGTTCATTTCGGGCGCGGGGGTGAATGATCTCTATCTCATCATGGTCCGCACCGGCGAAGCCGGACCCAAGGGCATCTCCTGCCTGTTGGTGGAAAAGGGCACGCCGGGCCTGAGTTTTGGCGCGCCGGAACGGAAACTGGGCTGGAACGCATCGCCCACCGCGCAGGTGATCCTTGAGGATGTGCGCGTGCCGGTGGAAAACCGGCTGGGCGAGGAGGGCGACGGGTTCAAGATCGCCATGGCCGGGATCGACGGCGGGCGGGTCAATATCGGCGCCTGCTCGCTGGGCGGGGCGCAGCGATGCCTTCACGAGGCGATTGCCTATACCAAGGAGCGCAAGCAATTCGGCAAGGCGATCGCCGATTTTCAGAACACGCAATTCGTGCTGGCCGATATGGCCACCGAATTGGAGGCGGCGCGGGCGCTGCTCTATGCCGCCGCGGGCAAGGTGACGCGCGGCGATCCCGACAAGACCGCCTTTGCCGCCATGGCCAAGCGTTTCGCCACCGATACGGGCTCGTCGGTCGTGGACCGCGCCTTGCAGATGTTTGGCGGCTACGGCTATTTGCGCGACTATCCGATCGAGCGCTTCTGGCGCGATCTGCGCGTGCATCGCATTCTGGAAGGGACCAATGAAATCATGCGCCTGATCATCGCGCGGGATCTGCTGAAATGAGCGAAGTCCTGATCAGGGCAGAGGGGCGCGCCGGTCTGCTCTCGCTCAACCGCCCGCGTGCGATCCATGCCCTGACGCTGGATATGGTGCGGGCGATGGTCCCGGCCCTGCTGGGCTGGCGCGATGATCCGGCGGTGGGCGCGGTGATGATCGACCATGCGGTCGATCCGGCGGGCGATCCCAAACTCTCGCGCGGCTTTTGTTCGGGGGGCGATATCAACCTGCTGCGCCAATCGGCGCTGAGCGATGGTGGGGCTGCCGGGCGGCGGTTTTTCTTTGAGGAATATCAGCTCAACCACCTGATCTTTGCCTATGGCAAGCCGGTAGTGGCCTTTATGGACGGCATCACCATGGGCGGGGGCGTGGGCATCAGCGGCCCGGCGCGCTTTCGCGTGGCCACGCAGAACACAAGGCTGGCGATGCCTGAAAGCGGGATCGGCCTGTTCCCCGATGTGGGCGGGGGATGGTATCTTTCGCGCCTTGGTGGTCGTTTGGGGCAGTATCTGGCGCTGACGGGCTCGCGGCTGGATGGGGCGGAATGTGTTTGGGCCGGATTGGCCACGCATTATCTGCTCGCAGAGAGCCTGCCCGAGGCCAAGGCGCGGATCGTCGCGGGCGAGGCACCCGAGGCGGTGCTGGATGCGCTGTCCTCGACGCCGCCTGCCCCGGCGCTGGCCGATCATGCCGCCGACATCGCCCGCCTGTTTGCCGGTGATCGACTGGAGGACATTCTGGCGGCGCTGGAGGATGATGGCGGAGATTTTGCGGCCCGCACGCTGGCCACGATCCGAACCAAAAGCCCGACCACCTGCAAGGTCGCGCTGCGCCAATTGGCCGCCAGCCTGACCTTGCCCGATTTCGCCGCCAATATGGCCATGGAATACCGGATCGGATCGCGCGTGCTGATGCTGCCCGATTTTGCCGAAGGGGTGCGCGCGGTGATCATCGACAAGGACAATGCCCCGGCATGGAACCCGGCCTGCGCGCAAGAGGTGACCGAGGCCATGCTCGACGCTATCTTTGCCCCATTGCCACCATCGGAAGAATGGAAACCCCTATGAGCTTTGAGACAATCCTGGTTGAACAAAAGGGCGCGGTAACGCTCATCACGCTCAACCGGCCCAAGGCGCTCAATGCGCTCAATTCTCAGGTCTGCGCCGAACTGGTCGCCGCCTTTGCCGCCTTTGAGGCCGACGATACGCAGGGCTGCGCGGTGCTGACCGGCAGCGGCGAGAAGGCCTTTGCCGCCGGGGCCGATATCAAGGAAATGGCCGAAAAACCCGCCGCTGATTTCTTCCTTCAGGACTTCTTTGCCGATTGGACCGCCAAATTGGTCAAGGCCACGCGCAAGCCGTGGATCGCGGCGGTCAATGGCTTTGCTCTGGGCGGCGGCTGCGAACTGGCGATGATGGCCGATTTCATTCTGGCCGCCGACACCGCCAAATTCGGCCAGCCCGAGATCAAGCTGGGCGTGGCCCCCGGCATGGGCGGTTCCCAGCGTCTGACCCGCGCGGTGGGCAAGGCCAAGGCGATGGAAATGTGCCTGACCGGGCGGATGATGGGCGCGGTCGAGGCCGAGAGCGCCGGGTTGGTGGCGCGCATCGTGCCGCTGGCCGATCTGCTCGACGATGCGTTGAAAACCGCGCAGACCATTGCCGAGATGCCCCGTATGGCGGCCATCGCCAACAAGGAAATGGTCAATACCGCCTTTGAGACCACGCTGGATCAGGGCCTGCTCCACGAGCGCCGCCTGTTCCAGATCCTGACCGCGAGCGCCGACAAGGCCGAGGGCATGGCGGCCTTTGTCGAGAAGCGCGCCGCCCAATGGCAGGGCCGATAACACAATAAACGTAAGGGAGAGGTCATCATGAATATCGCCTTCATCGGATTGGGCAATATGGGCGGCGGCATGGCGGCCAATCTGGTGAAGGCGGGGCATGAGGTCCATGCCTTCGATCTGGCGCAGGGGGCGCTGGACCGTGCGGCGGGCAATGGCTGCGCCCCTTTCGCCAACATGCGCGATGCGGTGGCGGATGTGGAAGCCGTTGTCTCGATGCTCCCCAATGGGGCCATCGTGAAGGCGGTCTATTCCGGCGATGTGATCGGTCATGCCCCGGCGGGCGCGCTGCTGCTCGATTGTTCGACCATTGATGTGGCCAGCGCGCGCGAGGTCACAGCGCTGGCGCAGGAGGGGGGCTATCGCATGGTCGATGCCCCCGTCTCGGGCGGGATCGCGGCGGCCAACGCGGGTACGCTGACCTTTATGGTGGGCGGGGCGGCGGATGATTTCGTCGCCGCCCAGCCGATCTTTGCGGCCATGGGCAAGGCCGTGATCCACGCGGGCGAGAGCGGCGCGGGGCAGGCGGCCAAGATCTGCAACAACATGCTGCTGGGCGCCAGTATGGTGGCCACATGCGAGGCGTTCAAACTGGCCGAAAGGCTGGGGCTGGATCTTCAGACCTTCTACGATATCTCGTCCAAGGCTTCGGGCCAGTGCTGGTCGATGACCTCCTATTGCCCGGTGCCGGGGGTGGGGCCGGAGACGCCTGCGGATCATGGCTATCAGGGCGGATTTGCCACCGCGCTGATGCTGAAAGATCTGAAACTGGCCATGGCGGCGGCGCAGGATGCGGGTGCGCCCGTGCCAATGGGCCACCGTGCGCAGGAACTCTACGCCGCCTTTGATGCGGCCGGGAATGGCGGCATGGATTTTTCCGCCATTATCAAAACGCTCTGAACCCTAGCCGTGGCGGCGGGCAACCCGCGACGCCACGGCCCAGATCGCAAGGCCGGCCAGCGCCAGCCCCGCTCCGACAAAGCCGGTCGAGGCCCAGCCATAGCCCGCCGCAATCGCCATGCCGCCAAGCCACGGGCCCAGCGCATTGGCGGTGTTGAAGGCCGAATGGTTGAGCGCGGCGGCCAGCGTCTGCGCCTCGCCCGCCACATCCATCAGCCTTGTTTGCAGCACCGAGCCCAGCGCCCCGCCGATGCCGATGGCAAAGACCACCACCGCCACGGCCCAGACATGCCCCACGGCAAAAGGATAGATCGCCAGCCACGCCGCGCTCCACACGAGGAGGCCGCCCGCCGTGGGCATCAGCGCCCGGTCGGCAAAGCGCGGGGCAATGATATTCCCCAGCGTCATCCCCACGCCGAAAATCGCGAAGATCAGCGGGATCGCTGCTTTGGAAGCATGGGTGACCTCGATCAGCGTCGAGGCGATATAGGTATAGACGCAGAACATGCCGCCAAAGCCGATCGCGCCAATGCCCAGCGTCAGCCACACCTGACCCCGCGCCAGCGCGCCCAGTTCGCGCATCGGGCTGGCCCCGGCCGCCGGGCGATCGTGCGGGGCAAAGCGCGCCACCATGGCAGCGCAGAGCAGCGCCAGCCCGGCCACCACGCCAAAGCCCCAGCGCCAATTGACCGATTGCCCCAGCACGCTGGCCGTCGGCACGCCGATGATCGTGGCGACGGTCAGGCCCAGCATGACATAGCCCACCGCCTGCGTGCGCTTTTCGGGGGGCACCAGACTGGTCGCCATCAACGCGGCCACGCCGAAATAAGCCCCATGCGGCAGGCCCGAAAGAAAGCGGAAAACGAGCATCCAGTGATAATCGGGCGCCAGCGCCGAAAGCGCGTTGCACAGGCCAAACATCGCCATCAGCAGGATCAGCAGCGTCCGCCGCGCCAGATTGGCCCCCAGCACCGCCAGCAACGGCGCCCCCACCACCACGCCCAGCGCATAGGCGCTGATCACATGACCGGCCGTGGGCGCATCCACATGCAGCCCGTCGGCCATGTAGGGCAGCAGGCTCATCGTGGCGAATTCGGTGGTGCCGATGGCAAATCCGCCCATCGCCAGCGCGAGATGCACGAGGGCAACCGGGGAAGCTCTGTCGGCAGGGGGTAGAACAAGGGCGGCTTGGTCCAGGGCGGGGGCGCTCATGGGGGGCCTTTCGAGTTGGGGGGCTTTCATGCGCTGCGGCACATGCGAGTCTGTATGTAGGGATGAGGGCGCGCGTTGTCAGGCCCTAAAATGCTGCATTGCAGCATATCCATTCCTATTCGCCGCGCTGTCACCAATTCGACGCATTGGCATCCTAGCGGCAGGATGCTGTTTGGAATGTGGAAGCAAGTTTGATGCGCAAGATGATGATCGCGGCGATAGCGGCTCTGGCGTGGAGTGTTCCGGCATGGACCGTTCCGGCCTATGCCGCCGGACCGGTGGTGGAAAGCGTTGTGGTGTTGATGCGGCACGGCATTCGCCCGCCCACCAAGGACCCGGCGATGCCCGCAGGGACCGCCGCTGCGCCATGGCCCCGCTGGGATGTGCCGCCGGGCTGGCTGACGGCGCATGGCGGCGAAGCGGTCGAGAGCCTTGGCGTGCAGGATGGCGCATGGTTGCGGCGAATCGGTGTCCTGCCGGTTGCGGGTTGTCCCGATGCCACGCGGCTGCATATCGTGGCCGACAGCGATCAGCGCACCATCGCCACCGGGCAGCATTGGGTCAAGGGCGCGTTGAGCCATTGCGCGCCCGCCTTCGACCATTTGCCGCAGGATCAGGATGATCCGCGTTTCGGCCCGCTTTCGGCAGGTTTGGCGCGTATTGATCCGGGCGCTGCGGCGCTCGCGCTTGACCAGGCAGTAGGGCCGCAAGGGCTGGCCGGGATCGACCGCAGGCTGGCCCCGCTTTATGCCCGGTTGAATGCGATCCTGTGCGGCGGGGCGGCGGCGCCCTGTGGCATCGGCGTCGAGCCTACTCGTATCCGGCCCGCCACCGCGCAGGCGCGGCCTAAACTGTCGGGCATGCTCGACCGGGCCTCAACCGCTGCGCAGATCCTTTTGCTGGAATATGCCGATGGCAAGCCGATGGGTGAGGTGGGCTGGGGCCGGGCCAGTGCGGGCGATATTGCCGTGCTTTCCACGTTCCATGCCGAGGAATTTCGCCTGCTCGCCCGCCCGAGGCCGCTTGCCGCGCCCAATCTGGCCGGTCTGGCGCCGGTGCTGCGCGAGGGGCTGGAGGGCCGGGTCGGGCTGGCGCTGATTGTCGGGCATGACACGAATATTGCCAATCTGGCCGGTCTGCTGGGGCTGCATTGGCGGGTCGACGGGCTGGCGGCGGATGATCCCTCGCCGGGCGGGGCAATCATGCTCGAAGTGCTGCGGATGCCTTCGGGGCGGCGCATGGTGCGCGCCAGCTATCGGTCGCAAACGCTGGCGGGCATGCGCAGCGGCAAGGGGGCGGCGCTGCGCCATCCGATGGTCATTGAGGCCTGCCACGACGCGGTTCGGGGCATGTGTCCGCTGGATCAGGTTCTGGGCGCGTTGGGGCGTTAGGGCCGGGCGCCGGGGGCCGCCGATTATACACGTAAATGGTGCAGAATAGGGATTGATACATCCATTACGGAGGTAGTTCTCCTCCCGCCGGTAGTATTATTTTTGACCTAATTTATCACCGTTTCATTATGTACCGTGAACAACGTCCTTCGACCGAAGGGGCGCCCATCCTCGCAAGGGCGCTCTATGCGGGCCTTGCCTATTTTGCATTGGCGGCGTTGACCCTGCGCTTTGCCAGTGATGGGCGAAACCATGCGACGATCTGGATCGCGGACGCCGTCATTCTCGCGCTCTTGCTGCAAACCCCGCGTTCGCAATGGCGGCCGGTGCTGATCGCCGGGGTTATTGCAAACCATCTGGCCAATGATGCGGTGCGCGGTTTTGCCTGGAGCCACATTCTCTATGCCGCGATCAATATCACGCAGGCGTGGGTTGCGGCCATCTTCCTGCAACGCCGACTGGCCGCCTCCAGCATCCTGTCCGATATGCAATTGCTGGGGCGATTTGTCATTTGGGCGGGGGTGATTACGCCTGCGATCGGTGGCCTGCTGGGCGCGCTTTCGGCCATGGCCATTTATCAGCAGCCCTTCCTCGCTTCTTTCGCGCGCTGGTTTTTCAGCAATGCGCTGGGCATCGTGGTGGCAACGCCGTTTTTCAATTCCCTCTGGGATGGTTCCTATGGCGAATTCTATCGCGGCAAAACTCCTGCCCAGCGCTGGCAAATGCTGGGCCTGCTGGTTGGCTATGCCGCTCTTGTCGATCTGGTTTTCGTTCAGACCGATATGCCGCTGCTGTTCATTCCGGTCAGCGCGCTTGTTCTGCTGACCTTTCCGCTGGGGCGCCATGGGATAAAGATCGGCATTCTGATCACCGCCATCATCGGCATGATGGCCACGATCGGCAATCGTGGGCCGATCGCGCTGATGCATGGCGATCTGTTGGCCAAGTCGATTTTCTTTCAATTTTATCTGGTAACCACGCTGGCCACCTGCATGACCGTGGTGGCGATCATCACGTCGCGGGCCGAATTTGCGGCCAAACTGGATGATCGTGACAAATCCATCCGGATGATTTTGGCCAACAGCCCCGATGCGGTGCTCGGCTTTGATGGGCATGGCTGCTGCATCTTTGCCGGTGGCCCTACCGACAGCCTGCTCGACACGCATGCCGATGATCTGGTGGGTATCTCTTTGGCGCAGCTTGCCGAGCAATGGCCCGAGCTGGGAGGTTTTCTGGTCGGAAGGGGCACGGTTGCCGAGTTGCAATCGCGCGAAGGCTTTTGCGTGGAGGCCTCCTTTGCCCTGCTCGACCCGGCTTTGGCGCAGTCCGGCGCGGTGATCACATTCCACAACATCACCGCCCGCGCCCTTCGCGAGCGCGAACTGACCAGGAAGGCGTTTACCGATGATCTGACCCAGATCCTGAACCGGGCCGGGTTTCATCAGGGCGTGCATGATGTGATGAAGGAGGGCGTGACCTGTTCCCTCGCGTTGATTGATGTCGATTATTTCAAGGAAATCAATGATCGATATGGCCACGCCATGGGTGATGAGGTGTTGTCCCGCATTGGCCAGTGCCTGAGAACGGAAACGAGGGCGACCGATCTTGTCGGGCGGATCGGGGGCGATGAATTTGCCATCCTGTTTCGCGCCGATGCCGTTACGGCGGCCAAGGTTTGCGGCCGCATTCTTGAGCGATGTCGCCAGATCAACGGACTGATCGAGGGCGGCCATCCGGAATATGTGACGCTGAGTTGCGGCATTGCGCAGATGATGTCCGGATGGACCAAGGCGCAATTGTTCCGCACCGCCGATGAAGCGCTCTATGAGGTCAAGGCGCAGGGCCGCAACGCGGTCCGCCTGCGCGCTTGATCGCCGGGGCCCTGTTTCACACGATCAGGCGATAGCCGATGCCCGGTTCGTTGCGGATCATGCTCTGTTCGACCGGCACATCCTCCAGCTTGCGCCGCAATCCGCGCGCGGCCACGCGCAGATATTCCACCGCCTGTTCCTGCCCCGGCCCCCATACGCTGCGCAGGATCGCGGCATGCGACACCACCCGCCCCGGATAGCGAGCCAGTTCGGCCAGAAAGCCATATTCCTTGGGGCTGAGATGGACCTCGGCCCCATTGCGGCGCACGATGCGGGCGGCCAGATCCATCTCCACCGCCCCCAGCCTTACCAGCGGCGCGGCATTCTCGGCCAGCAGACGGTTGCGCAGCGCGACCCGCACGCGGGCCAGCACCTCGTCCGTATCGAAAGGCTTGGTAACATAATCATCCGCGCCCAGATCGAGCGCGGCCACCTTTTCGCCGGTTGCATCGCGCGCCGAAACGACCAGCAGCGCGGCCTTGGCCGCCTTGATCGGGCCGATCAGCTCCATCCCGTCGCGGTCGGGCAGACCCAGATCAAGCAGCACCAGATCGGGCTTGTCGATATTCAGCGCGGCCAGTGCCTCGCGCGCATTGGCGGCCTCGACCACGTCCAGCCCGGCGCGCGACAGGCTGCCGCGCAGCAGGCGGCGGATCGCCATTTCATCGTCCACCACCAGAACCTTTGGGCTGCCTGTCATGTTTGATCGCTCTCTTTCCACAGCAAAGCGCCGGGCATCGCCAGCGTGAAGCAGGCGCCTTGGCCGTCTGTGCGATTGGCGGCGCGGGCCTGCAACCCCATCGCCTCGGCAAAGCCTTTGACGATGGCCAGCCCCAGCCCGGTCCCGCCCTTGCGGTCAGATCCCTCCAACCGGGTAAAGGTTTCAAACACACGCGCCTGCGCGCCGGGCGGCAAACCGGGGCCTTCGTCGATCACCGACAGGTCCAGCCCATCGGTCCTTTGCCGCGCCGCGATGCGGATGGGGGTTTGGGCCGGGCTGTAATGCGCGGCATTTTCGATCAGGTTGATGAGGCAGTGATGGAGCAGCCGGGGGTCGAGCCGGACGAGGGGCAGATCAGGAGCAATGTCGATCAGGAGCCTCCGCGTGCCCAGCAAATGGCGCAGGTCATGCACCGCGCTGGCAACCGCCTCGGCCAGATCGACAGGTTCGGGCCGCCATTCCACCGCCCCCGTCTCGATCCGCACCATATCGAGCAGATTGGCGACAAAGCGTTGCAGCCGTTCTCCCTCGGCGCGGGCAAGGGCGAGCACGCGCTCCTGTTCGCGGTCGGCGGGCACAAGATTGCCCAGCAGGCCAATCACGGAGGTCAGCGGCGTGCGCAGATCATGGCTCACCGAGGAGAGCAGGGCGGCGCGCAAGGCGTCGCGCTCCTCCAACCGCCGCATCTGTCCGCGCTCGGCCTCCAGCCGTATACGGTCGAGGGCAAGACCCGCCTGATCGAGAAAACTGGTCAGCATGGGCAACAGGTCGGCCCGCACGGGTTGTGCGCCGTCGGCCCCGGCATCGGGCTGCGCCACGCCCAGCACGGCGAGCGCCTTGCCCCCCGCCTCGACCGGCAGAAACAGCCATTCGGCCGCCGAGAGCGTGTCGGACCCGCGCCCGGCCGGTCGGCGATTGTCAAAGGCCCATTGCGCCACCACCCGGTCCAGCGCCTGCAGGCCGACATCGGGCGGGCTGGCGGCGATTTCGACCAGTGCGCCATCCTCGGGCATCAGCAGCACCGTATAGGCCCCCAGCAGCCCGGCGCTTTCCTCGCACAGCACGCGGCCCAGATCGCCCGCCGCGCCGATCCCCGTCAATTGCCGCGCAAATCCGGCCAGCGCACTGGCCCGCACCGCACTGGCCCGCGACAGCATCGCCGTGTCGCGCAGGCGCCCCGCCATATGGCTGACCACCACGGCCACTGCCAGCAGCACGACCACCGTGATCAGATTTTGCGGATCGGCGATGGTGAACGTGTGGATCGGGGGGATGAAGAAGAAATTATAGGCCAGCGAAGACAGCAGCCCGGTGACGATCCCCGTCCACAGCCCATAGCGCGTGGCAGCAAGCATCACCGGCAGCAGATAGAGCAGCGCGATGTTGGTGACACTGCCCAGCGCGGCGAACAGAACGCCCGCCAAAGTGACACAGGCGATCAGCGCGCCCGAGATCAGCAGGCCGGGGGGCAGAAGCCATGCGGCCAGATCAAATTCGGCATCGCGCGCCGCCGCCGGGCGGCGTGGCTTAACTGGTGCATGGGAGGCCGCACGCGGCACAATATGCACTGCCGCGCCCAAGCCAAGACGGGCCAGTTGCGTTGCCAGCCCATCGCGGCGCACAAGACCCCGGCTCGCGCCTTGCCCCATCACCAGAATGGTGGCGCGCAGATCCGCCGCCATATGCGCTAGCCCCTCGGCCAACCCCGCCGCCGGAACGGTCGCCACTTGCGCGCCCAGTTGCGAGGCCAGATGGAGCGCGGCGGCAAGATCCTCACGCGAGGCGGCGTTGGGTGAGGCGGGGCCGGTTTCGATATGCACCGCCGTCCATGGCGCCGAGAGCGAATCCGCCAGCCTTTTGCCCGCGCGCACCACTTCCTGCGCTCCGGCCTCCGCGCCCACGGCCACCAACAGGCGCTCGCCCGCCGCCCATGTGCCTTCAAGAGCATGGGCGCGCAGATAGTCGAGCATTTGCGCATCAACCGCCTGCGCCGCGCGGCGCAGCGCCAGTTCGCGCAGGGCCGTCAGATTGGAATGCGAAAAGAAATGCGCCAGCGCCCGGCTCGCCTCCTGCGGCACATAGACCTTGCCCGCTTTCAGCCGCTCGATCAGCTCGCCGGGGGGGATATCGACCACCTCGATCTCGGCATGGTCCAGCACCCGGTCGGGCAGCGTTTCGCGCACGCGCAGCCGGGCAAAGGAGGCCACCACATCGTTGAGGCTTTCCAGATGCTGGACATTGAGGGTCGAATAGACGTCGATCCCGGCGTTGAGCACCTCCTCGACATCCTGCCAGCGCTTGTCGTGGCGGCAACCGGGCGCGTTGGTATGGGCCAGTTCGTCGATCAAAACGAGCGCGGGGCGGCGCGCAAGGATGGCGTCGAGGTCCATCTCATGCAGTATCTGGCCGCGATGGTCGATGGCGCGGCGGGGGATGATTTCAAAGCCTGCGGCCCGCTGCTCGGTTTCGGCGCGGCCATGGGTTTCGATGACGCCGATCACCACATCCTCGCCCGCATCGCGGCGGCGCGTGGCCTGCATCAGCATTTCATAGGTCTTGCCCACGCCCGGAGCCGCCCCAAGGAAAACCTTGAGGCGGCCGCGAGTGCCGTTCTGGCGGCTGATGGCGCGCAGCAGCGCGTCAGGATCGGGGCGGGCCGTGTTCACCGCGCGATCATGCCCCCTGTTGCCCACTCGGTCGAGAGGCGGCGTCGAGCGCCAGATTGAGCCGCAGCACATTCACCCGGTTTTCGCCCAGCACACCGGCCAGCGGCCTCTCAACGGCGGCGCGTACCAGCGCCTCGACGCGCTCGACCGGCATATGGCGCGCCTGCGCCACGCGGGGGGCCTGCAAAAGAGCCGCCTCGGGGCTGATATGAGGGTCAAGCCCCGAGGCGGAGGTGGTCACCATTGCAGGTGGGACGTCGGGATAGCCTTGGGCGCGCAGGGCGGCGGCGTCCTTGGCGATTCGCGCGGCCAGCACCGCCGAAGCGGGGCCAAGGTTGGAACCGGCCGATGCGCTGGCATCATAATTGGCGGCCGAGGGGCGGGGGTGGAAATAGCCCGGCGCGGCAAAGCCCTGCGCCAGCAGGTCCGAGCCGATCATCTGCCCGTGGCGCTCGATCAGGCTGCCATTAGCCTGATGCGGGAAAAGGGCCTGCGCGGCGGCGGTGATGGCCAGAGGATAGGCCCCGCCCAGCAAGAGGGCAAAACCGGCGGTCATCACCAGCGAAGGGCGCAGGGCGGAAGCAAAAGTCTTGAGCATGGGTTCTCTCCCTCAGGCCAGATTGAGCGCGGCAACGGCAAGGTCGATCGCCTTGATGCCAACAAAGGGCGCGATCAGCCCGCCCAGCCCATAGATCGCCAGATTGCGCGCCAGCATCGGCCCCGCGCCCATCGGGCGATAGGTCACGCCTCTCAGCGCCAGCGGCACCAGCGCCGGAATGATCAGCGCGTTAAAGATGATCGCCGACAGGATCGCGCTTTGCGGTGAAGCGAGCCCCATCACATTGAGCGCGCCAAGGCCGGGATAGAGCACGACGAACATGGCCGGAATGATGGCGAAATATTTGGCCACGTCATTGGCCACGCTAAAGGTGGTCAAGGCCCCGCGCGTCATCAGCAATTGCTTGCCCAGCCCGACGATCTCGATCAGCTTGGTCGGGTCTGAGTCCAGATCGACCATATTGCCCGCCTCGCGCGCGGCCTGTGTGCCGGTGTTCATCGCCACGCCGACATCGGCCTGCGCCAGAGCGGGCGCGTCATTCGTCCCATCGCCGCACATGGCCACCAGACGCCCGCCCTGCTGCTCCTGCCGGATCAGCGCCAGCTTGTCCTCGGGCGTGGCCTCGGCGAGGAAATCGTCGACGCCTGCTTCGGCGGCAATGGCGGCGGCGGTCAGGGGATTGTCGCCGGTGATCATCACCGTGCGGATGCCCATCTGGCGCAATTGGGCAAAGCGGTCGCGCACACCCGATTTGATAACGTCCTTGAGCGCGATCACACCCAGCAACCGGCCATTTTCCGCCACGCCCAGCGGGGTCTGGCCAAGACGGGCGATGTCATCGGCCATGCGGCGCATCTCGGCGGCGGCGGTTTGCCCGATATCGGGATGGGCGCGCAGCAGCGAATCCACCGCGCCCTTCTGGATCAGGCTCTGGCCGCTGCGGATGCCCGACAGGCGGGTCTGGGCAGTAAAGGGGATGATCTGCGCATCCTGGGGCAGCTCGCCCTGCGCCAGATAGGCGGCGCGGGCCAGCACCACGATGGAGCGCCCCTCGGGGGTCTCATCGGCCAGACTGGCCATCAGCGCAGCCTGCGCCAGACGCTCCATCGCCACGCCGGTCAGCGGGCGGAATTCGCAGGCCGCCCGGTCGCCCACGGTGATCGTCCCGGTCTTGTCCAGCAACAGCACGTCAATATCGCCCGCCGCCTCGACAGCGCGGCCCGATTTGGCCAGCACGTTGAAGCGCACCAGTCGGTCCATCCCGGCAATGCCGATGGCCGAGAGCAGCGCGGCAATCGTGGTGGGGATGAGCGTGATCAGCAGCGCGGCCAGCACCGCCACCGGCACGCCGCCCCCCGCATAATGGGCGAAGGCGGGAATGGTCGATACCGCGATCAGGAAGATAATCGTCAGCCCCACCAGCAGGATCGTCAGCGCGATCTCGTTGGGGGTCTTTTGCCGCTGCGCGCCTTCGACCAGTGCGATCATGCGGTCGAGAAAGCCTTGCCCCGGCTCCTGCGTCACCCGCACGCGGATGTGGTCGGAAATGACGCGGGTGCCGGCGGTGACGGCGCTGCGGTCGCCGCCGGCCTCGCGGATGACGGGCGCGCTCTCGCCGGTGATGGCGGCCTCGTTGACGCTGGCCACGCCTTCGATCACCTCGCCATCGGCCGGGATCAGATCGCCGGTTTCGACAAGGACTTCATCGCCGCGCTTCAACTGGCTGGCCGGGACCATGCGGCCATCGGGCAGGCGGGCGACAAGATCGGACTTGGTGGCGCGCAACGAGGCCGCCTGCGCCCGGCCCCGCCCTTCGGCCAGCGCCTCGGCAAAAGTGCCGAACAGAACCGTCAGCCAGAGCCAGGCGATCAATTGCAGTTGAAAGCCCAGCGACAGGCCGCCATCGCCGATGACCAGCAGGACAGTCAGCAGCGTGGCGACGACCGCCGTGGTAAACAGTACCGGATTGCCGATAAGCTCGCGCGGGGCCAGTTTGCGCAAGGCATCGCGCATCGCGGGCAGCACCAGTTCGGGCGCAAACATGGATTGGGGGGTGGACATCTCTATCGTCCTTTAGAAAGCAGTATGTGCCAGCACCGACACCTGATCGGCAATCGGGCCAAGCGCGAGGCTGGGCAGGAAGGTGAGGCCGCCAAGGATCAGGATCACCCCGATCAGCAGGCCGACCCACAGCGCCCCGGTGGTGGGAAAGGAACCGGCGGTGGCGGGCGTGTGCCGCTTGGCGGCAAGGCTGCCCGCGATGGCCAGCACGGGGATGATGACAAAGAAACGCCCCACCCACATCGCCACGCCCAGCAGGCCGTTGTAGAAGGGCGTGCCAGCGCTGAGGCCCGCAAAAGCCGAGCCATTGTTGGCCGTGGCCGAGGAGAAAGCGTAGAGGATCTCGGAAAACCCATGCGGGCCTTTGTTGATCGGTCCGGCCAAACCGGCGGGCAGCACGGCGGCCAGCGCGGTAAACCCAAGGATCGAGAGCGGCAGCACGGCAATCGCCAGCACGGCCAGCTTGACCTCGCGCGCCTCGATCTTCTTGCCGACATATTCCGGCGTGCGCCCCACCATCAGCCCGGCCACGAACACCGCCAGCAGCGCAAAGAGCAGGAAGCCGTAGATCCCCGAACCGACGCCGCCGATGACGATCTCGCCAAGCTGCATGTTGAAGATCGGGATCAGGCCGCCGATCGCGGTGAAACTGTCATGCATGGCGTTGACCGCGCCGCAGCTGGCCGCGGTGGTGACGGCGGAGAACAGGGCGCTGGCGGCGATGCCGAAGCGCACTTCCTTGCCCTCCATATGGCCGCCCGCCATGGCCAGAGTGGCGCCATTGGCCTCCTGCCAATAGGCGATGCCCGCGCCCGCCACGAACAGGATCAGCATTGCCCAAAGGATCGCCCAGCCCTGACGCGTGTTGCCCACCGCCCGGCCAAAGCACCATGTCAGGCCCGAGCCGATGGCAAAGATCGAGAGCATCTGGGCAAAATTGGTCAGCGCGGTCGGGTTCTCAAACGGATGGGCCGAATTGGCGTTGTAAAAGCCGCCGCCATTGGTGCCCAGCATCTTGATCGCTTCTTGCGATGCCACGGGGCCCAGCACGATCGCCTGTTTCGCGCCCTCCAGCGTATGGGCCTCGACCAGACTGGCCAAGGTTTGCGGCACGCCGCAGGCCACCAGAAACAGCGCGTAGACCACGCAGACCGGCAGCAGCAGATAGAGCGTGATGCGGGTGCAGTCGGCCCAGAAATTGCCGACCGTCCTGGCCTCATGGCGGGCAAAACCCCGAAACAGGGCAAAGGCGATGGCGATGCCGGTGGCGGCGGAAAGGAAGTTGTGGATGGTCAGGCCCACCATCTGGCTGAAGTTCGACAGCACGGTCTCGCCCGCATACCATTGCCAGTTGGTGTTGGTGACAAAGGCGATGGCGGTGTTCATCGCGCCATCGGCGCCAATCCCGGCCAATCCGCGCGGGTTCATCGGAAGAACGCCTTGCAACCGCAGGATCGCATAGGTGAAGAGCGTGAGCACCACCTGAAAGGCCAGCATATGCAGGCCATAGGCCAGCCAGCCCTGTTCGCGGTTCGGGTCGATGCCCGATGCGCGATAGAACCCGCGCTCGACCGGGCCCAGCACGCGGTGCAGCGCGGTAGCGCGCCCTTCGTAAAGGGCAAACAGCCATTGGCCTACAGGCTTTGCCAGCAGCGCCACCAGCGCGGTGAAAATAAGGATCAGGCCCCAGCCCGACATGGTCATGCCAGTTGTCACAGGTGCCTCCTTTCTAGAACTTTTCGGGCCGCAGCAGCGCGACCACGAGATAGGCGAGCAGGCCCAGCGCAGTGAGCGCGGCCAGCCAGAGCGAAAGGGTCATTGCCGGTTTCCTTGAAGATCAGGCGCGCTCGATCAGGCGCAAAAAGGCAAGGCTGGCCAGCACGAGGCCGGCGAGCACGCAGAGCCAGACAAGGTCGTTCATCGCATGGGCATCCTTTGCGGATTAAAGGATGCCGCAAAGAGGCTGGCCCCCATGCGGCATGGGCAAGCGATGCGCCATAGACGCGCTAAATTGCCATGTGAGGCTGGGGGCGGGGCCGTGAAATTTGCGTAAAATGCGCCCGCCCCGCCAAATGAAAAAGGGCCGGCAAGACCAGCCCTTTGACGCGGATAGGGGGTTGGATGCGACTTCAATCCAAGGGCGGATTGGCGGCGGCCGGGGACGAGGCCGGAGGCATCGGGGGCGGCACCGTCAGGCCGCCTTTGCGCCGGTCCGGCTTGGCGCTCCACGGCGAGCGCATGTAATAGGGCACCTGAATGAAGGTCGCCTCAATGGCGGTGATCTGGCCGCCCTTGATCTTGAAGAGTTCCAGCACGCTCCAGCTTTGCGGTTCGCGGAAGATCGAGCGGGTTTTGGTGCCATCGGTCAGTTCAAACGTATCGAGCACGCCCTTATGGTCGATAAAGGCGCGCGACATGACGATCCCGCGCGCTTCATCGACCAGGAAATAGTCCCGGTCGCGCACCCTCTCGTTGAAGCGATAGCGCCCGGCGCGGAAATTCTTCTCGATCTCGGGAAATTCCATGCCATTTTCAAACCGCCGGGCATCGGGGGCGAAGCGCGTATTGCGGATCGTGCCGTCATTGTTTTCCAGCGTGGTGAAATAGCCGTCTGCCAGTTTGATCAAATCGCTTCGGCTCATCTTTTCTTCCGCCGGGACGCGCCGGGCCAGATCGGGGTTGTGCACGAATCCTTCGACCGGGCCGATGGGCGTGGGCGGCGCGGAAAGGTTGCGCTTGGTGGAAACGATATGTTCGGCCTCCACGATTTGCCGCGCGCGGATTTTCAGGCGAATGGCCAGAAAGCCCTGAACGTCATTCTGCTGGATCGAGGTGTAGATGCCGACCTGTCCGGTGACGGGGTCTGACACAATCAGCGCAGGGCCGATTTCGCGCGCGACCGTGTGCCATGTGCCGTCGGGCAGCGCCATTTCGACATTGTTTTCGCTAAAGCGCAAGGATTTGGCAAAAGGCGCGCGTTTGGGGTCATGGGCCAGATAGGCGGTGCGATAGGCCGTGGCGATGCCTTCAAGGCAGGTCTTGTCGCATCCGGCGGCCTTGGGCGCGGCGGCAAACACCGAAGGCGCCGTCATCATGGCCATGCCCCCGGCGAGCAGCGCAAGGTATCGTTTCGGCATCATGGATTTCCCCCATCATTTGTGTGATGGCGCAGCTAGGCGCGGCCACGCCAGTCTGTCTTTGCCCAGAGCGAACGGGCATTGGCCCCGCAGCTCAATGGCCCGTTCTGGCCGCGCGATAGGTGCGCGGGCTGGTGCCGTAGTGGGTTTTGAAGACCCGGCTGAAGTGGGCCGAATTGCTGAAACCGTTGGCAAAGGCGATCTCGGTGATCGAGCGGGCGGTATAGGCGGGCGAGGCCAGTTCTTCGCCGCAACGGCGCACCCGCATGGCCCAGATACATTCGCTGATCGTCTGATCGTCGCAAAACAGCTTGTGGAGATAGCGCTTGGTGCAATGCATCGCCTGCGCCACCGCGTCGAGCGTCAGATCGGGATCGCGGAAATTGCGGCGGATATAGGCCATCACTCGCTCGCGCATCGTGTCCTGCATCGAACTGCGCGCGATGCCCTCGCCGCATTCGCCCAGCGCCAGACGCAGCATATCGACCATCGTGGCGCCCAGATCGCTGTCGAGCAGCGCATTTTCGCCCTCGTCCAGATCGTCGATCACGCCTTGCGTACAGCGCTGGAGCAGCTTGACCATGCCGGAAACCGGTCTCGGCCGCATCGCGATCCGGCGGGCCGTATCGGCCAGCCCGGCATAGGCGCTGCGCGGCACGATCAGCGCAAATTGGCCGGTCGCCGCCTCATTGGTCAGGCGATAGCTGCGCGCCATGTCATAGAGCAGCCATTGGCCGCTTTCCAGCGCCACCTGATGGCCCGCCTGCTCGACGATTGTGCTGCCCGAAAGCTGGATGACCAGTTTGAGCAGATCGCCTGAGGCGTCCTGCGGCGCGGCGCGTTCGCGCTGGATCTCATGAGGCCCCACCGCAATCCGCCCGACCGACAGCGAGGACAGCGCCCGCGTGCGGACATCGGCGCGCAGGCCCTCGGCGCCAAGACTGCGCACGCGCAGCGGGACAAGGCTGCGCCAATGGAGCGCCCATGCCTCGGCGGCCTCGGTACCGGATAATCCGGCGGTGGTGAAATGCTTGCTCGCGGCCATCGCTCTCTCCCCTGCCGACTGCTGTTTTTGATGGCATTTATCTGCCCTGCCATTAGTTATGTCACATAATGAAAATCCGGCAAGTCCTCAATCGCATGCTGTTCGTCAGGGGCACACTGACAGGTTCGCTGCCAAGCAAGCCCGCGACGCGCACAGGGCGCTAGGATGCCTGCCATCATTCGAGAGGGTTGAAGAAAGCATGGTGGATTACAGCGGCATGCCGGCGATGCGGGGCTTTTTCGCGCCCCAGCGATTCGAGGCGGATGTATGGGACTGCGAGGTCGAAGGGACCATTCCGCCCGCCCTGTCCGGCGCCTTTGTGCGCGTGGGCAGCGACTGGAACTATCCTCCCAGACACAGCGATGACGCGCCCTTCAACCAGGACGGCTATATCAGCATGTTCCGCATCAAGGGCGGCCGCGCCAGCTATAAGGGCCGCTGGGTCAAGACGCCGCGCTTTCTCAATTGCAACAAGGCCGGGCGCCAGCTCTACGGCTATTACCGCAATCCCTTTGACAATGAGCCGGGCTTTCAAAACATTGACAAACCGTGGCTGAACACGGTGATGAACACGGCGGTTCTGGCCCATGCGGGCAAATTGATGGTGCTCAAAGAGGACAGCCGCCCCTATGCGGTTGATCCGGTCACGCTCGACACGCTGGGCGAATGGGATTTCCATGGCGGCTATAAAAGCCAGACCTTCACCGCCCATCCCAAGGTGGACAATCGCACGGGCGAGTTGCTGGCCTATGGTTTTGAGGCCACCGGGCTGGCGAGCGACGACCTGTTCTATTACGTGATCGACGCCGGGGGCCGGGTCAAGCATGAGGTCCGCCTCAAAGTCCCCTATGTCAGCATGATCCACGATTGGGCGGTGACCGAAAGCCATGTGATCTTTCCGGTCTTTCCCTATTGCACCTCGATGGAGCAGCTTCGCGCAGGCCAGATCCACTGGAAATGGGATGAAGGCAGGCCGACCATGATCGGCATCATGCCGCGCTATGGCTCGCCGCGCGACATCCGCTGGTTCAAAGGGCCCGCGCGCGCCATTGTCCACACCTTCAACGCGCGCACGGTCGGCTCCAAAGTCATCCTCGAAACGCCCAGTTTCGACGGCAATCCCTTCCCCTTCTTTCCCGCGACGAATGGGGCAAAGTGGGACCCGGTCAAAGGCCGCGCCTTCATTCGCCGGATGACCTTCGATCTGGCCTCCGATCACGACGGCTATGTCGAGGAGATCCTTGTGCCGGGATTGAATGTCGTGGATCTGGGGCGGATCGATGATCGCTATACCGGGCGCGACAATCGCTATGGCTTTGCCCCGTTCCGCGATGACAGCAAACCTTTTGACGCGGCGCGCGCGGGCAATGCGGGCGGGCGCGTCACCAACAGCTACGGCATGTTTGATCTTAAAGAAGGCACATGGCGTTCCTTCTTCGCCGGCCCTACCCACAGCCTGCAGGAGCCGGACTTCATCCCCCGTTCGCCCGATGCGCCCGAGGGCGATGGCTGGCTGATCGGCGTGGCCAACAATTACGCCGAGAGCCGCTCGGAAATGGTGATTGCCGATACGCGCGATCTGGCCGCCGGGGCGGTGGCGCGGATCATCCTGCCCTTCCGTTCAAACGTACAGGTGCATGGGCGCTGGTTCAGCGACAAGGAGATCGCCTTTGGCTGAGGCATTTGGCATGATGCGGACCAGCCGCCGCAGTCTTTTGGGCGGCGCCTGCGCGGCGCTGTCGGGGGCCGTTTCGCCCGCATGGGGCCGTGCATGGGCGGCCCCGCACCGCGCCCCGCCGGTGGGCGCGACATTTAACGAACAGGTCTATTTCGATGTGACAGGGCAGGTGCCTGGCTGGTGTCCGCCCGCGGGCCAGCGCGGCCTTGCCGCCACCGCCCATCTGGATGAAACCCAGTTCCGCATGGCGCATCCCTATTGTTGAGCCGATCAGGCCCGCCGCGTGCTAAAGGTGACGGCGGGCCAGTTTTTCGCGCAGGCCCGCCTCGGGATCAGCCAGCAGTCGGCTGGTATTGTCGAGGGCCATGACGCGCCGCTGATCGCCATACGCTTCCCACGCCGGGAGACCATCAGCGGCGGGGCGGCCTGTGGCGGCAAATTCCACCCAAGCCGCGCTGACCTGCCGGGCCAGCGCTCTGGCCTGCGCCGTTCCGCCCGTCAGCGCCATCTGGCTGTCCACCGCATCAAACACGAAAGGCGCCTCCAGCGTGTGCAGCGCGCCCAGCTTGCCCTCCAGCGCGGGACTTTGCCAATCAAAGCGATAGGCGAAGACCGGCGCACCGCCCTGCGCCGACTGGCGGTCGGCCAGCAGCAGGGTGGGGGCCATAATCTGCTCGTCGGAAAAGGACTGGATATAGCGCCGCGCGGGCGAGGCCTCGGGATAGCGCGCCCGGTATTGCGCCAGCAGACTTTGCGTGTCAGGCCCCAGATAGGTGGCGGCTCTTGCGGCCAGCCCGGCCTCGTCAAGGGAGAAGCCCTGCGGGTCATTGCCCATGAAAAAGCTCATCTCCTGCGCGTTCCAGCCGATCAGCAGGGGGATATCGCGGGCCTGATCCGGGGCGGTGGGGGCAAAAGGATGGCGCGGCAACAGGTGCGGGTCGAGCACCGGTGCAAAGCAGGACAGATCGGTAAAGCTGCGCGCCGGATTGGCCGCCGCCACCGCAAAATAGGCCGCCATCAGCCGGTCGAGCGGCATGCGGCGCAATTCCTCCGCATCGCCGGGGCGCAGCGACAGGGCGTGGAGCAGTTGGTCGGTGATGCCCGCCGCCTGCTCTCGCTCCATCATGCGCAGGCCTGGCCCGCTCTGGATCGCGGCGCGATGCACCAGACCCTGCGCAGCGGACGAGGCCAGCAGCCAGCCCGTTTTCATGCCCCCGCCCGACTCGCCAAACACCATGATCCGCGACGGGTCGCCGCCAAAGGCCTCGATATTCTCACGCACCCATTGCAGCGCGGTCACGATATCGAGCATGCCCAGATTGCCCGTGCCATCAAACCCGCCGCCCGGCAGGTCGTCCAGATGGGCAAAGCCCAGCACATTGAGCCGGTGATTGATGCTGACCACCACCACATCGCCGCGCCGGGCCAGTGCAGCGCCATCGCCGCTGGCCCCGGAACCCACCGCAAAGAAGCCGCCGTGCAGCCACACCATCACTGGCCGCTTTCGCTCGTCGCGCAGCCCGCTGGTCCACACATTGAGCACCTGACAAGCCTCATCCTCGCGCAAAGGCGGGGGCGGCGGGGCGCCGGCGGGGCGGGGCAAATGCGCCAGAATGACGGGCGAAGGCCCGCCGCCGCGCGGATTGACCTGTGGCGCCGCCGGACCATAGGCCAGCGTCTCGCGCAGGCCCGACCATGGCGCGGGCGGCGCGGGGCGTTCAAACCTTGCCGCCTGCGCATAGGGGATGCCGCGAAAAGCCATCACGCCGTCGTTCAGCGCGCCCAATACCTTGCCGCTGGTGGTGTCGGCCACGGGCGCGACGGTGGCGGAAACGGGGTTGTTCATGGTCATGGCAAGGCCTCCAAGGCCAATCAGTCCAAGGGTTTCGCGCCGGTTGAGCGCAGGGCGCGGGCCGCGCGTCACGATTGGCCGATACGGCGCATCATCGCGATCAGCGCCTCGCGCTCCTTCTCGTCAAAGGCGGCGAAAAAGCGTTCCTCATGCAGCCGCACGCGGCGATCAAGCTCCACCAGCATATCCTGTCCCGCCGCCGTCAGAGAAAAGCGGACGAGGCGGCGGTCGCTGCCGTCCTCGCTGCGCCGAACCAGCCCGCGCTTTTCCAGTTGATCGAGCAGGGGGACCAGATTGGCCGGGCGCATCTTTGCCTCGGCGGCAATCTCGCGCTGTTTTCCCCCCGGGCTGCTCTCTATCGCGGCCAACACGGCGAAATGGATGGTGCGCAGGTCCAGATCCATCAGCGCGCTTTCCAGTTCGACCAGCGATTGGGCCGAAACCCGGCGCAGATGAAAACCGATAAGCCCGGAAAGGCGCGAAGGAGGAGGGGCCGAAGGACGCATGTCCAAGCCCTTGATCGTTTTGCGGCCCAAGACAAGCCTTGCCGTGCAATTTGCCGGGCTGCTTGTCAAACTCTGCGGCTTTGCCAAGTGGAGTGTCATTGCGGTTCCGCTGTTTCCTGTCCGTGGGGACCAGCTTTGCCGGGTTTGCGCGGTGTCACCTTTCCCTCCAGCGAACCGGCGAATGCTCTCTTAGCGAACGGGCGGGCTTGGCGCTGGACGCGGCTTTGTTTTTGCCGCCAGAACCGGCCGACGACCCGCCTCAAGAGCGCAGGGGACAAGAGCCGGATGACGGCCGGAGATAGAGGAGAAAGCCATGCAATATCGTTCGATCCTGCCGCTTGCCATGCTGGCGATGGCCGCGCCTGTGCAGGCCGCGCCGCAGCAGGCTCAGACTTGCGACCGGACCTGTCTGTCGGGCTTTATCACGCGCTATGTCGATGCACTGGCGCATCATCGCCCCGGCGATCTGCCGGTGTCGGCCAACCTGCGCTTCACCGAGAATGGCGCCGCCCTGCCGCTGGGCGAGGGCCTGTGGACCGGGGTAAGCGCGGTGGGCGCGCGCTATCGCTATGATTATCTCGATACGCAGGCCGGACAGGCCGCCGCCCATCTCGATTTTGTCGAAAACGGCAAGGCGGGGCTGATGTCGCTGCGGCTGAAAATAGTGAACGGACGGATTGCCGAGGTGGAAACGGTGGTCAATCGCGGCGCGGCCAATGCCGAACGCATGGTCCCGACCGAGGCGCTGTGGGATGCGCCGGAACCCGCCGCCACGCGCCTGACGCGCGCACAACTGGCGGCAGTGGCCGAGAGCTATGTTTCGGCGGTGGCCGCCAGCGACGGCAGCAAGGCGCCTTTTGATCCCGACACCTGCGTTCGGCTGGAAAATGGCGGGGTGATGGCGCAGACCGCCAACGATCATCCGCCCCAGCCCGGCCCCAATGCGGAATCGCCGGTGCCGTGGATCCGGCTGGTGGCATCAACGCTGGGCATGGGATGCGCCCGGCAATTGGATACCGGCATCTACAAATTCATCACCAGCTATAACAATGCCCGCTTTCCCGTGATTGATGTCGAGCGCCAGATCGTCTTTGGGCAATGGAATTTTCGCCGCCGGGGCGATGTGAAGGGCGTGACCTATAACGGGGTCTTCACCCCCTTTATGGAAAGCACCCAGTTTCCCAATGAAAACCTGTTGGGCCAGGCCTTCAAGATCCGCCGTGGCAAGATCATTCGCGTGCAGGGCGTGTTCCTGAACGCCAATGTCTATAAGGCGGGAACGGGTTGGGCCGGGGGCCATGACGGGCCGGTGGCCGGTCCGCGCTGATTGGCCCGCGCTAATTGATCCCTTCGGCGCGATAGCGGCCCGGTGTCATGCCGGTTTGCTTGCGAAACATCCGCACGAAATAGGAAGGTTCGGCAAAGCCGAGCGACAGGGCGATCTCGGCGGCATGGGCGGCGGTAAAACGCAGCCGCCGCCGGGCCTCGTCGATCAGGCGGTCGGTCAGCACCTGTTTGGCGCTGCGTCCGGCATAGCGTTGGCACAGCGTATTCAGACGCGCAGGCGTGGTGTTGAGCGCGCGGGCATAATGCGCGATGGTGTGCGTGCGGGTGAAGCGTCGCTCGACCAAGGCACGAAATTCCAGAAACAGATCGTGGTCGGCGCGGCGCGGCGGGGCGGCGGTGTGGCGGTCCTGATCGATGATCCGTGAGAGATGGACCAGCAGCAGGCGTTGCAGCGCCTCAAGGCAGATCGCCTGCCCATCGCGCGGGGCGGCGCTTTCCCGCTCGATCATCGCCAGCACATGGGCCAGATCCTGCGCCTGCGCCGGTTCCTGCGCCAGATCGACCACATAGGGCCGGGCCAGCAGGCGCGCAGCATCCACGCGCAGGGTCATCACCACCTCCAGCACGCGATGATGCCGGATCAGCGCCATCCAGCCGCTTGCCCCGGCCATGACCTCAAAACCATGCACGGTGCCCCCCGGTATGGCGATCAGGCAGGGCGCAGCCACTTCCCGCACCGTCCCGTCCAGCGTGACGATGCACGAGCCGCCCGTGGCCATCACCAGTTGCAGCATATCGTTGTGGCTGTGTGGGTCGATATGGGCGGGGGCCGCACTTTGCGGGCGGATCGCTTCAATCCGCATATCCTCGCGGCCGACCGGGGCCTGCAACGAGGGCAGGGACGGATCTGCTGTCATGGGCTTGCGAAAAGTACCATCATCGAGACTGTTTAGTCCATTTTGCGAAAAATCCTATCCGGTAAGTACCATGCAAGGCCCCGAACAATCGGGGCCGCGAGAGGATGTAAAAGGCATGGCCCATTTCCCCGACACAAGAAACTTCCGCCATTCCCTGCGCCCGCTGCGGCTGGAATGCGATATCATCGACCTGGAAGTCGAAGGCACAGTGCCGCCTGAGCTCAACGGCGTGTTTCACCGTGTTCAGCCCGATGCGCAATTCGCGCCCATTTTTGAAAACGATCAGTTTTTCAATGGCGACGGCCTGATTTCGCAATTCACGTTTCGCAACGGTCGGGTCGATCTCAAACAGCGCTATGCGCTGACCGACAAGCTGAAGGTGGAGCGCGAGGCGGGCCGCGCCCTGTTCGGCGCCTATCGCAATCCGCTGACCGATGATCCCTCGGTCAAGGGCATGATCCGGGGAACGGCCAACACCACGCCGATCGTCCATGCGGGCAAACTTTTTGCCCTTAAAGAGGACAGTCCGCCGTTGATCATGGACCCGGTGACGATGGAGACGCAGGGCTATGGCGATTTCAACGGCAAGATGCGCAACCAGACCTTTTCCGCGCATCCCAAGATTGACCCGATCACCGGCAATATGTGCAATTTCGGCTATGCGGCCACCGGCCTGCTGACCCGTGATGTGTCCTATATGGAAATTGACCCGCAGGGCGAATTGCTGTTCGAAACCTTCTTCGAGGTGCCCTATTACTGCATGATGCATGATTTCGCGGTGACGCGGGACTATGCGATCTTTCACCTCTGTCCGATCACGTCCAACTGGGACCGGCTGCGCGCCAACAAGCCGCATTTCGGTTTCGACACAACGCTGCCGGTCTATCTGGCCGTATTGCCGCGTGGGGGCAAGGCCGAGGATATGCGCTATTTCAAGGCGCCGCGCACAGTCTTTGCCAGCCATGTGATGAATGCCTATAACGAAGGCACGCGGATCACTTTCGACATTCCGCAATCGGAGGGCAATGCTTTCCCCTTCTTCCCCGACATCAACGATGCGCCTTTTGATCCGATTGCGGCGCGGCCGTACCTGCATCGCTGGGTGGTGGATATGGCGTCGAACAGCGACGAGTTTGAGCAGTTTGAGCGGGTCAGCGACCTGATCGGCGAATTTCCCAAGATCGACGAGCGCTATCTGGGCCAACCCTATACCCACGGCTGGATGCTGGTGATGGACCCCGACATGCCGTTTGAGGGCGAGGGCGTGCGCGCATCGGGCTTTCGCATGAACAAGATCGGCCATTTCAACCGCGCCACCCTTGAGGAAAAGACCTGGTTCTGCGGCCCGCAATCGCTGATTCAGGAGCCGCAATTCGTGCCCCGTCACAAGGATGCCGCCGAGGGCGACGGCTATCTGCTCGCGCTGGTCGACAATCAGGTCAGCAATTATTCCGAGCTGGCAATCTTTGAGGCGCTCGACATTGCCGCCGGGCCGCTGGCGCGGATCCATGTGCCGTTTCGGATGCGCAACGGGTTGCATGGTACGTGGGCGGATGCATCGGCGCTATCGTCGGCGGCATAAAGGAAAGGGCGGGGCCTTGCGGCTCCGCCCTCTCGGCTTTTACTTGTCGCAAGGGTGGCGGGCAAAGAAGTCGAAAATCGCGGGCATGGCGCGTTGCCATGAATCGCTGTGGCCGCCGCCCGCCACGATCATCAGGCGCGTTGGAATGCCTGCGCGGTCGAAGCGCCCCGCCATGTCGGCCATGCTTTCCAGCGGCGCGACCGTATCATTGTCGCCATGGACAAACAGCGCGGCCCTTGTCCCTTTGGCTCGGGCATAGGGATAGGACGAGGGATCAAACGGCCCGTCGCTGGGCGATAGGGCGCACCATGTCCGGGGCTGGTCCTGCGCCAGATGCAGCGTGCCTTGCCCGCCCATCGAATTGCCCATCAGATAGGGATGGGCAAGCGTGCCATAGGCGGTCCGGATCCGGCCGATGGCTGCAAACACGTCCTGGTGGGCCAGCGCCTGGTCGCGTTGGCTGCGCGGCGCAAGCTTGGGCGGCGGTCCGGTCAGCGCGCCGGGCTTTGGCCAGCGATAGGTGCCGCGCGGGGGCAGGCCGCTGCCTTCGACCAGCAACTGCGCGCCCCAGCCGCCTTTATGGCCGCGCGGCGAGAGGAGGATGTAATGATGAGCCCGAGCGGCGGCAAACAGCCGGTCGCGAAAGGCCGGGTCGCGATCAAACGGCCCATCCTCGTTGGCTCCGCCGCCATGGAGCATCACCACCAGCGGCCAATGGTCCCCCGGCCGCCAATCCTCGGGCACGAACAGGCGGTATCGGCTCTCTACCCCCGGCGCCAGCATAAAGGTCACCGCCTGATCGCCCACCGGAGGGGCGGGCGCAACCGGCCCGGCGGCGGCAAGCAGGAGGGACAAGGCAGTTTTGATCATCGTCGTGCTCCATTTTGCCGCCGATCCGGTCGGGCATTGATCAGTATTTGAACCGGACGCCGACCCGGAAGGCGCGGCCCGCCGTGTCATAGATCGTGGGATTGGTCGGGCTGGCGCTGACAGGAAACAGCGGCGGGGCCTTGTCAAATACATTGTTGACCACGCCGAAGAACTGCAACTTGCGCCGCCCGTCATTGATCACATCGACCGAGGCATTGAGGTTGAGATAGGCCACCGCGGGCACGTGGTTGTTGTTGATGGTAAAGCCGATGCCCGGACGCGGCGTGGCGCTGACGCCCTCCACGGCCAGCACGCTGTAAACGCCCTCGCCGATATAGCGCACTTCGGCGCCAACCCCGACCGGGCCCTTGCGATAGCCCAGATAAAAGCTGCCGTTCCACTTGGGGCGGCTCAGGCCATAGGTGCCCACCGCGCCGCCATCAATCGCGCCTGCATAGTCGATGGGGCCGTTGATGGCATCGTCAATGATCGTGTGGATCGTCTTGCTGGCCAAAGCCGACAGCGTGGCGCGCCCACCCGCCAGATTGAACCCATAGGACAGTTCGAAATCAAGCCCGCGAAACGCCCAGCGCGACAGGTTGATCTGCTTGATGGCGATGCTGGTGATTGATTTGCCGTCGGGGCCAAAGGTCAGCAGGCTGCACAGGGCCTGATTGCCGTTGTAACAGCCGTTGATGATGTTCTGGCTGGTCTGGGTGCCGATCACGCCGCGCACGTCGATGTTGTAATAGTCCACCGAAAAAGCGAGGCCGGGAACGAGCGCAGGCTTGAGCACGACGCCGAAGGTTTCGGCATTGGCCACTTCGGGTTTCAGCGCCGGGTTGCCCGATGTGATCGAGGTCACGCCCAGCCCGATGCCGGTGCCGCCAAGGAAGGGGTTGGTCAGGCCCGAGGGATTGCCGCCGACAGCGCCCGAAAACAGCTCGCTGATGTTGGGCGCGCGAATATCGCGCGAACGGGTGGCGCGGAAAGAAATTCCGTTGATCGGACGATAGACCCCGCCCACCTTCCATGTCGTGACCGCGCCGCTGGTGCTGTAATCGGTGCGGCGCACCGCGCCGTTCAGGTCCAGCCCGGCGCCCAAAATACTGTCCTTGAAGATCGGCGCCTGAATTTCTCCAAACACTTCCTTGACGTTATAGGATCCCACAAGCGGCTGCTGGTTGGTGGTGACATTGACAAAGCCGTTGGCGGCGGAAATGGCATCGACGCTCTGGTTGACGCTGGTGGTGCGATATTCACCCCCCGCCGCCATGGCCAGCGCGCCCGCAGGCAATTGCAGCAGATCGCCGCGCAGGATCGCGTTGACCGTGGTCTGGCCGACAGACTGGCGGAATGTCGCGGTGCTGGTGGCATAGGCGACGGCGGCGGCCGATGGCGATCCGCTGCCAAAGGGGTTGATCGGGGCGCAGGCCGGATCGTCATTGGTGGTGATGGCGTCCGCATTGATCCGGCACACCACCTGGCCGCCCGACACCACGCTGTCCACCGCATTGTTGAAGCGCGAGCGGACCAACTGATAGGGGCTGGTCTGGTTGTAGATATTGCGCCCGGTCTGCGCGGTCACTTCCCACGACCATGTCTTGCCGAACCTGCCGCTCAGGCCGCCGACGATGTTATAGGTCTCGTTTTTGCCCGAACTGGTGGCAAAACCGGCCGGGCCGATATCGTCCCATTCGCGGCCTAGCGAAAAGGTGTTGGTTGAAACCGCCGGGATTTGCGCAGCAATCCCCGCCAGCGATTGCATCGTGCGCAAATAGCCATTGTCGCCCCGGATGGTCAGCGGCAACGAGCGCTGGGGGAAGGAGCGGGTGGTGTTGCTGCTGGCGGCGTAAAGCGCCGAGGCCCAGAGTTTGAGGTGGTCGTTGACCTCAAATTCGGTGCGGGCCATCACGTTATAGCGCTCGATCGGCTGGGACAGGGCAATATTGTCCGCCAGATTGAGCGCATTGATCGGCCCGTTGGTCAACGTCTGCGACGATGTGGTCAGGCTGCCGAAGGGGAAGCTGTAGGGCGTGCCGCCCGCGCCAAATGCGGTGCCCCGCAACGAAGCGGGCGTGGCCCCGCCGACCCCGGTGATCAGGCCGCCCTGCGTGTAATTCGAGAAATAAACATAGGGAGAGACGATCCGCTGGGGCAGGCCGTTGGCGACATTGCCCGGACAGCCAAGGCTGGCCGAGACCGCTGTGCCCGCCGCGCCTGCGCAGGGGTTGGAATAGATCGCCGTGGCCTGCTGGCCCCATGGGCGGCTGCGCGCGTCATAGATCTCGTCGATCTTGTGATATTCGCCGCCAATCACGAAATGGCCGCGCCCGCCGGCATAATCGCTGCCCGCGATCAGGCCCAGCTTGGTTTCGGCGCGATCACCATAGGTGGTGATGCCCTTGGAGATTTCGCCTTCGATGCCCCTCATCTGCTTTTTGAGGATCAGGTTGACCACGCCCGCCACCGCGTCCGAGCCATAGCCCGCCGAGGCGCCGCCCGTGACGACCTCGACCCGGTCGATCATCAGCGATGGGATCAGGCTGAGATCGGACACGCCGGTTTGCGTGGTGGGCACGGCGCGCTGGGAATCGACCAGCAGCAGCGTGCGCACCGTGCCCAGCCCGCGCAGGTCGACGTTCTGGCTGCCTGCGCGCTGGGCCGGAGTGGCATTGGCAATGCTGGCGCTGGCCCGGACCGAAGGCAGGCTGTTGAGGATTTCGGTGGTCGAGGTCTGGCCCTTGGCCTGGATGAGATCCTTGCCGATGACCGATGTGGGCGCCGGGGCGTTGAAACCGGCGCGCGCGATGCGCGATCCCGTCACGATGATTTCGGCCGCCGGTGCGGCCTGCGGCGCGGATGACGCTTCCTGCGCGCCCGCGGCCGGGGCAAAGGCGGCAAGTCCCAGACCTGCCAGCACGATGCGTGAGGCTTCCCAATGGCGATTGGTTCCTGATTTGGCCGACATATTTCCTCCCGGTTCCAAAAGGCTCCCGATTGTTCAGGGCCCTTGTTGTCTTTGTTTTCCAGTGTGGGGATTGCCGGGGATTTCGTTTCCCGGCATTTCCTGAAGGGAACGGGCAAGTTCTCTCTTAGGGAACCGCCCGAAGGCCTTGCGCGGTCATCGATACCCCCCCGAAGCGCGGGCAGGAATTGACCAAAATTCGCGGGCAGCTATAAATCAGTTTTATAGAAAGAAACGCAGGGCGGGGGGCGAAGCCATGGAGATCAAGCAGCTTTCCGATTTTGTGGCGGTGTGCCGCGCGGGCAGTTTTGCTGCGGCCAGTCGGCGCATCAACACCTCGCAGCCGGGGCTGGGCTATCAGATCAAGCAGTTGGAAGCCGAACTGGATGTGACCTTGCTGGAGCGCCATTCGCGCGGAGTGTCGTTAACGCCTGCGGGTATTTTGTTTCTGCAAAAGGCGGAAAAGATCCTCGAGGCGGTGACCGAGGCGCGCGGGGCCATGGTGCCGTTTCGGGCGGGGCGGCGCGTTGCCCTGCGTATCGGCCTGTCGCCCACGCCCGCGCGCCTGGTGGGGCGGGCGATTGCGGCGCTCTGTGCGGATCTGCCCAATGTTGAATTCACCCTGCGCGAGGGCTATTCCGAAGATCTGATTGATCTGGCGCTGCGTGGCGATCTGGACATAGCCATCACGCTGAGCGACCAGCGGCGGCCCGGTTTCCGAATGCGCTCGCTTTATCGCGAGAAGCTCTGTCTGATCGGCAAACCGGCGGCGCAGGCGCTGCCCGATGGTCCCATCACCTTGCAGGATCTTTCGCATATCCCCATCGTTGCCGGGCCGCGCGGCCATATCGTGCGGGAAAGGTTGATGGCGGCGGCGCTGGCGGCGGGGATTGCGCTCAATATCGTGCAGGAGCTTGACCCCAGCGGGCTGCGCCGCTCCCTTGTGGTCTATGGCGATCAGCCGACGGTGGCCGCGCCGGGCGTGTTTATCGATGAATATGAACGCCAATTGCTGCAGGCATGGCCGCTGGAGCCATCGATCGGGCTGGATGTGACGATGCTGGCGGCAGCAACGGTTCCGCCCGCGCTGGAGGAGGCGCTCTGTGCGGCGGTGATGGCGGCGATGACGCCCTTTGCCGGATTGATGGACGCCATCGCGGCCTGATCGCGCAGGCTGCTATAAAACCAGTTTATAGCAGCCTGCGAATTTTAGGGCATTCCCCATTTTTGCCGTTCGATTAGCCCTGGGGCGCAGCAGGCCATTCCCTGCGCCCTGCCTTTGCGCATGGGCCGACCTGCTAATTGATCGTTCCAGACAGGATGGGCAATTTGAGCGACCTTCCCGAATATCCGCACCTGGCCCTGTATATCGACGGGGCGTGGGTTGGCGCAGAAAACCGGCACAGTCATCCGGTGGTGAACCCGGCCACCGGCGAGACCTTTGCGCAACTGCCTTTGGCCGATGCGGCCGACCTCGACCTGGCGCTGGCTTCGGCCGAGCGCGGCTTTGCGCTTTGGCGCCAATCGAGCGCCGAGCAGCGCTCCGCCGTGCTGCGCGGAGCGGCGACCTTGCTGCGCCAGCGCGGCGAGGCGATTGCCCGCTGCGCCGTGCGCGAACAGGGCAAGGCGATTGCCGAAGCGCGCGCCGAGGTGGCGATGAGCGCGGCCCTGTTCGATTTCTATGCCGAGGAGACGAAAAGGCTCTATGGCCGCCTCCTTGTCCGCCCCACTGGCCAGCGTTCGATGGTCACCAGCGAACCGATCGGCGTGGTGGCGGCCTTTGCGCCGTGGAATTTCCCCATCAACAATCCGGCGCGCAAATTGGGCGGGCCGATTGCGGCGGGCTGTTCGGTCATCCTGAAACCGGCTGAAGAAGCGCCCGCTTCGGCCATCGCGGTGGTCCAGGCGCTGCTGGATGCCGGCCTTCCCACAGGCGTGGTGCAATTGGTGTTCGGCGTGCCCGACGAGGTTTCGCGCCATCTGCTGGCCAGCCCGGTCATCCGCAAGATGAGCTTTACCGGATCGACCACGGTGGGGCGGCATCTGGCGCGGCTTGCGGCGGACCGCACGATACGCACCACGCTGGAATTGGGCGGCCATGCGCCGGTCATCATCTTTGACGATGCCGATCTGGAGCGCGCCGTGCCGCTGCTGGCGGCCTCCAAATTTCGCAACGCCGGGCAGGTCTGCGTGTCGCCCACGCGCTTTTATGTGCAGGAGGCGATCCACGACCGCTTCATCGCCGCCTTTTCCGAAAGGATGCGCGCCATCGCGGTCGGCGATGGGCTGAACCCGCAGACCACCATGGGGCCGATGGCCAATCCCCGCCGCCCGCTTGCCGTTTCGGCTCTGGTGGCCGATGCCGTTTCGCATGGCGCCAGGCTGGAACTGGGGGGTGAGGCTGCGGGTGAGGAGGGCTATTTCTGGCGACCCACGCTGCTCAGCGATGTGCCCGCCGCCGCGCGGATCATGCAGGAAGAGCCGTTCGGCCCGGTGGCCATGACCGCCCGCTTCTCCACCTTTGACGAGGTGGTAGAGCAGGCCAATCGCCTGCCCTATGGCCTTGCGGCCTATGCCTTTACCGAAAACGGGCGCCGCGCCAATCTGATCGCCGATGCGATTGAAGCGGGCATGGTCGCCGTCAACACCACCGCGATCGGCGCGGCCGACGCGCCCTTCGGCGGAGTCAAGGAAAGCGGCTATGGCGCCGAGGACGGTCCCGAAGGGGTCATGGCCTGCCGCGTAACGAAAGCGATCCATCTGGCATGAACACTCAACTCCCCCCTCTGCGCACCGGCGGCGCGCAAGGCTATTTGCGCATCGCCACCGAGGAAGCCTTTGCGATTCCCGAAATGGTCGAGATCTATCGCGGCATGCTGGCCGAACCGGATGTCGATCCGGGGGTGCAAAGTCTGCTGGGCTTTTATTTCACCCATGAATCGGAAAGGGCGCGCTGGGTGCGCGAACGTCTGCTCGATCTGGGCGAACAACGCATTGCCGATATGGACGAACGCGGCATTGATATTCAGGTGTTGGGCCTGACCTCGCCGGGCGTTCAGATGCTGGCGGCCGACCGGGCCACGGCTCTGGCCGAACTGGCCAATGACCGCCTGGCGCAGGCCTGCGCGCGCTATCCGGATCGCTTTGTGGGCCTTGCCTCCTGCGCCCTGCAGGAGCCGGACAAGGCCGCGCGCGAATTGGAGCGCGCCGTCACCCGGCTGGGCATGAAGGGGGTGATCGTCAATTCGCATACTTTGGGCGAATATCTCTCCGATCCCAAATTCTGGCCGGTGCTTGAGGCCGCCGAGGCGCTGGATGTACCGCTTTACCTGCATCCGCAAACGCCGCCCAAATCGATGATCGGCCCGATGGTCGAGGCGGGGCTGGACGGGGCGGTCTTTGGCTTTGGGGTGGAAACCGGCTTTCACGCGCTGCGCATGATCACGGCGGGCGTGTTCGATCGTTTTCCCCGCCTCAAACTGGTGCTGGGCCATATGGGCGAAGCTCTGCCGTTCTGGCTCTATCGGCTTGATTTCATGCATGGCGCACAGGTGCGTTCGGGCCGCTATGACGTGCTCAAACCCCTTCAGCGCGGCCCCGTTTCGGCCTATCTGCGCGAGAATGTCTGGATCACCTGTTCGGGCATGGCATGGGAACCGGCGATCCGCTTTTCTCAGGATGTGCTGGGCGTTGACCGGGTGCTTTACGCAATGGACTATCCCTATCAATGCCCCGCCGACGAAGTGCGCGCGCTCGATGCGATGGGGCTTGCCGATGATGACAAGAAGCGCTTCTTTCAGACCAACGCAGAAAACCTGTTCAAGATCGCCGGAGGGGCCGCCGCATGACCGAGCAACATCCGTTTTTCCCGCAGATGGAATATGCCTTTTCCATTGCGATCAAATTGTCCGGCCCGCCAACGCGCATTCAACCCTGCGTTACCGGGCAAAATCGCGCCATCATCCATATCACCGAGGGCACGATCACCGGCCCCATGCTGCAAGGGCGGGTGGTGCCGATGTCGGGCGCCGATTGGGCGCAGGTCAGGCCGGATGGCACGCTGGATTTCGATGCGCGCTATACGCTCGAACTGGCCGACGGCACGCCGGTCTATATGCAGAACCGGGGCTATCGCTGGGGATCGCCCGAGGTGATGGCGGCGCAGGCGCGCCGCGAGCCCGTGCCCTTCGACGCCTATTACATGCGCGTCTCGCCCCGTTTCGAAGTGCCCGATGGGCCGCATGGCTGGCTGGCCCGGCATGTGTTTGTCGGCGTTGCCGAAAAGCTGCCCGAGGGCAATGCGATCCATTATTTCGTGGTGCGTTGACATGGCCAATTTCGATGTTCAGCGCTTTATCGACACCCATCGCTGGGCGCCGGTGCAATATGGTTTGCTGGTGGTGTGCCTGCTGCTGCTGTTCACCGATGGCTTTGACATTTTCATGTTCGGCAAGGTCGCCCCGGTCATCGCCCGCCATTACGGCACCACCCCGGCGGGGCTCAGCATGGTGGTTGTGGCCCAGCAGACCGGGCTGGCTCTAGGGGCATTTGTGCTCAGCCCCTTTGCCGACCGGATTGGGCGCAAACGGGTGCTGGAACTATGCGCGCTGGGTTTTGGCCTGCTGACGGTGCTGAGCGCCTATGCGACCTCGATTGCCTCCTTTGCCCTTTTGCGCGGGCTGGCGGGGGCGCTGCTGGCGCCGGTCGTGCCGATCACGCTGGCGCTGCTGTCCGAATTTACTCCGCGTCAGAGGCGAACGACGATCCTTGCCGTGGGACTGGTCGGCTATGGGCTGGGCAATGCGGGCAGCGCCTTTTTCACCGCGCGTCTGCTGCCGCATTATGGCTGGACAGGGCTGTTCTGGTTTTGCGGCGGGGTGGGGCTGGCCTGCGCGGCTTTGCTGCGCTTGTTGCCGGAAAGTCTGCAATTCATGGTGGCGCGCGATCCGGAGGATGCGCGGATTGCGCGCATCATGCGCCGGATCGATCCCGCCTTGCCCCTGTCGGGCGATGAGCATTTCGTCCTGACCGACAAGGCGGATCGCCGTCTGGCGCCGCTCAGTGAATTGTGGCGCGAACGGCGGCAAGCCACGGCCGTATTCTGGGCGGCCTCGTTTGCCAGCATGGGCATGATCGCGCTTTTCGCCTCATGGATGGCCAGCCTGTTTCATCAGATGGGGGGAGTGCCGGTGGAGCGCTTTGCCGCCGTGGCCAGCTTTGGCCTGTTGGGCGGATCGGTCGGCACCTTGCTGGCGGGCGGCTTGCTCGACCGTTTGCGGGCGCAACCGGTGATGATCGGATTTTATCTGACACAGGCTGCGGCTGTTTGGGCGCTGGGTTTGACGCCTTTTGCGTCCGGGGCCTTTCCTGCGGCGCTGTTTGTATGGAGTTTGGCGCAGGGCGGTGGGCAGGCGGCGCTCAATGTCAGCATTTTGCGTTCCTATCCTGTGGGCCTGCGCAGTTCCGGCCTTGGTTGGGCAGGCGGCGCGGGGCGCATAGGCGGCATTGCCGTGCCCCTGCTGGGCAGCATGTTGCTGGCCGGGTCGCTGTCCTTGAGCGTGGCGATGGGGCTGTTGGCGTTGGGCCCCTTGCTGATCGCGCTGCTGCTGATGCTGACCGGGCGCCACCTTGCGCCGGAAGCGGATGGTAAGGCGTGAGCGATTTCAGCATTTCATCACAGCCTCGCGCCCAGAAGGGAGCGCAACCGAAAGCGCGTGTCCACTCCAGCAGTTAAGGTTGGGCGATGACAGCCTCGCCGTCGGTATGAAACTCATACAGCACGCATGGTCCTGCCAACGTCCCGGTTGCCTGCCCTGCTTTTCCGGGGCTAGAAGCATAATCCTATGCCGACCGTCTCTGCCCCCAAGGCTTCGCCCCGCTCCGAACTGGTCGCTCTTCTGCTGGCCAGCGCCGATGGCGATGAGGCAAGCTTTTCGGAGCTCTATCGCCGCACCAGCGCGAAACTATTTGGCGTGGTGCTGCGTATCTGCGGTGACCGGGGCGTGGCGGAGGATGTTTTGGTTGATGTCTATCTGACAATTTGGCACCGCTCGGGTGCTTTCGATGCGGGGCGCGCCAGTCCGATCACCTGGATGGCCACGATTGCGCGCAACCGTGCGATTGACGCCATGCGCCGCCAACCCCGCACGGCCCCGGTGGACATCGATGCGGCCAATGACATCGCCGATGCCGCCCCCCTGGCCGAAGCCGCGCTGATCGAGGCGGAAGGCGAGGCCCGGCTCCACTTGTGCGTTGACCGGTTGGAGGAGCCGCAGGCCGGGGCCATCCGCGCGGCGTTTTTTCACGGGCTGACCTATGCGCAGCTGGCCACCGCGATGGCGGTGCCGCTGGGCACGATGAAAAGCTGGATCCGGCGGAGTCTTGCCCGGCTCAAGGAGTGCCTCCATGCCGAAGATTGACCCTGTTCTGTCCGAGGAGGACGTGGTGCTGGCCGGTGAACTGGCGCTGGGCGTGCTGGAAGGCGAAGATTTGGCCGCCGCGCGGCGCAGGCTGATTGCCGAACCCGCCTTTGCGCGCGAGGTTGATCGGTGGCGCGACCATTTCGCCATGGTGGCGTTGCGCGGGCCCGAAGTGATCCCTTCGGCCGGTGTGGAGGACCGCGTGCAACAGGCTGTATGGGCCCAAACCGGCAGGGCTCCGGCAAGCCTGACGCAGCGGGCGGTGGCGCGCTGGCGGGCGGCTGCGGTCGGCTTTGCCGGGCTGGCGTTCAGCGCGGCGGCTGCGCTGGTGCTGGTGTTGGTGCGCCCGCCTGTGGTTGAAGCCCCGATGGGTGCTCCGGTGCTGGTGGCCGCGCTGGATGCACCTGCGGCCCGCGCCACTTTGCTGGCTCGGATCAAGCCGGGGCGGCTGCAATTGACGGGCGCACTTCCGGTTCCAGAGCAGCGCGATGCGCAGGCATGGGTGATTGACGCATCGGGCACGCCGCGTTCGCTGGGCGTGCTGCGCCGTGCCGGCGATCAAGGGCTGGAAACCGTGCCGCAGCGCGCTTTGGCGCCGGGCCAGACGCTGGCGATCAGTATTGAGCCGCTGGGCGGCGCGCCGGGGCCGCTGCCGACGGGGCCGGTCGTGGCCACGGGCAAAATCCTGACGCTCTGAGCGAAGCGGCGCGGTTTGTTGGCCGCCCGATCGACTGCGAAAAACCTCATCCTGTTGCGGCCTCTTATGTCGCGGCGCTCGCCCGGCGCGGCGGGCCCGGTCGTACCCGGGCCCGCATGGCGCACCCCGATTTCGCGGCGCATCAAATTTTTTCCCGTTCCCTGCATCCAGGTCCCACCCCCGCTGCGTAGCTGAGGCATCGAAAGGCCAGGGCCGCTACCGCAAGGCCCGGCGCCTTTCGAGATGAATGCGACGTTACGACATAAAAACAAATGTTTGCCATTTCATAAGGGACAGGTTCATGAAACTTTTCAAGATCGCATCCACCCTCCTTGCCGCCGGCGCCTTGGGCGTGGGCGCGGCGGCGCTTCAGGCGGCTCCTGCTCCGGTCACTGTTGGCGGCGCGCCGATGTATGCCAACAAGAACATCATCCAGAACGCCGTCAATTCGCAGGACCACACCACGCTGGTCGCGGCCGTCAAGGCGGCCGGGCTGGTCGACACGCTGCAAGGACCGGGGCCTTTCACCGTGTTTGCCCCCACCGATGCCGCCTTTGCCAAGCTGCCCGCCGATACGGTGCCCACCTTGCTCAAGCCTGAAAACAAGAGCCAGCTCACCGCGGTGCTGACCTATCATGTGGTGCCGGGCAAGTTGAACGCGATGGCGCTGCGCCAGAAGGTGAAGGCTGGCCATGGCAAGGCGATGCTCAAGACCGTGCAGGGCGAGGATCTGACCGTCACCGCCATGGGCCCCAAGCTGATGATCACCGACAGCAAGGGCGGAATGGCGAGCGTGACCATTGCCGATGTAAACCAGAGCAATGGCGTGATCCATGTGATCGACGCGGTTCTGTTGCCCTGAATGTGGCGGGGGGGAGGTGCTCGCCCCCTTCCCCCTTCGCGTCGCTGCGGGGCTGCAAACGGGCGAATGAACGCAAGAATTTCAGGGGAGTAAGACAACATGAGGTCGAAGAATTTTCCGCGGGCCGCGATGGCGGCTCTGGCGGGAGTGGCATTGTGCGCCTTGAGCGCGCCTTCCGCCGCCGCCGAAATGCCCGCCGATACGGTGGCATCCGATATGGACGGGAGCGAGCCGCAAACGCCCGGCGATGCGTCGCACAACCTGATGCCGCTGCACAACGGTGGACGCTTGCTGCTGACAGGCGGGGTTTCTACCATTGAGGGCGCGGGTGGTGGTGGTCTGGTGCCTTGGGCATTGATCGGCGGCTACGGCACGCGCGACGAATTCGGCCTGCAATCCTATGTCACGGGCGTGAAGTCGGAGGATTTCGCGCTGGTGGCCTTTGGCGCATCGGTGAACATCAAGAACCGGCTGGAGCTTTCGCTCGGGCGCCAGAACTTTCATCTGCGCGATGTGGGCAAGGCGCTTGGGCTGGGCAATGATTTCATCATCAGCCAGACGATCATCGGCGCCAAGCTCCGGCTGGTCGGTGACGCCGTTCTCGACCAGAACACGCTGTTGCCGCAGATTTCGGTGGGCCTTCAGCACAAGATCAATGACGACAAGGTCGTGGTGGGCGGCGCGCTGGGGCTTAAGCGCTCCAGCACCGATTTCTACATCGCCGCCACCAAGCTGTTCCTCGACAAGAACCTGCTGGTCAACACCACCCTCCGGCTGACCAAGGCCAACCAGTATGGCATTTTGGGTTTTGGCGGCCTTGGCGGCAAGGATCAGGAATATAAGCCCGCCTTTGAAGCCTCCGCCGCCTATCTGCTTACCCGCAAGCTGGCGGTGGGCGCGGAAGTGCGCACCAAATCAAACCGTTTGCAGGGCGCGCTGGGTGGGGATTCCTTCCGCGAAGATGCCGCCTATGACCTGTTCGCCGCCTATGCGCTGGGGCGTAATCTGTCGCTGACGGCGGCCTATGCCGATCTGGGGCATATCGCGCTCAAAAACCAGCACGCCGCCTATCTCTCGCTTCAGGTCGGCTTCTGACACTGCCATTTTTCGGAGAAACACCCAATGTTTTCCATCATTTTAGCCGCCGCCATGATGGCCGCCCAACCCGTCGCCGAACCGCCGGTGTCCGACCCTTCGGTGAAGCCGCAATACCCGACCTTGCCGGTCATCACGGATAACGAGCATCTTTATGAAACGTTCGGCGGAAAGGATGGGCTGACCGCGCTGATGGATGATGCGATGAACCGCTGGTTGGCCAATCCGCGCACGCGTCCCTTCTTTGAACATGCCGATCAGGCGCGGATCAAGGAACTGCTGGTCAAACAGTTCTGCGTCGTGATGCACGGCCCCTGCACCTATGACGGGCGGACCATGGCCGAGGCCCATCGCGGCATGAATATTTCCGAGGGCAGCTTCTATGCCTTGGTCGAAGAGTTGCAGGTGGCGATGAACAAACGGCACATTCCCTTTAACGCCCAGAACCGGTTGATCGCCGGACTGGCCCCGATGCACCGCGATATCATCAACAACAAATGAGAAAGGTGACGCTGTCCGGCTCGGCTTAGCCGGCGCAGCGGCCACCGTGGCGGCGGCTTCCACCCTCATGGCCGCCGCCACATCCGGCCATATTCAATTTCATGCCGCCCGGCGCGATGGCCAATTCACCACACCGCCCGAAAAAAGCGGCGCCCACACCAGCACTGGCTGAAACAGCAGGCGGGGCAGGTGATAGGCCCAGCCCAGCGCCACCCCATCAATGACCACGTGATCGACGGCATGCTTGATGTTGGCCGGATAAACCGCCACCGCATAGGCCGCCAGGCCGACCGCCGCCCATGGCCGCACTGGCGCGATCCACAGCCCGGCCGCGCCCAGCAGTTCAGCCACGCCCGTTGCCACCACCACCTGATGCGGATAGGGTACCCAGCCGGGGACGATCAGTTCAAACCCATGAGGCCGCAGGATATGCATCACCCCTGCAACGGTATAAAGCGCGCTTAACGCCATGCGCAGGCCAAGACGGGTTCGGGAGAAGCTGGCGGTTTGTTTCATGGTCTGCCCTCGCTGATCAATACCTTGCCCGATGGCGTCATGCCGGGGCAAGGAAGATACGGGCAAACGACATGCAAGTATTCAGGCAGGTGTCAAAAACCTGTGATTACGACCCGTCCGTGATCAGCGTCCCGCCATCGACCACCAGATTATGGCCGGTGACAAAGCCGCCCGCCGCGCTGGCCAGAAAGACCGCAGCGCCCGCGACTTCCTCCGGCCTGCCGGGGCGGCGCAGGGGGGTCATCTGCATCCGGCGGGCCATGAAGGCTTCGTTGTCGAGCAAAGGCTTTGACAGTTCGGTGGCGATGAAACCCGGCGAGATGGCATTGGCGCGCATGCCCCTGGGCCCCCATTCAACCGCCAGATTGCGCGCCAATTGCGCCACGCCCGCCTTGGCCAGAGCATAGGCGTTGATCGCCCCGTTGCCGCGCAGTCCGGACAGGCTGGCGATGAAAATCGCATTGCCGCCGCGCGCCGCCAAATAAGGAGCGGCCAAATTGGCCAGCACCACATGCGAGCGCAGATTGATCGCCATCACACGGGCATAATCGTCCATGTCTATGGTGGCGAAAGGTCCCGGTTTGCCGGTGATGCCTGCATTGCACACCAGAATGTCCAGCCCGCCCAGCGCCTGCACGCTGCCTTCGACCAGCGCGCGCAGAGCCCCGTCGTCCGTTACATCGCAGGGGATGCCGGTCTGGCCCAATTCCTGCGCCGAGAGTGCGGTGTCATCGGCATTTTCGCTGGAGATAATGACCTGCGCCCCGGCCTCGATCATCGCCTCGGCAATGGCGCGGCCGATGCCCCGTGTCGATCCGGTGACCAGCGCGCGGCGGCCCGCCAATGAGAACATGCTGCTCATTGATGCTCCGGCTTTTCCTCGGGCAGCGGTTGCCCGTTGTGGAGATAGGCGGGCGCCTCGATCAGGATGAAGGCGATGCGGCAGACCTGATCGCTGGTGTTGCGCCACAGGTGGTTGGTCCCGCGCTGGATGATGATGCCGCCCTGACCGATGGTCTTTTTGCGGCCATCCTCCAGTTCCAGTTCGATTTCGCCCTGCAACACAATGCCATAGTCGATGGAATTGGTGCGATGCATCGGGCTTTCCTTGCCCGGCAGCATGTCGGTGATGCGGATCACGCTGCCCCGCTCCAGCGTGAGGCCAGTGGGCAGATCGCGCCCGTCGCGCTCGTCATTGAGGTCGGCGGGGACGGTCTCGGTCGACCAGATCGTGAGGAACGCGGCATCGCCCGAGGGGATCATGCGGGTGGGGGAAAGGTCTTCGGATTTAAAGATCGCCCGGCCATCGGCATCATGGCCGGTCACCACGCGCTGGACCAAAGGCAGGCCGCTGTCGGAAATGTCGCTCATCATTCTCTCACCAATATCGGCTTTTGGGCGCGGCGCGCCAATTTGCTTGCCATAACGCGGCCCGCTCCAAGGGTAAACCGATGGCCCGGCGCATTTTTACGCCGGGCCATCAGCTCTTGCGCGCCATGGCATGACGGCGCGATTTTCCAGCTTAGAATGCGTAGCTTGCCCTTACGCCATAGGTGCGCGGCGCGCCATAGCTGGTCACAACGACATTGCCGGTCGTCCCTGCGAATTGCGACAGGGTGGGGATGAGGCGATTGCCGATGTTCTGCATATAGGCCGTGATGGACCACTTGCCCTCACGTGGGGCAAAGCGCAGCGAGGCATCCGCCGTGAAGTCTGCGCCCGAATTTTCAAAGGCCAGATATTCAAAGGACGTGACGCGGTTCGAGCGATAGCGGCCATCAACCGTGGCGACCAGATCATAGTCACCGATCGGGAAGGTCTGCTCCACCCCGGCGTTAAAGGCCAGCTTGGGCGAATTGAACCCCGGCTTGCCCGAACAGTCCACCACCCAGACCGGGCTGGTGGCGCCGGTGGTCGATCCGGGGATCGGCGCGGTGCCCGGCGATGTTGCGCAGCCCACCACCGGGGGCAGGGCGTTGTTGGTGCTGTTGCGCTGGGTGTTGTAGATAAAGCTGGTCAGCTTGTTGTCGAGGAGCTGCACCGACCCGCGCAGCAGCGTGTTTTCAGCGGCCTTGAACTGAAGGTCGAGGTCGATGCCCTGAATGCGGGACCTGCCGATATTTTCGGTAAAGAACGAATTGCCGCCGGTGGAATCGAGGCCGAAATGCGCCACCTGCTGGTTGGTGTAATTCCAGCGGAACAGTTCGAGGTTGAGTTGCAGCCGGTTGTCAAACAGGCGGTTCTTCATCCCCAGCGTCCATGCCGTGATGTATTCCGGGTCATAGGTTTCGCGGCCCAGCGCAAAGTTGAAGCCACCCGAGCGGAAGCCGGTTTCATAGCTGGCGTAAAGCAGAGAGCGCGGGGCGACATCAAATTCCACCGCGCCGCGCCATGTGGTGCGGTTGCGGTTCAGCTTCTGGTTGTTGACCACGGGTGTATAGAAAAGCCGGTTGCCCGTGGTGCCAAACGCCACCCCGTTGGCCGGGCCGGGCAGCGTGGGCACGGTGATGATCCGGGACAGATCGGCATAGGTCAGCGCCACGGGAACCGAGGGGCCGCCAAGGCAGGTGGTCGAAGGCTGGGTCGAGCAGGTTTCGATCAGATTCTTGCCGTCGCCTGCAAAGGTCTTGTCGTCATTGGTAAAGCGGATGCCCCCCACCAGCCGCAGGCGATCGCTGGCATGCAGGGTCAGTCGGCCATAGGCGGCGCTGGACTTGTTGTGCGCCTGAAAGATCTGGAACGAGTTGACGGTATATTGGCTGAAGACCTGCGAACCGTTGACATGTTCGTCGAAATAGAACCCGCCGATCTGCCAATCGAGCGGCCCGATCCGCTTGCCCGCAATGCGCGCCTCCAGCGTGAACTGGTCGGAATCCTCATGGGACAGCCCGCCGCGGAAAGCGGGGCCGTTAAACAGGCTGCGCACCCGCGCATTGCGATAGGCGGGCAGGATGGTCAGGTCGCCAAGGCCAGTGCGCCAGGTCAGCTCGCCGCTGAAGCCGTAATAGTCATTGTTGACGAACGGGGTGTTGAGCGGGGCGGGGTTGATGCCGGGGCCGCCGATGAACACGTTCGAGAAGAACGCCGCATTGCTGGGCGAGAGCAGGCCCGAGCGTGGGTCGAGGCCGGTGGGCGTGATCGTGTAATTGGCGGGCGATGTGGCCGTGGCGGCGGTTCCGGGCGTGGCCCTGATGCTGTGGGTAAACGTCGCGCCCGGCCCCTTGCCGCCGATATGCGAATAATCGCCGATGATCCGCACCGTCAGATTGCTGGACAGGTTGGCCAGGAACTGCGCGCGTACTGCTTGTCCCTTTTCATCCGAGGTGCCGTCGCTGTAATAGCCGTCGCGGTCAAGCACCTTGCCGCTGATGCGCAGGGCTGCGTTCTCGCCCAGCGGCGCGTTGATGAAGGCCTCGCCGTCAATGGCATTGTAATTGCCATAGCCCAGCGCCACGCGCCCGGCCCATTTGCCCAAAATCGGCTTGGCCGTCAGCACGTTGATCGCCCCGCCGGTGGCGTTGCGGCCATAAAGCGTGCCCTGCGGTCCCTTCAAAACCTCGATCCGGTCGAGATCGTAAAACGCGCCGATGGTCGATCCGGGGCGGCCATAATAGACGCCGTCCACGTTAAAGGCGATGGCCGGATCGGTGTAGCCATTGTTGGTGAAATTGCCGACGCCGCGGATGAAATAGCTGGTGTTCGCCCCGCCGCCCCGGCTGACATAGAGCGAGGGCACCGCCGCATTGAGCGCCGTGCTGGAGGTTACGCCCGCATTAAGCAGTTTGGCGGAGGAGACCACGTCGAGCGGGACCGCCGCCCTTTGCGAGGATTCCGAGCGGTGTTGCGCCGTCACGACAATTTCTGCCAGTCCGTCCTTGGGGGCGGCGGACTTGGCGGCCGGCGCGCTTTCTTGGGCCATGGCGGACGTGCCAAGCGACAGGGCACAGGCCAGGCCGGTCGATCCCAGAAGTAATGCTTTCATTGTTCCCTCCCAGCATTTTTCGTCGATTATTTTGCATCGTGTTTTCACGTAGACTTCATCGGCAGATGCCATTTTGGGTCAAATCGATAGTACTCGCCCCACCCATCAGTGGTGTGAATGGGTTGACCCGATCATCCACGGCTCCCCAAGCGCATTCGGGCAATCAAGCCGTCGCGCAGGATGAAATGATGGTGAAGCGCGGCCAGGATATGGCCCAACACCAGCGCCACCATGGCCAGCGAGAGCACTTCATGGACGCCATGGGCCAGGATGGCGCGCGGCAGGCTGGCGCCGACGGGCAGAAACGGCAGGTCGAACAGGCCCACCCTGATCGGATGCCGTTTGGGAAAGCTGGATGTGACCAGCCAACCCGACATCGGCAGGGCAAGCATCAAGGTATAAAGCGCGGCATGAACCACCCCGGCCGCCTTGCGCTGCAACGCGCCGCCATAGACCGGTTCGGGCGGGCGATGGGTCAGGCGCCACACCAGCCGCAGCAGGCTGAGCGCCAGAACCAGCAAGCCGATGACCTTGTGCAGGTTCATGATGACCTCTTCAAAGGACAGTTCCAGCCAGGCACACACGAAACCCATGACCAGATTGGCCAGTATCAGTGCCGCGATGCTCCAATGCAGCAGCGCGGCGGTCCTCGTGTAGTGCTGGGCCGACAAAGTCGGCCCAGTTTCCGGCAGGATGGCGCCGGTCATTCCGCCCATTCCGTGATGAAGGGGCCGTAGGTCGGCTTGCCTTGCGTATCTTCGGCGACCACCTTGTTGGTCTGGCGGCCAAGATAGGTGATCTCGCTTTCCAGCACATCGCCGGGGCGCATCCAGCGGTTGTTGTGCATTGCGCCATTGCCCGGAGGCGAGCCGGTCAGCAGGAAATCGCCCGGCATCAGGCGGATACGTTCGGAGGCATAGGACAGGATCTGTTCGGGCTCGAAGATCATGTCGCTGATCGGCCAATCCTGCATGATCTCGCCGTTCAGCTTCATGCGGATCTGGACTTTCGAGCGGTCGACGAACTGCTTGGGCACGATGAAGGGCCCGGCAGGTTTGAAGTTGGGCTGATGCTTGCTGACCCAATCATGGCCCCAGCGCACATCGGCGCGGCGGAATTCATCGACAGTGCCCAGATCGTTGACCATCACATAGCCCGCGATCAGATCGCCCGCATCCTCGGGGCGGATATAACGCCCGGTGCGGGCGACAACGGCGGCAAATTCCAGCTCCCAATCGGGGTGCTCGCCCACCAGCGGCAGCGGAATTTCATCATTCGCGCCGCACAGCGAACTGTGCAGGCCGGTCCAGAAGAAGGGCATGCCTTCGCGGGCGCGGCGGTCGACTTCCTCAAGATTGCGCAGGAAGAAGCTTTCATCGCTCTCGCCGGGCAAGCGCTTGTCCTGATTGAACTTGTTATAGGTCATCATCTCGGCGACATGCTGGCGATAATTCGACCCTGCACACAGCATATTGGGGCGCGAGACCGGGGGCAGGCATTCGACATCGGCAAAGCGCAGGTCGGTCCCGGCATCCTTGGCCGAAATATCGGCCAGCAGATCGAGCGCGCGATCCCAATCCTCGAACAACGCCAGCGTGTCGGCATAATGCGCGGAAAGATCATAGACCCCGCCATCGGCCTGAACCAGACCGGCAAACACCTTGCCATGGGCGCGATAAGTGCCGATGCCAAAGCTGCCCTTGATCAGGCCGGTGGCTACATGGATGCCTTCGGGCTGGGGGGCCGGTTTCGGCTTGAGATCATGCAAAGTAGATTTGGACATCGCGGTCACTCCATAGGTCCATTTCCATTTCCTGAATGGCGTGCAGGCCCGCAGGCGCTGAGGCATTCAGCAAATCGGTGTCTGAGAAGGTTTCGTAACGAAAGCCGTTGGGGTCTTTCCAAACGTCGAAGACATGGCTGCCCAGCGGGTGGCGGCCCACGCCCCAGACCTCGTTGCGCTGGCGCTGGGCCAGCCAACGGTGCGCCATGAACTGCGCTTCGGAATTGGGCACTTCCAGCGACAGGTGGTGCAGCCCTTGCTTGCCGGGCAGGCCGAACATGCCCACGACATGGTGATCGACAAATTCATCGCCGCGGTTCAAGCGGTAGAAGCCGCCGACTTTGACGTTTTCGTTGCCGACATGAATGAGGTCGCTGGGGATCAGGCCCAGAACCTCGCGGTACCAGGCATCGGAGGCCTGCCAGTCCTGGACATAGATGCCCACATGCCCCAGCCGGATCACCGGCGGCGGGCCTAACGGCGACTTTTCCTGAGTGTTGCCGATCCGGGGTTTGTCATAACCCTGATTGAGCAAAAGGGACGGGGGCAGGGCGTCCGGCGTGCGGTCGGCCACGCCATGAACCAGCGAAACCGTAAAGCCATTGGGATCAAGCAGATCCACCGCCACCCCGCCGCCCGGACCGGTGAGGTCGCGAATGGCACTGGCGCCATGCTCGGCCACGGCCTTTTCCAGATCATCCCGGCTGTCGACTTCGAAGGACAGGCCGCGAAACGAAGAGGGCGCGCCATGTTCGAGAACGACAAGGTAGGGATGGCGCCCAAGGCCGCGCAGATAGGTGCGCGCTTCGCCAACATCGGCGATGTGCAGCCCGAAATCCTGGGCGAAAGCCAAGCCGCCCGATAAATCCTCAACAGCAAGATGAATGTGATGAAGACCTTTGATTGCCATATCTGTTCTCCCGATGGGAGACATTTGGCCTCGGCGATCGCATTCGTCTAATCGAAAGGCCAGGCCTTATCCATCGGCGTCATTTATGGGTTTTCCGAAATTATCCGCGCTGCATGCCGCGATCATATTCTTCAACCACTGCATTCCCGCGTCCCGGCTGCGGAGTCGATGCCAGTTCATCACCTGCTGAATGGGCGCGATGGGCACGGGCAGGGTATGGATGCGGATCGGATAAAAGGGCATGACATGTTCAGCCAGTTTGCGATGCATGGTGGCCAGACGGTCCGTTCCCACCACCGATTGGGCCAGCGCGGAAAAACTGGGCACGATCAATTCGATGCGGCGCTGCTCGCGGAACTTTTCAAGCGAGAGTTCCGATAGGGCCTGCCGCCTGTCGCGCCCAAATGATGCCGCCACATGGCCCGCCGCCAGAAATTCCTCGGCCGATATCACCTCCCCATGGCTCGAACCCGCCCATGATATCAGCACATGCTCGTCCTGAAAGAGCGGAACGCTGGGATGCTGGGGCAAGGAGAAGGGTTCGACGGTCAGCATCAGATCGGCTTCGGCCCGCTCAAACCGCTCGGTGGCATCGGTGCTGGGGCGAATGATCTCGAACATCACTTTGGGCGCCTCGCGGGCGGCCTGGGCGATCACTTCGGCCAGCAGGATCGTGTGAATGTAATCCGAGGCTATGATGACGAATTTGCGCGATGACTCCTTGGGGTCGAATTGGCCGGGCTGGGTAATCTCGCTGCGGATCAGTTCCAGTGCCTGTCGCACCGGGGCCGCCAGTTCCTCCGCCTTATACGTCAACCGCATCTGACGCCCTTCGAGCACCAGCAGATCGTCGCCGAAATACTGTCGCAGGCGATTGAGCGCCGAGGTCACGGCGGGCTGGCTGAGATACAGGCGCCGTGAGGCTTCGGTCACGCTCTGCTCGCTGATCAGCGCATCGAGCGCGACGAGCAGGTTGAGGTCAAGTTTATCGAATCGCATCGCGTCATCTAACACATGTCATGGGTTGCTTGCGTCGCCGATGCTCGCCGCATGGCCGATATCCAGCCCCAGGAGGGCCGCGGCATTGCGCCCGAGGATTTTGGCGCGAATGTCGGGGGCAAGGTGGCTGTGGAACTGCACCGGATCGGGTTCGGCCATATCAAAGGGATAATCGGTGCCCATGCACAGCCGGTCGGCGCCATGGCTCTCGATCAAGGCGTCGAGTTGCTTGCGGTCAAACACCAGCGTGTCGAGCCAGACCTGACGCAGATAGTCCGATGGCGGGCGGGGTGTATGGATGCGGCATTCGGGGCGCACGCGCCATGCATGGTCCATCCGCCCCCAATAGCCGGGCAGAAACCCGCCACCATGCGCCACGCAAAGTTTGAGCGCCGGATGGGCGTCCAGCACGCCGGAAAAGATCAGATGGCTCAGCGCGATGCTGGATTCCAGCGGGTTGCCGATGATGTTGTCGAGATAATATTCGCTCAACCGTTGACCATGGGTGAAGCCCAAAGGATGCAGAAACACCAGTACGCCCAGTTCCTCGGCCGCGGCAAAGAACGGGCGCAGGTCTTCATCGGCCAACTCGCGCCCGGCAACGTTGGAGCCGATCTCGATGCCGCGCAGCCCAAGATCGGAGACGCAGCGCCGCATTTCGGCAATGGCCATATCCACATTTTGCAGCGGCACCGTGCCCATGCCCACCAGCCGGTCGGGCTGCTCGGCCGCGGCCTGCGCAATCCGGTCGTTGACGAGCCGGGCGGCCTCGCGTCCCACCTCGGGCGGGGCAAAATAGTAATATTGTCCCGGCGACGGGCTGATTGCCTGCACATCAACCCCAAGGCGGTCCATGTCCAGCAGGCGCTCGTTGATGCCGTTCAGCTTGGCGCCGATTTCGGCAAACAATTTGGCATTGGTTGCCCGCGACGCCGCCGAAACAAAGGTCAGCGGATCGGGCGCATCGGGCACCTCTTGGCGGATATACTGATCCGCCGCGCCCACATTGAGGTGGCAGTGCAGGTCGATAACCAGCTCTGCGCCCCGTTGGGCAGCCCGTTGGCCAAGCCTGCTGTGTCCACAGTGTGCAAGGTGATCCTCCGCCATGTCCGCCGTCTCCGTTTTTCTAACGTTGTGCCCGATCCCGCGTTGCGTGACCAGAGTGTTGCGGGGCGTTTTAACGACGTGTCGGTTGATCGAGGCATTGATTAAGCCAGACCCATCCATAGGCGATGCTGATGGGTTGGCGGGGAGCGGTGGCGGCGCTGGAGCGCAAGGCTCCAGCGCCGCGTGGCATCACAAGGTTGCCTTGAGGCCGATGTAGAACGAGCGGCGGATCACGTCATAGATGCCCATGTTGGTCATCCCCGATGTGCCCTGCACCGCCGGAGGATTGCGGTCGCCCACGTTGGTGATGCCCCCGCGCAGTTCGAACCGGTCGTTCACCTTCAGCCTGCCGATGATGTCGAAATAATCATAGGCGGGCGTGCCGGGCACGGTCGTGGCCGGGTTGGTGATGGCCGAGGAATCCTTGAACGAGGAGATATGCCGCCAGCGCAGACCGAGGCTGACCTTGCCGCGATTGGCCATGAACGTGCCGGAATATTTCCATTTGGCATAGGACTGGCCGGTGCTGCTTGGCCCCACGATGGTTCCGGCGGCCTCCTGGAACGGGCTGTTGGGCGAGGCCTGGATCTTGAACGTGTCGAGATAGTTCAGCGTGAAATTGACGTCGAACGAACCTTGACCCATCTTGAGCGCTTCGAACGGGATCGACCAGTCAAAGGCGACGTCGATGCCCGCCGTCTTGATCGCGCCGATATTCAGCAGCGCCTGATAGGAATTGGCGATCTGGCCTGTCGATGTATTGCGCAGCACGTTCTGGCAATACAGGTTGTTGGCATCATAGGTCGGGTTCGACCCGTCGGAGTTGAAACATTTGGCAATGGAGGTGGGCACGTCGATCGACGCGATCGCCTGATTGATGTTCATCTGGTAATAGTCGACCGACAGGTTCATCCGGCGAAAGGCCGCCCCGGCAAAGGTGGGCTGGAACACGCCGCCAAAAGTATAGGAATCGGCCTTTTCCGGGCGCAGGTTGATATTGCCCTGGGTGGTGGCCGGAATGGCCGCCGCGCCGTTGAAACTGTCGATCAGCGTGGTCGGCACGCCCAAGGCGATGCAGAGCGAGCGCACCGCCGCCGCATTGGCCCCGGTGCGATAGCTGCTGGTGGCCGAGCACGGATCGCCCAGCGTGCCCAGATTGGCGACGCCCGCCGAGGCAGGCAGGAACAGTTCGCCGATATTGGGCGCACGCACCGCCTTTTGATAGCCGCCGCGCAGCAACAGCGGATCGGCAATGCGCCAGTCCGCGCTCAGCTTGTAGGTGCTGACCCCGCCAAACAGGTTGTAATGCGAATAGCGATAGCCTCCGGTCAGGTTCAGCGCCTTGATCAGCGGCAGGTCGGCAAGCACCGGCACGAGCACTTCGATGGCGGCCTCGGAAACCTTGGTGTTGCCGCGAATGGCGGGAATGCCGTTGACGGCGGCAATGTCGCCGATCTGGAGCAGGGGGTCGGGGGTGGAGGTAAAGGTATTGCTGCGGTAATTGCCGCTCAGCGCCACCTTGACCTCGCCTGCGGGCAGCTTGAACAGGGTGCCCGTCAGGTTGGCGGCCAATTCATCCTGGCCGATGGAGGTCGTGCTTAGCGTCTGGCGCTGGATGAAGGAGAGGCAGGAGGCCGAGATCGGCGCGTTGGAAAAAAGGTTCAGGCCCCCGGTGCATTGACTGGCGCCGCCATCGGCGGCGTTCACCAACTGGCGGATGGCCGAGAGCGAATAGGAGCCGTCATAGGAGGTGTCGGTAAAGCTGGTCCGCCCGTGCGATCCATAGACTTCAAAGTTCCAGTCGATGCCCGGAATGACCCCTTCGGCCCCGGCCACGATCTGATAGGTGTCGGACACGTCGCGGTAATGGCGCACCCCGCCATCGACGATGCGCTTGGTGATTTCAAAACTGGCGTTGGGATTGGCGCGGCTTTGCAGCAGGGTGCGCAGATCGGCGGGGATGAAGGGGTTGCTGACCGGGATTGTGAAAGAACTGGAACCGGCCGAGGCCAATTGCGGGTGGCTGCCCTGCGCGACCGAAATGCTGCGGGCAAACTGGCCCTGAACGAACAGTTTGAGTGAGGGGCTGACTTCATATTCGGCGCGGCCCAGAAAGGCAAAGCGCGTCAGGGGAAGCTGCAGCGTGTTGGTGCACAGCCCGTCATAGCGCACCAGCGTGCCCGACTGATACATGCAGGGGGCATTGTCGGCGCGGTAATTATAGGCGTTGGCCGTGTTGTTTACAAACAGCGTGCCGTCGCCGTTGACGCCTTGCTGGACCGTGCGCGCAACCGTGCCCGCCGGAATGCCGTAATTGGCATAGACCGCGTTGACGGCCGCCTGCGAGGGCAGGTTGTTGCCCGAGACGACATAGGCTGCGTTGGGCAAGGTGGCATTATACGAACCCGAGGGGGTCGAGAAAGGGCGCTGGCGATAGGTCAGGCCGCCGCGATCCGAATATTCGCCCGCCACCATGATCGACCCCTTGCCATCGGCAAACTTGGTGCCGGCGATGGCGGAAATCTGCTTGGAGGCCGCATCGCCCCTTTCGCTGACGCCTGACTGGGCATCAATGCGCAGCCCGTCAAAGCGATGATAGAGCTTGAAATTGACCACGCCCGCAATCGCGTCCGAACCATAGGTGGCCGATGCGCCGCCGGTGATCACCTCGGTGCCCGAAATGGCCGAGGTGGGCAGCGAGTTGATGTCGATCACGTTCGAGGCATTGCCTGGCTGCATCCGCCGTCCGTCCAGCAGGACCAGCGTGCGCACCGCCGTCAACCCCCGCAGGTTGAGCGTGGATTGCCCGATGCCTGCCCCGCCCGAACTGGAATTGGTAAAGCCGCCGGTGCCCGGCTGGAACTGGGGCATTTGCAGCAGGGCGGCGTCGATCGTGGCCGTGCCGGTGTTCTCGATCATCTGACGGCTGGTGGTCACGATCGGGCTTTGCGCCACATAGTCGCGGCGGGCGATGCGCGATCCGGTCACGACAATCGCCTCGGCGGCGCCCGCCTGCGGGGCATCGCCCGCCTGTGCGGATGCGGCCTGAGGCATCAGCATCAAACCAATGCAAAGCGGACTGGCCGACGCCAGAATGAACCCTCTCATGCAAACCTCCATCATTTTTGTTGTTTGTTTTGGGCCGGATCAGATTGCGCGCAAACAAGCGCAGCCAGCAGGGTCGCAACAGCGATGACCCGATAGGTGATTTCGTATAGTGGAATTATTCATTGACGTGAATTTGAAACGGGCGCCCGAGCCATTCTGATCCGGCATCAATTGATACCGGATAGAAATGGCCGGATCGCGCGCCTGTCCCTTTCGTCAAGGATCAGCGCGGGCGGCACTCATATTTGCTGCCATTCGCGCCCTCGCCCGGTTGGCCGGTGAAAAAGGGCCAGGTGCCATAGCGACACATCGGTTTCGAGGCGGTCACGCGCTCGGGTTGGGCCGGGTCATGCAGCGTCAGTATCAGCGCCGCGCCCGGTTTGCGCCCGCGCTCCACCCAATCCTCAAGAACATCCAGCAAGTCGATCCGCCCCGGAATGCCATAAGCGGGCGCTCCTGGTGTGCCCGGATCAATGCCCCCCGATGTATGCGGCAGGCCCGTGGCAACATAGGCGGCAAAAAACGCATCGGTGGTCTTTTGCCCCATCAGGCGCGCCACGGCGTCGCGATATTGCAGCGAATTGAACGGTCCCTGACCCGAATCGGCCAGATCCTCGCGCAGGATCAGCTTGCCGCCCCGCGCGTGAAAGGCGCGCAGGTCCGGGTTCGTGGCGTCCATGATCCGCGAGACTTCCAGCACCCGCTTTTGGAACTGGCGCGGATCATAGGTCAACGTGTTGAAGCCTGCGTCGAGGGCAATGAAATGGCGCACATAGACGCTGCCCAACTGATAGAGGCGGCTGACCGAGGGATCATCGGGATTGGCGGCGGTGGGCTTTGTTGTGCCAGCCTCCCATTTCGACCATGCGCCGGGCAGGTCCTCGCTGCCGGGCAGATAACCGGCATAATGCGTCACGCCATTGGCCAGCGGGAAGGGGAAATCATAGCCGCGATGGGCCGCGCGTAAAACGGCCAACTGGGCATCGGAAAAGCAGGCGGGGCCTTCGTCGCGGCCCGTTGGGCAGCGATGGCTGGCCAGCGCCTTGGCGGCCGGGGCAAGACAGGCCGTGGGCGCGCTGATAACCTTGTCGGCAATCCCGTCGGCGCTGTCGCATGTGTCGCGCACGATCTGCGCCAACAGGCCCGTCTTGGCCCCCAGCCAGCCATCGGGCACCGCCTGCAATTGCCCGCCGATATGGTTGCTGAACGTCTGCAATCCGGTCCAGTTCATCACCGGGTCGATGGCGATGATCCCGTCATAATCGCCGGGATAGCGCTGGGCCATGGTCATGGCCTCGCGCCCGCCCTCTGATCCGCCCAGGTAATAGCTGCGCGAGGGTTTGCGGCCATAGAACATGAAGCCCAGCGCGACAGCGGCATCATGCGTCTTTTTATACGCCGCATAGCCGAAATTGCGCAGCGCCTCGTCATTGGCGGCAAAGGCATATTGGCGGGCCGAGGCGGCGCGCGGATCATCACCGGCCGAACCCGCCGAGGCCCCGCTGCCGCGTTGGTCGCCCCCGCCCGAGATGGTGATCTGGTGGCCGGAATCGGTGCCCGCCGTCATGTAGCCGCGATTGAGCGGCAATTGCGCATGGATCGGGGCATTGCGGCTGGGCTGGACCCCGGTCTGGAGAAATCCGTTATAGCCGCTGCCACCAAATTGCAGCTTCTTGCCGTTCCATGGAAAGGGCAGATTGACCTGCGAATGGATCGGCGGCGCTTTGGGATCAAGCGGCAGGATATCGATCCGCACTTCGCAATAATCCGGGGTCTGGAATGTCGCGCTGCCGTCCAGACCTTGCAGCTTGATCTCGCCCGCCCGGTGGTATTGCGCGCTCACCACCTTTGCCCCGGCGGAGGGTTCGCCCAGCCGGGCGGCGGGTATCGAGACGGGCGCCAGATCGAGGCAGCGCCGGGCCGGGTCGGCGGCGAGCGAATAGGGCGCGGCCATGGCCGGGGTGGAAAGGCCAAAGCACAGGGCACCGAGCGGAATCGCCCAAAGCCTGATGTTTGGAGCCTGGGGCATTGCGGCGTCTCCCTTTTTTATGTTTCCACCTTTTGCCGGACCGGCGGCGGGGCACGCATGATTAGCTCCTCAATCATGGGTGAACCAATCCATTATCGGCATGATTTCATGCTGATTGCGCAAGAGCAACAGGCTCTGTCACTGTCCCGGTTCGTCCATCCATGCTGCGGAAATATCCTGTCCGCCATAATGCAGGCCGACAATCGAAACGCGGCTGTCGCCAACGGCATAGGCGATAGTGACGCGGCGGCGGAAAGGGATGGTGCGCAGGCCGGGGCGGATGTCGTCGCGCGGGGTGCCGCGATGGGGAAAAGCTTGCAGCCCTTCGCAAAATTCGACAATCGCGCTGGTATAGCTTTCGGCGATGTCGGGCGATGCTTCCTGTGCGATATAGCGGTACAGGGCGATCAGCCGCGCTTCCGCCTCGGGCGCGAAAACAACGTCATAGGTCATGCTTCAACGCGGCTTGCCCGTCGTTCTGGCATGTTCGTCTGCCAGCGCGGCCCTGACCTCGCTCGCCGATCTGGCGCGGGCAGGCGTGGCCGCGAGCGCGTCAAATGCAGGTGCCACATCATGGCGCAGCCATGCCTCCATCGCCTTGTCGCGGGCCTGAAGCGCGCGCAGGCCATCGCGGATGACCTCGCTCTCGCTGGCATATTCGCCCGAGGCGACCTTGGCCCGCACCTGGGCCGCCATTTCGAGCGGAAGCGTGACGCTGAATTGCTGAGTGGTGCGCATGGTCAAAATTCCTCGGTTGGCAATAGGATTTAATCCTATCGCGCCGTCAATTCAAGCGGCCATGGGAGCTTTGCCCCGGGCAAGACCAGCCATGCCCTTGCGCAAGCAATGCATGACGGGCGCGTCAATTGCTGCCATTAAAGGCCGATGTCTGAAAGATTGAACCTGAACGATGCCGAGGCGCGGGCGATCCTGCGCGCCGTCCATGCCGCAGCGATTGAAGCGGCGCTGCCCGGCCCGGCGATGCGGGGACATATCCCTCCGCCGCCGCGCGGGCGCTGCGTGGTGGTGGGCGCGGGCAAGGCTTCGGCCGCGATGGCGGCGGCGCTGGACCGGGCATTGCACGAGGCATGGGGGCCGCAGGTGCCGGTCTCGGGTGTGGTGGCAACCCGCTATGGCCATGCCGTTGCGGCGGGGCGCATCGAAATTGTCGAGGCAGGCCATCCGGTGCCCGATGCCAACAGCGTGATGGCGGCCCGGCGGGTGATGTCGGCGGTGGCCGGGCTGGGGCCGGATGATCTGGTCATTGCGCTGGTGTCGGGGGGCGGTTCGGCCTGTATGGAGTGGCCGGTTGACGGCATGGAGTTGGACGATCTCCGGGCGCTGGGCCGCGCCTTGCTGGAATCGGGCGCGGGGATCGGCGAGATCAATCTGGTGCGCCGCCACCTTTCGCGCGTGAAGGGTGGCAGGCTGGCGGCGGCGGCGGCACCTGCGCGGGTCTATACCTTGCTGATCAGTGATATTCCGGGGGATGATCCCGCCGCAATTGCTTCCGGGCCGACGCTGGCCGACGGCACAACGGCCCAGGATGCGCTGGCCATTATCGAGCGCTACGGCCTGCCCGTGCCCAATGCGGTGCGGCGCGCTATGCTAGTGGCTCCGGCCTGTACGGCGGCGGGGGAATATCGGATCATCGCCTCGCCCCAGCAGGCCTTGATCGCGGCGGCGGACAAGGCGCGAGAGCTTGGTTTGACGCCGCTGCTGCTGGGCGATGCGATTGAGGCGGAGGCGCGGGAATTGGGGCGGGTCATGGCGGGCATCGCCCTGTCGGTGCGCCAATGGGGGCAACCCGTGGCGGCGCCTGCCCTTCTGCTTTCCGGCGGCGAGGCATCTGTGACCTTGGCTGGGGGCTCTTTTGGCAAGGGAGGCCGCAACACCGAATTGGCCCTGTCGCTGGCGCTGTCCTTGCAGGGCGCGCCCGGCATCTGGGCGCTGGCCGCCGACAGCGACGGGATAGACGGCAGCGAGGATGCGGCAGGGGCCATCATCGCCCCCGATACATTGACCCGAGGGGCGGATCAGGCCTTGAACGGGGCCGATTTCCTCGCCCGCCATGACAGTTACAGCTACTTTGCCGCGCTGGACGATCTGTTGATCACGGGGCCGACACTGACCAATGTGAATGATATCCGGCTGATCCTCGTCGCGTAAGCCTGTGATCGGCCTCAGAACGGGATTTCCAGCCCCTCGAAATCAAACAGTTTGCCGCTGTCATGGGGCTTGAGCCCTTCGATCACGTCAAGCAGTTGCAGCGCCGCCCGCTCGGCATCAAACAGCTTACCGGCCGCGACATTGCCCTGAAACGGGCGGGACAGGCCGGTGTCCACTGTGCCGGGATGCAGAGCGACCACAATCGAACGGTCGTTGCGCCGCTTTTCCTCGATGGCCAGATTGCGCACCAGCATGTTGAGCGCCGCCTTGGAGGCGCGATAGCCATGCCATCCACCCAGCCGATTGTCCGAAATCGATCCCACCCGCGCCGAAAGCGCGGCAAAGACCGCCCGCCCGGGCCTAGGCATCAGCGGTAGGAAATGCTTGGCCACCATGACCGGACCGATGGCATTGACCGCATGCACCCGCGCCAGCCACGCCGGATCAAGATCGCGCAGCGCCTTTTCCGGTCCGCGTGTGCCATCGTGGAGCAACCCGGTGGCCACGATAACCAGCGTTGGTGGCGGCCCATTGGTGACATGGGCGGCGGCCGCCGCGATGCTGCCTTCGTCCATCAGGTCGATATGCTGCGCGCCGGTGCGCGAGCGGGCAAAGCCATGCACGACCTCGAAAGCGCCTTCCTCGATCAGCGCCGTTTCAAACGCATGGCCGATCCCGCCCGACGCCCCGATGATGACGGCGCTGTTCCCGCTCATGCGCGGATAAACCGCCAGCGGTCGGCATCGCTTTTGCCTGCATCAAAGCGATAGCCGTCACTGTCAAAGCCGCGCATGGCGTCAATATCGGTGATGTGATGTTCGCACATCCAGCGCGCCATCATGCCCCGCGCCCGCTTGGCGTGAAAGCTGATGAAGCGCGGTCCGTCGGGGCCGCTTTCGCGAAACTCCACCTCGACCACGCGCAGGCCCGGCAATTGCCCGGCAACGGACGCGAAATATTCCTGACTGGCCAGATTGAGGACCACGCCCGAGCCTTCCTCATCCACCTGCGCGCGCAAATGGTTGGCGATGCGGTCGCCCCACCAGTCCGTCAGCTTCTTTGGCCCGTTTGGCCGGGGCGGGGCCCAGCGCGTGCCCATTTCAAGACGATAGGGCCGGATCGTGTCGAGTGGGCGCAGCAGGCCATAAAGCCCGGAGAGCAGCCGCACATGATCCTGCGCAAAGGTGACTGCGGCCTCATCCAGCGTATGGACCTCAAAGCCGGTATAGACATCGCCGGCAAAGGCAAAGAGCGCTTGCCGTTCGGGCTGATCGGCGAAATTGTTGAAGCGTTCGACGTTCAATTGCGCCAGCTTGGGCGAAATATGCATCAGCTTGCCCAATTGCTCGGCGCTCAAATCGGCGGCCGAGCGGGCCAGATCGAGCGCTTCCTGCGCAAAATGCGGGGTCGAAACGGCAAGCGGTGGCAGGGCGCGCTCGAAATCAAGCGTCTTGGCCGGGGAGAGCAGGGCGATCATCGCCCACCCGTTAGCGAGAGCGGCGCGAAGCGTCAAACTGTCCGCTTGGTCATGGGCCGGGATCGCGGACAAGCCTGTGGAGGCGGGGCCGCGCAATATGGCAAACGGGCGCGTCCGGTGCTAAACAACGGGGCAAAACAGGGGGAGGTGGCATGGATTGCTGCGCGGTCCACGATGGCCGGTGATGCCGGGCGCAAACCGCGCCTGATCGATGTGGCGCAGGCCGCGGGAGTGTCGGTTGCCACTGTTTCGCGCGTGCTCGACGATCACCCCGCGATCACGCCCGAAACCAAGGCCCGCGTGACCGCCATGGCCCGCGATATGGGCTATCCCATGCGCCATGGGGCCAAGGACAAAGCCAAGGCCCGCGCCCGCCGCCCCAAACGCAGCGGCTCGATCTGTGCGGTCATGCCTGTTGCCCTGCCCAGCGGCAGCCGCCTCGCCAATTCCTTCGAGATGAATTTGCTGGGCGGGATCGGAGCGGCGATGCGTGATCACGGGCTGGATTTCTCGGTGTCGGCTCAGGCGCCCTATGACGACGCCTCGCTGGCCCGCTTCATGGCCACGCATCCCTATGACGGCATCATCTTTTTGGGCCAGTCGCAGTTTCACGCCGGGCTGAACCTGATGGCGGCGGGCACGAGGCCCTTTGTCGTCTGGGGCGTGGAAACGCCCGATCAACTCTACTGCTCGGTGGGCAGCAACAATGCCGAGGGCGGCGCGCTGGCGACCAGCCATCTGATAAAGCAGGGTCGCAGGCGGATTGCCTTTATCGGACAGGCCGCGCCCATCACCACGGCCCAGACCCGGCAGGCGCAATTGTCGGAAAGGCTGGCGGGCTTTCGCAGCGCGCTGGCCGCAGCAGGTCTGCCTGCCGACCTTGCCGTGCTGCGCCACGCGCCCTCGGGCATGCAGGCGGGCGCCGAAGCGGTCCATGCCCTGCTCGATCAGCAGGTGGCCTTTGACGCGATTGTCGCCTCATCCGATCTGGTGGCGGTCGGGGCCATGCGGGCGCTGCATGAACGCGGGCGGCGGGTGCCCGATGATGTGGCCATCGTGGGCTATGACGACAGCGAGGCCGCCCGTCTGGCGCATCCCCAATTGACCACCATCCGTCAGGACACGATCCTTGCCGGTCATCTGCTGGTTTCCAAACTGCTGCGGATGATGGCGGGCTATCAGGTCCGCTCGGAAAGATTGCCGACCGAACTGGTCATCCGCGAATCCTGCGGTGCCTTGTCAACCGAGGGGAGGAGTGCGCCAAAGCCGGCAAACAGAGCGATCAGGCCATAGGCCAGCATGGGAACCAGAAAGCAGACGGCAAAGCCGAAATGCTCCCCGGTCCAGCCGACCAGCGCCGAGAGGATCGCGCCCCCGGCAATCGCGGTGCTGAGCAGGCCCGATACCGCCGCCGATGGCGCGGCGGACCGCTCGACCGTGATGGAAAAGATGACGGGAAACATGATCGCGTTGAACAGGCCGATGGTCAGCGCGGCGTAGCCCGCCACCGGCCCGGAACCAAGTGCGGCCAAAGCGCTGGCGATCACTGCACCAAGCGCCGCCATGCCCAGCCATTTGGCCGGAGCGCCGCGATGGAGCAGCCATGTGCCCGCCAATCGCCCGGCCAGCGCGCCGCCCCAGTAAAACCAGCCCAGATAATGCCCGGCCTGCTCAAGCGTCAGATTGAGCACCGATTTTTGATGCAGGAACGGGATGAGGATGCTGCCGATAGAGCCCTCGGCGCCGACATAGAGGGCAATGCCGCCCGCCCCCGCCAAGGCCCAGCCGGAGCCCAGCGCGGCGCGGATCGGGGCCTGACCCGCTTGGCTGGTGCGCGATACGCCCCATGCACCGGCTGCCACCATGGCCGCGGCCGCCAGCACCGCCGCATTGATCGCGCCGGACCAGCCAAACGCCTGACCGATGCCCAGGGCCATGGTGGGGGCCGTCGTCGTCTTGGCGCCAAGCGCGAAAGTGGTGCCCAGCGATACCCCCACCAGCACGCCCAGCGAATTGAAACTCTGCGCCAAGGTCAGCCGCGCCGAAGCGGTGCGCGCATGCCCCAATTGCACGACCAGCAGATTGGCGGCGACCTGAATTACCGACGTACCCAGCGCAATCACCGCCAGAGCGAGCAGCATCAGCCCATAACGCGCATCAAGGCCAAAGGGAGCAAGGATCGCCAGCCGCACCTGAAGACAGCCCACAGTCATCAGACCCAACCCGCCCAGCACCATGGCTTTTGCCCCAAAGCGGTGCAGCAATTGGGCAAGAATCAGCGAGGAAAGGCCGCTGACCACGAGCGGGATCCATTGCACCGTCATCGCCGAGGAAAGCCCCAGACCAAAGACGACGCGAATCGCAGGAATCAGGGTGGGGCCCATCGCTCCCGACAGGCCCATGACGAGAAATACCAACAGAGCAACCGCTTGGAGCGATTGTTGACGCACAGAGGACGAGAGGAGCGAAACTTTGTTCATCGCGTGCTTATGCCTCGATGTTGGCGGGGCCGACAGGGTGCGCAAAATTTGCATATGCAAACGGCGCGGCGCCCTATTGCAACCGATTGCGTGAAATCTCAATATGCACGCAGAACGAAGGCTGGCGGCCAGAATGCGATCTGCCAGACGCGTCCAGGGAGGGAACCAATCTCATGAAGTCACAGAAGAGTCTTGCCTGCTCGACAGCGATCATCGCGTTGATGAGCCACGGCACAGCATCGGCCCAGACGGCAGCGCAACCCGCCGCCCAGTCCGCCGCCCAGCCCGCTACCGCCGACATCGTCGTCACCGGCATGCGTGCCAGCCTTGAGCGGGCGCAGGCGGTCAAGCAAAAGAGCGCCGGCGTGATCGAGGCGCTCTCGTCCGAAGACATCGGCAAATTGCCGCAATCAAGCGTGGCGGATTCGCTGGGCCGTCTGGCAGGTCTTGCCGGTGAACGCCGCGCCGGGCGCGTCAGCGGCATTTCGGTGCGCGGTTTCCGCGAGGATTTCGTGGGCACCACGATGAATGGGCGCGAATTGATCGGCATCGGCGACAATCGCGGCGTCGAATATGACCTCTATCCGTCCGAAATCATCGATACCGCCGTGGTGTACAAGACGCCCAATGCCGACCTGACCGCGATGGGCGTGGGCGGCACGGTGGACATGCGCACGATCCACCCGCTCGAACACAAGCGCACGCTGGTGGTGAACGGCACGTTTGAACAGAACGGGCAGAAGTCGAAGAACCCCGATTTCAAGGATCAGGGCTATCGCGTCGCCCTTTCCTTCAGCGACAAGTTCGCCAATGACACGATCGGCATCGCGCTGACGGCGGCCACCACCTCCTCGCCCACGCAGGACCAGTATTTCAGCGTCTGGGGCTATGACAAGGGCGCGGTTTCATCAGGCGCGAATGCGGGTAAATATGCGCCCGCCGGTATCGACATTTCCTCGCGCTCGCGCCTGCTCAAGCGCGACACGCTGGCGGGCGTGATCGAATTCAAGCCTGCGGAAAATTTCACCGCGATGGTCGATGCGCTCTACATCAATTTCTCCGATCAGGGCATCTCGCGCGGCTTTGTCGAGGCCCTGCCGATCGCCTCGGACGGCAGCACGGTCCTCTCGGCCAACGCCAGCGCCATTACCTCGGCGCGCACCACCGGTTTCAACTCGGTCCTGCGCACCGATCCGCTGGACAAGCGGGGCAAGCTCAAGAGCTTTGGCGGCAATCTGAAATATGACCCGGCCTCCGACCTGCATCTCTCGCTGGATGTTGCCCATTCGGAAAGCACCAAGCGCGACACGCGGGCCGAGAGCTATGCGGGCCTTGGCCGCGCGGGCCTGACCACGCAGGGGCCAAACAATATCCGCACCTATAATTATGGTGACAATGGCCTGACCTTCTCGAACAATGCGCAGGCCTATGACAATTACAACACCGTCCGCCTTGCCGGGCCGCAGTCGTGGGGCGGCAGCCTTTCGCCGATCACGGCGCTGAACCAGACCGCCGTGATCGGCGCGGGCGGCCAGCCTATCGGTTTTGCGCAGGCGCAGGACGGCTTCCTCAATACCGCGATCTTTGATGAAAATCTCGATTCCCTGCGCTTTGCGGTGCAGAAGGACTTTGAGGATTCGCTCATCAAGCATGTCAATCTGGGTGTGCGCTATTCCGATCACAAGAAATCGAAGGTCAATCAGGGCTACTTCCTGACCGCCAGCACCTATCCGCTGGACGGCGCCATTCCCACCTCGGCGCGGCGCGGCGTCGCGGATCTGAACTGGGTGGGGCTGGGCAATGTGGTGGCCTATGATGCGCTGGGGCTGATCAACAGCAATTTCTACACCCGCTATGATGCGGCCAGCCTTGAGCCCGACCGTATGGGCGACACCTATACGATCCGCGAAAAGGTCTGGCAGCCCTTCATCAAGGCTGATTTCGAGAAGGAATTCGGCGGCATCCGCATGTTCGGCAACGCCGGTCTGCAAGGCGTCATCACCAACCAGCGCGCATCGGGCTTCAACTCGTTGGTCGGTGCAAACCAGCTCGTCAACGCCACCCCGGTCAGCGGCGGGGCCAATTACGCCCGCGTTCTGCCCAGTGTGAACCTGAACTTTGATCTGGGCAGCGGCCATACCGTCCGCTTTGCCGCTTCCAAGGTCATTAGCCGCCCGCGCATCGACTATCTCAACCCCGGCTCCTCGGTCAAATTCCGCAACAATGTGGCCAATGTGACCAACACCGATCCGGGGCTTGGCCCATGGGTTTCGACATCGGGCAATGCCCAGTTGCGCCCCTATGAAGCCAACCAGTTCGACGCGTCCTACGAATATTACTTTGCCCGCGACGGGTTCATCTCGATCTCGGCCTATTACAAGGATCTGGTCAACTGGAACGTGGCCACCACCACGGTGCGCGATTATACCCAGTTCTATATCCCCGGCTATCATCAGGCGGTCAGCAGCGATGGCTCGACCATCTATACGCCTGCCACGTTCAAGGGGCTCAACACCACCTATACCGGCGGGTTGAAGGGTCAGGTCAAGGGCATTGAAATTCAGGCCAGCCTGCCCTTTGGTCGCTTTGTCCGCGCGCTGGATGGTTTTGGCATCGTGGGCGGCGCGGCTTTCACCGATGGCGGGCTGAAGGACGGCACCGATGTCCCCGGCCTGTCCAAGCGGGTGTTCCAGATCACCGGCTTCTTTGAAAAGGGCGGCTTCTCGGCGCGTGCTTCGCTCAACAACCGGTCGAAATGGCTCTCGGAGGATCGGGGTGGGTCGAACACGATCTCGCCGGTTAACCGCGCGGCACAGACGCTGGTCGATGCCCAGATCGGCTTTGATTTCAAGCGGACCAACATCGCCTATCTCAAGGGCCTGCGCATCTCGGCCCAGGCGCAGAACCTGACCAACCAGAAGGATGTCTATACCGACACGGCCAGCGGCCTTGTCACCCGTGTGGAAACCTTCGGGCGCAACTTCCTGCTGAACCTGACCTACTCGTTCTTCTGAGCGGGGACCGTTCTGAACGGAACCTGTTCGTGATAGTCCTCCCCGCCTGCCCCAACGGGCGGGGAGGACGCCGATGACCACAACAAAAGAGGATGCCAACGTGACCCGACCGATCCGCAAGGTGGTCATTCTGGGAGGCGGCACCGCCGGCTGGATGACAGCGGCCCTGCTGGCCAAGGTGCTGGGCGGGGCGCGGCCGGAACGGGCCATTGCCGTCGAACTGGTCGAATCCGAGGATATCGGCATCATCGGCGTGGGCGAGGCAACCATCCCGCCGATCCAGCAGGTCAACGCCGTGCTGGGAATCGATGAGGCCGAATTCCTGCGCGAGACCAAGGCCACGATCAAGCTGGCCATCCGCTTTGAAAACTGGGGTGCGATTGGCGAGAGCTATTATCACACCTTCGGCACGGCGGGGCGCAATCTGCCCTTCTGCTCATTTCACCACATCTGGACCCGCGCGCGCCAGTTGGGCATCGAGGGCAGTTATTGGGATTTCGACCTCAATTACCTGTGCGCGCGAGACGGCAAATTCGCGCCCACCACCGGCAATGATCCCATCTGGGACATGCCCTATGCCTATCACTTCGATTCCGGCCTCTATGGCCAATTCCTGCGCCGCTATTCCGAGCGTCTGGGCGTGGTGCGGACCGAAGGCATGGTCCGCGATGTTCAGCGCGCCGCAGGCGTGGGCGACATCATGGCGCTGGTGCTGGCCGACGGGCGCCAGGTGGCGGGCGATCTGTTCATCGACTGCTCGGGCGGGCGAGGGGTGTTGATCCAGCAGCAATTGGGCACGGGCTATGAGGATTGGAGCCATTGGCTGCCCTGCGACCGCGCCATGGCGGTGCCTTCGCGGCGCCATGCGCAAACCTTGCCCTTTACGCGCTCGATTGCCCATGGCGCGGGGTGGCAATGGCAGATCCCCCTTCAGCATCGCAACGGCAACGGCCTTGTCTATTCCAGCCGCTTTTGCAGCGACGATGAGGCCGCGCATACGTTGCTTGGCCATCTGGAAACGCCCGCGCTGGACGAGCCGCGCATCATCCATTTCCGCACCGGCCGCGCGCGCCGCCAATGGAACCGCAATGTCGTGGCCATCGGCCTGTCGAGCGGGTTTCTCGAACCGCTCGAATCCACCAGCATCTATCTGATCCAATCGGCGATCACACGCCTGCTCCATCTGTTTCCCCACGACGGGATCACGGCCGACCTGACGGGTGAATACAACCGGCAGTCGCAGGCGGAGATGGAACTGATCCGCGACTTCATCATCCTGCATTACCACGCGAACCAGTGGCGCGATTCCGCCTTCTGGCGGGATCTGCGCCAGATGGAGGTGCCCGAAAGACTGGCGCGCAAGATCGCGTTGTTTGCCGCAAACGGCACGCTGGTTCAGGACCAGTATGACATCTTCATGGAGCCGTCATGGGCGCAGGTGCTGATGGGGCAGGGCATTTTGCCTGCGGATTATCACCCGCTGGCCGATGGCCCATCCGATGAGCAATTGCGTCGGCAATTGGCCCAACTGGCGCAATTGAAAGCCCGCCCGCTCGAGCAATTGCCCAGCCATGACAATTATCTGCAACGCCTTGTGGGCCAACCGGCATGAGCCTGCGCATCGCCATCATCGGCGGGGGCACGGCGGGCTGGATCACGGCCAACCTGCTGGCGCATCGCTGGGGCGGGCGGGGTGCGCAGATCACGCTGGTCGAGGCGCCTGATATCGCCACTATCGGCGTCGGCGAAGGATCAACCCCCGCGCTCAAGCGGTTTTTTGAAGTGCTGCGCCTTGCCGAGGCCGATTGGATGCCCGCCTGTTGCGCGACCTATAAAACCAGCATCCGCTTTTCCGGCTGGAGCCCGGCCTCTGGCGTGGCACAATACAGCCATCCTTTCCTGACCCAGCTTGATCTGCATACCGAAGAGGCCTTTACTCTCAATTGTGCCAATCGGCGGCTGGGGCTGGATGTGCCGACCGCGCCGGGCGATTTTCTGCTGGGCGGGGTGCTGGCCGCGCGGGGGCTGGCGCCGCTCGCGCCGGATCATTTCCCGTTTCGCATGGAATATGGCTATCATTTCGACGCAGCCTTGCTGGGCCAATTCCTGCGCGATCATGCCGTCGCGCGCGCCGTGGTGCATCGCGAGGGGCGCGTGCTGGAAACCATCCGCGACCAAGGCGGCGCGATTGCCGCCGTCATGACGGATCGCGCAGAACGGATCGAGGCGGATTATTTCGTCGATTGCTCCGGCTTTGCCGCCTTGTTGATGCGCGGCGCGCTGGACGTGCCGTTCCTCAGCTTTCGGGGCAATCTTTTCAATGATGCCGCCGTGGTTTTGCCCACGCCCGCCGCCTCCGCCATTCCGGTGGAAACCACCGCCACGGCGCTTTCCCATGGCTGGGCATGGTCGATCCCGCTGACAAACCGCACCGGCAACGGCTATGTTTACAGCTCGGATTTTCTGTCCACCGATGCGGCGGAGCAGGAATTGCGCAACGCCCTCGGCCTGCTCGACAGTCCGGTTGAGGCGCGTCACCTTAGCTTTCGCACCGGCCAGTTGGCGCGGCATTGGGAGCATAATTGCCTTGCCGTGGGGCTGGCGCAGGGTTTTATCGAACCGCTTGAGGCCACCGCGCTGCATCTGGTGCTCAACACCGTCGATCTGTTCATGGATCATCTGGAGCGGGGCGGGTTTACCCCGCAGCACCGCGACGCCTTCAACGCTGTCATCACCGACCGTGTGGAGCGGGTGCGCGACTATATCGTGGCGCATTACAAGCTGAACACGCGCGATGACAGCGACTATTGGCGCGCCAATCGCGACAATGATGATCTTTCCGATCCGCTGCTGCGCATTCTCGACACATGGTTTCGCCGGGGCGATCTGGCGGGCCTGCTGGCTCAACAGCCCGAGCTTAGCCATTTTTCCAGCGCTTCATGGCATTGCCTGCTGGCCGGATATGGCGCTTTCCCGCCTCTGGCCCCGGCCCAGCGCGAGGATGTCGATTTTTACCTTTCGCGCGATCTGGCGCGGTTTCTTGACGGATGCAGTCTCAATTTCCCCCCGCATGGCGATGCATTGGCCCAAATGAAAAAGGTGGCAGCATGAAAACCTCCAGTATTGGCAAATTGGCGCTCAAGGCGGCGCTGGGCATGGCATTGGCCGCAATGGGCGGTTCGGTTTCGGCCAGCGCGGCGGCCCCGGCCCCGGCCCCTGCAAAGGTCCAGCCTTGGTGGACCCATGCGGTGATTTACGAGATCTATCCGCGCAGTTTTCAGGACAGCAACGGCGATGGCATCGGCGACCTCAACGGCGTGACCCAGCGGCTCGATTATCTCAAGGCGCTGGGCATCGACGCCATCTGGCTCACGCCCTTCTATCCTTCGCCCAATGCCGACTTTGGCTATGACGTGGCCGATTACACCGCCGTGGCGCGCGAATATGGCACGATGGCCGACTGGGACCGGTTGACCAGTGAGGCGCGCAAGCGCGGCATCCGCGTGATGGTCGATCTGGTGCTCAACCATTCCTCGGATCAGCATCCGTGGTTCAAGGAATCGCGGTCTTCCCGCAACAATCCCAAGCGCGACTGGTATGTCTGGCACGATCCCGCCCCCAACGGCGGGCCGCCCACCAATTGGGAATCGATCTTTGGCGGATCGACGTGGGAATATGACAAGCCGACCGGCCAATATTACTATCACGTCTTTTTGAAGGAACAGCCCGACCTCAACTGGGCCAATCCGGGGCTGCAAAAGGCGATGCATGATGTGGCGCGTTTCTGGCTGAGCCACGGTGCCGCCGGGTTTCGCCTTGATGCCACGCCTTATCTGTTCGAGGACACCAACTGGCCCAATGATCCCGATGTGAAGTCTGGCCCCTCGGTTGGTCTCAAACCCTATAACAGCAATCTGCCCGCCACGCGCGAAGCTTTGCGGGGCCTGCGCAAGGTGGTGGACAGCTTCCCCGGCGACCGGGTCCTGCTGGGCGAAAACGCGATTTCCTCGATCGACGATCTGCGCCGGGTCTATGGCGCCAAGGGCGACGAGATCAACCTGCCGATGGATTTCCTTTACAAGGATGTGACGAGCCTTGATGCGGCGACCTTCAAGGCGCGCATTGACGAGGCGGAACTGAAACTCGACGGCTTTCCCCCGGTTTTCCATTTCAGCAACCATGACACCCCGCGCCAATGGTCCCGCTTTGGCGATGGTCTGCATAATGACCAGATCGCTCGCATCACCGCGGCCATGACGCTGACGCTGCGCGGCACGGCGCTGATGTATTATGGCGAAGAGATCGGCATGCCTGATCTGTCGCCCGATGAACTGCGCGACATTCCCCTGGGCCCCAAGCGCAAGGTGGCCGACAACCGCGACCCCGAACGCTCGCCCATGCAATGGAGCGCGGGCAAGGGCGCAGGTTTTACCAGCGGTGAGCCATGGCTGCCGGTGGGGCGTTCGGCCGCCAAGGTGAATGCGGCGGCGCAGCGCGCCGATGCCGGATCGCTGTTTCACTGGTATGCCCGCCTGCTGGAACTGCGCAAGACCAATGCGGCGATGCGCGACGGGGCCTATGTTCCGCTGGAATCGGGCAATGCCAAGGTGCTGGCCTATGCCCGCCGCGATGCGGGCGGCCATGGCGTGCTGGTCCTGCTCAACATGAGCGACCAGCCCCAGACGCCCGCCATCAGCGGTTGGGCGGGCAAGGCGCCGGACATGGGCGCGACACTGATGACCAGCCATAGCGGCGGTGCGGCAGGCGGGCTTGATCCCACGCTTGAACCCTTTGGCGTGCGGTTGGTGGCCTTCAAAGGGGGCTAAAGGCGCCCTGCCCGATATGTTTGTTGCGATGCGTGGAGCCATTGGGCAAGGAGAACGTTGATTTCGCAAAGGCATGTCAGGACGAAGGCCCCCGATGAAGACCATCATGAGCGAAGCGGTTGAAGGCATTGGCGGGGTATGGATCGATCTTTGCGAACCCGACGAGGCCGAATGCCGCGAGGTCGAAGAACGCTATGGCATCACCGTCCCCACCTTGGAGGCGTTGCAGGAGATCGAGAGTTCGAGCCGATTGCGCGTCCATGAGGGTGTCCTGAACATGAGCGCCCCCCTGATGGCCCCGTCGCAGGGGGAGCGCTGGGTCATGGCACCGGCGGGTTTCATCCTGACCAGGGATGTGCTGGTGACCATCCATTTTTCGCGCATCAAGGCGTTTGACAGCGTGGCCGAGGCGCTGAAATCGCGCGCCGAGGCCAGCCCGGCGGGGGTTCTTGTGCGCGTGCTGGAGGAATTGGTGGACCGCGCCGCCGATCAGCTTGAGCATGCTTCCGAAATGATCGCCTCGGTCTCGCGCACGGTGTTTTACACAGACCTTGATTCGCGCGGGCTCAGCCGGGAAACGGCGATCCTGCGTCATTCGATCATAAAGCTGGGGCGGGCCTATGACCGCGCCTCGCGGGTGCGCTATATGTTTCTCAGCATCGGGCGGATGGCCTCGTTTGTGGCCGATCGTTGCAAGGAGCATCTCGATGAAGGCCTTGCAGCCCGCCTCCAGTCAGTCATTCACGACATTGCCTCGCTTGACGAATTCGAGACCAGCATCTCTGCCCGCACCCAGTTTTTGCAGGACGCGGCCAACAGTCTGATCAGCATCGAGCAGAACGATGTGGTCAAGGTTCTGACGGTGGCCTCGGTGGTGGGCATCCCGCCGGTGCTGATCGTCGGGATTTATGGCATGAATTTTAAAAATATGCCTGAATTGTCATGGACCTGGGGCTATCCGATGGCCTTGGCCCTGTGTCTGGTGACGACGCTTATCCCGTATCTCTGGTTCAAATGGCGCAAATGGTTATAGGCCAGGGACAGGCCATCAAGCCGCTCACTCGTCCAGAAAACCCAGATCAAGCCCCGGAACGCCATACACAATGGCCGGTGGCAGCCGGACGCCCGGCGGCGGGACATGACGCAACCGGGTGATCGCCTGTTGCAATTCGCTCGCGGTCGTATGGAAAGCCTTTTTGCCCAACCGGTTGATCGCCTGTTGCAATTCGCCTTCGGTGGTGCGGAAAGCCATCGAGCGCAACTCGTCGGTGGCGTTGCGGCGCACGGGCAGCCAGCGCATGTCGCATGTGTCGTTGAAGTGATCGACATAGACGCCGTTGCCGTCAACCCCCGCCCGCAATTCGACATAGCCGGTTGAAGAGGCGCGAGCGCCTCCGTTGATGGTGGCCTCGACCAGCGCGGCATTGCTGATCTTGAACCAGAACAGTTGCGTCTGTCCGGGCCGAAGACCTGATGCGGCCTGTGTTGCGGCAACCTCGAGAGCCATAAATCCGCCCTGCGCCATAACGATGATCGAGTTCTCTTCGGGTTTGGTGCTGCCGCCATAGATGGGGACAAGACCATTGCGCTTGCCTCGCTTGCGCTGATTGGCGGCGGTGCGGCGCTCATCGAGGACCTTGACGCCTTCGTCAATCAGCTGGGAAACCGACAATGGATTGTCGACGATATATAGGTGCTTATGCGCAAAGTAATTTCCGGCGCCGGGATCAAAAAACGTAACCGCCATACGTCCCTCCTGAAATCAAGGTCGATTCTTATCAGGAGGGCGGGGATTCGGCAATTGCGGAATATTGAAAAATAGAAACTCCGAAGAGAATTAATATTAATAAAAAGTAAAACATCAATTTGTTTAATTGAGGAAGGAGGTGTTCTTAATTTTATATTTTTCCGCCATTTACTTTGTCATGCGCTGCCATTCCGGGCGCGCCTCTGTCCAGCAGGCCGCGCATGGCGGGCTGTAATGCCTTGCCGCCCTGCTCCAGTCGGTCCAGCGTGGCCGATCCCATCGCGCAATAGGCGCCCAGCAAGTCGGGACAATCACGCGCCATCGCCGCCAGATGGTCTTCTATCGTTGCGCTGTCGGCGCGCAGCAAAGGACCCGAGAGCGCGCCAAACCCCATCGTCAGGCTGTTTTCCAGCGCGGCCCGCACCAGCGGCGCCAACAACGCCGCTCCATCGGCAACGCCTGCGCGCTCCAGCGCCGCCATGGATCCGGCCATCAGCGTGACCAGATGATTGGCCGCATGGCATAGTGCGGCGTGATAGAGGGGGCGCTGCGCGTCGGCGACATCGACCGCCACTCCGCCCAGAGCCGCCACCAGCCGGTGAGCCGTGGCGGCCGCATCGCCATGCCCGGCGGTGACGGCAAAGCGCGCACCCGCCATGCGGCGCAATTCGGCCGCTGCATCGCCGGTAAAGGTCATGGCCGGGTGGATCGCCGCCGTCCGCGCGCCGCGTCGCGCCAGCGGTTCGAGCGGCAAGAGTCCCGAGCGCCCGCTGACATGAAAGACAAAACCCGCGCCGTTTTCCGGCCACCTGGCGGCCAATTGCGCCGCCACGCCGTCGAGCGCGTCGTCCGAGACGGCCAGAGCGATCACATCGCAGCCTTGCGCCAACCGGGCCATGTCTGCCACTGCGTCGCCGCCCAGTTCACGCGCGCGATCGGGCGATCGGCCCCAGATCATCAGCGGCCGCGCCGACCATGGCGCCAACCCCAGCGCCAGCGCCCGCGCCACGCGCCCTGTGCCCAAAATGCCGATGCGGTCAAAGCGCGGTGCCTGTGTCATGCCCGCCGCTATAGGATCTGTCCGTCCAACCCGCCAGTGGGCCTGCTTGCGGCATTAGCGCTTCCCACCGGCGCAATTAACGCCTAGGGGACCCCTATCCCCGGGGGGCCGCTGATGCGCGGCTGAGAGGTGGTCAGGCAGACCACGACCCGCTGAACCTGATCCGGTTGATACCGGCGTAGGGAGGGCTCGCGGCAGGTCCGTTGTCTCTCCCTGTGGCATGCGAGAGATGATGATGTCGGAAATGATCCTTATGCGTTTGATGGGTTGCAGCGCGCTGGCGCTGGCCGTGGCCGGATTTGCGGGGGCGGGCCATGCCGCCGAAACGCCCGCTGCTGCTGCTGCCGATCCCGCCGCCATCCGGGTTATCGGCCATCCCGACCCCGAAGGTCTGCTGCCGGAACAGAGCGCGCCCAAGGCAATCAGCGCGATTTCCGCCGATTTCATCATCAAGCAGGCCCCTACGCTCAACGCTTTTCAACTGGTCAACCTGCTGCCCGGCGCGAATGTCTCCTCCAGCGATCCCTACGGCCTTTCGACCAGTTCGAGCCTGACCATGCGCGGGCTGGGCCAGGATGAGATCGGCGTGCTGATGGAAGGCGCGCCGCAGAATGACATCGGTTATTACTATGCCTATCCCTCGCAATTTGCCGATGCGGAAAATGTGCGGCAGGTGGCACTGGCGCAGGGGTCGGTCGATCTGGATTCGCCGGTGCTCGGCACGGCGGGCGGGCTGCTCTCGCTCAGCCTCGATGATCCGGCCAAAAAGCGCGGGGCTCTGGTCGATTTCTCGCTCGGCTCCTATAAGGAAAGGCGCGGCTTTGTCCGCTTTGACACCGGGCTGATCGGCAACAGCGGGGTGCGGGCCTTCATCTCCTATTCGAACAACCGGGCCAACAACTGGCGCGGGGCGGGCTATGATCTGCGCAACCATATCGACGCCAAACTGCTCAAGGAATGGGGCGAGGGCAATCGCGCAAGCCTTGCCGTCTCGTTCAATTCGGCCAAGACCTCGGCCTATCCCGGCCCCTCGCTGGCCGATTGGCAGACCTATGGGCGCGGCTATAATTTCGCGAAGGATTATACGACCGGCGACACCAGTTACTGGCGTTTCTATCGCGCGCCGTTCCGCAACATCTATCTCTCCGCCCCGGTTCATCTGCGTCTCAATGACCGGCTCAGCCTCGACACGACCACCTATCTGCAATGGGGCTATGGCAATTCGCCCTATGGTACGCAGTTGGCCACCACGGGCAATTACCTCGGCACCGAGGCGTTGTCCCAGCCGATCAATCTGCCCGGCGCGGATACCAATGGCGTGGCCACGGTGCTGGGCAATTGGACCGGCAACCAGTTTCGCGGCGGCAATGTGACCAAGCTGGTGTTTCAGGCAGGCGCACACCGGCTGACCGCCGGGGTGTGGTTCGACTATGGCAATGACCGCGTGATCCAGTCCTATACTCCGGTGGGCGCCGATGGGCGGGTGGCCGACGAATGGGGCTATCAGGACCGCGCCATCCGCACTGCCGATGGCCGATTGCTGGCTTATGAAAATGCGCGCACGCTCACTGTTTCCAAGGCCTTCTTTGTGGCCGACAGCATCGCCATCACCGACCGCCTGACCGCCGATGTGGGTTTCAAGGGCGTCGATGTGCTGCACAGCGGGCGCAATTTCCTGCCCGGCCCGCAATCGGGGGTGCATTTTGACAGCTTTGCCGCATTGCCCCGCGCCGCGCTGCATTTCCGGTTGGATGATCGCCAGCAATTGTTCGCCAACATCACCACCAATTTCCGCGCGCCCAACGAATATACGCTCTACAACACCTATGACTATGGCGAGATCAGCACGCAGGGCACGACCGCGCTGAAGAATGAATATTCGGTGTCGCAGGAACTGGGCTATCGTTACATCGGCCCCAACCTGTCCTTCTCGCTGACGGGTTTCCATTATCATTTCCGCAACCGCCAATTGTCCACCGTTATCGACAGCGGCGGCGCGCTGGTCTATTCCACGATCAACGCGGGCAGCCAGACTTCCTATGGCATCGACGGCGAAATCGACTGGCGCCCGGCCAAGGGGGTGAGCCTCTATGTGTCGGGCGAATATCTGAAGACGCGGATCGACAATGACATGGCGGTGGGCAATGACTGGCTGCCGACGCGGGGCAAGCAGGCGGTGTCGAGCCCGAGCTTCCAGTTCGGCGTGGGCAGCACCTATGACGACGGGCGCCTGTTCGGCAGCACCGCGCTGAAATATGTGAACCGCCAATATTCGACCTTCATGAATGACGAGAGCATCCCGGCCTATGCCACGCTTGACCTGTCGGTCGGCCTGCATCTGGCCCCGTGGCTTGATGGCAAGCGCACCGATCTGCGCGTCAATGCGATCAACATTACCAACCCGCGCGTGCTCTCGGGCGTGCAGAGCGTGACGTTGAACGCGCAGGACACGATCGGGCGCGGCGGCACGGTGATCTCGGGCGCGGCGCCTGCCTATTACATCGGCAGCGGGCGCGCCTTTGTGGTAACGCTGGCGCGCGCTTTCTGACCGCATGAGCGGCGACCCGCATCTTGCTCCCGGCCACCTTGTCCATGGCATGGGGACCGAATTGGAGGCCCCCGTCTGGCCCGCCATCACCTTGGATGAGGCCCGAGTGGTGCTGGCGCGCTTTGCGCAGGCGGGGCGGGTGATGACGCTGCACTGGCATTCGCCGCGCCCGTTTTCGGCGGCCACATTGATTGAGGCCGAGGGCGGGTGGTTTATCCTGAAACGCCATCATCATGCGCTGCGTTCGCCCGATGTTTTGGCGCAGGAGCATGGGTTTATTGCCCATCTGCGCGCCGCCGGGGCGCCTGTGCCCAAAGTTATGGCGGCGGCGGGCAAGACCGCCGTTGCGTGGGGCGATTGGACCTATGAACTGCATCGCCTCTCGCCCGGCCTCGATCTCTATCGCGATCGGCCCTCGTGGACGGGTTTCCTTGCGCCCGACCATGCCCATGCGGCAGGGCGCGCTCTGGCGAGCCTCCATCTTGCCGCGCAGGACTATGCCGCCCCGCCGCGCGGGACTGATCCGCTGATTGCGGGTTGGACCATCCTGCCTGCGCGCGATCCCATGGCGGCGGCGCTGGCCTATGTGGCCGCGCGGCCCGGGCTGGCGGCGTTTCTGGAGGGGCGGGCGTGGCAGGAGGAACTGGTCGAAGTGTTGGGTGGCGTGCCGCCGGGTCTGGATGCATTGCCACGGCTTTGGACCCACAATGACTGGCACCCGTCGAACCTGCTCTGGACGGAGCAAGGCGAGGTGGCGGCGATCTTCGATTTCGGCCTGGCAACGCAAACCTGCGCGCTCCACGATCTGGCCACCGCGATTGAACGCTGCGCGATCCCTTGGCTGGAGATGCAGGAGTGCGCGCCCATCGCGGGCGATGTGGCCGCGGCGCTGGGGCTGATCCGGGGCTATGGCGCGGTGCGGGCGTTGAGCCCATCCGAAATCGACATGCTGCTGGCCCTGCTGCCGCTGGTCCATGTTGAATTTGCCCTGTCCGAGGTCGATTACTTTGCCGGGCTGCTGGATGATCGGGCGCAGGCGGCGCTGGCGTGGGACAACTATCTGATGGATCATGCGCGCTGGTTTGCTTCGGGCGCGGGGCAGGCGTTTCTGGCGGATGTGCGGCGGGGAATGGCGCTCTGATGTCGCCGCTCGAAATCATCGCGGTGGCGGTCAGCTTCCTTGGCATCTGGCTGACGGCGCGGCGCGCGATGCTGTGCTGGCCGGTCAACCTGTTGGCCTGCGCGCTCTATTTCAAGCTTTTCCTCGATGTGCGCCTCTATGCCGACATGGCGCTTCAGGTCATGTTTGGGCTGGCCATTGCCTATGGCTGGGCGGCGTGGGGCCGGGGGCGGCGCGATGAGGGACGCGTGACCGTGCGGCCCTTGCCCGCGCGCGAGGCGGCGGCGGGACTGCTGGCGGGCGCGCTGGGCGCGGTGGCGATCGGTTGGTTCACCAGCCATTACACTGATGCCGCCCTGCCATGGATGGACGCCGCGCTCAGCAGCTTCAGTCTGGTCGCGCAATATTGGACCGCGCGGCGACAGGCGGCCAACTGGCTGCTGTGGATCGCGGTGGATGTGCTTTATGTCGGCATGTTTGCGTTCAAGGCGCTGTGGCTGACGGCGGGGCTGTATGGGGCAATGGTGGTGTTGGCGGTGCTGGGTTATCGCCGCTGGCAGCGGGAGCGAGAGGTGTGATTTACCGCCCCAGCGCGGCGGGCAACACCTTGCCGAAATAGGCCAGCTCATCAGGCGTTGCTGTACCCACGCGCATCCAGTTGCGATAGGCCTCGCCCTCAAACAGGCGCACCTCAACGCTGCGCGCGGCCAGACGGGCCTGAAGATCGGCGGCGGGCATGCCGCAATCGATATAGACAAAGGTGCCGTCGGATTTGAGATGGCGCAGCCCGTTGGCATCGCAGATGCGATAGATCATCTCGCGGCATTGCTTGAGATAGGCAATCGCGCCCGCCAGATAGGCCGCGTCGCCAAGGCAGGCCTGCGCGGCGGCCAGTCCCGCCTGATTGCGCGAGGTGGTGATGCGGGCATTGAGTTGCCGGATACGCGCATTCTGGGCCAGCGTATAGGCGATGCGCAGGCCCGCCAGACCATAGACCTTGGAAAAGGTCCGCGTGACGATGACATCGTGGCCTTCGCGCACCAGCGAGCCCATGGATTGCCGCACCGGATCGGGCGCCAGTTCGAAATAGGCTTCGTCCACCAGCACCGGCAGCTTGCGCGCCGCCGCGATGCAAAAGGCGCGCAATCGGTCTGGATCGGGGCGCAGGCCGGTGGGATTGTTGGGGTTGCACAGATAGACCATCCGCGTTTGCGGTCCGATGGCGGCCATCATCGCGTCAAGGTCGATATGATGATCGGCGCGCAGGTCTATCCAGTCGGTCTCGATCCCCTGCCGCGCGGCATAGGCCAGATGGGTGGAATAGGTGGGCCGGGGCGCAAGCACGCGCCCGCCCGCCGCAATCGCCACCGTCAGCAGTGTGAGCGCATCGAGCGAACCGCTTGAGAGCGTGACCTGATCCTGTGCCAGCCCTTCCTGCGCCGCGATCTTTTGCCGCAGCGCCGCCTCGCTGTGGGGATAATAGGGGGCCTGCGCGACCGAGGCGATGATCGCCCGCCGCGCCGCCGGGCTGGGGCCAAACGGGTTTTCGGTCACGCCAAGGCGCGCTTTCACATCGCCGCTGTGTTCGGGCTGGGGCGTTGGCGCGGATGATGGGGCGGCGGCCAGCAGGCCGGGCGCCAACAGGCCCCCGGCGGCAACGGGCAACATCGAGCGACGGTCAATACGCATCAGAAAGGCCCATCCCCATTGGCACAATAATGGCCGCGACGCCTATCATAGTGGAGGCGGCCTGTCAGGGCCTCGTTACCCAATCGCCGCCCATGGCGCGGATCAGGCCGATGGCGGCCAGCAGGCGGCGGCTTTCCAGAGCAAGCTGATCCTCTCTGGCCTGCAGTTCGGCGGTCTGGGCGGTCACAACCTGAAGGAAATCGACGGCTCCTTCGCGATATTGGATGTTGGCCAATTGATTGGTGCGCGCGGCGGCGACAACCGCCTCGCTCTGCTCGGACGAGGCTTCGGCCAGACGGTTGACCAGCGCCATTTGATCCTCAACCTCGCGAAAGGCGTTGAGCGTGGCCTGCCGGTAATTGGCCGAGGCTTCGGCGAATTGGGCGCGGGCATAGGCGACGCCCGCGCGGCGGCGCCCGCCGTCAAAGATCGGCATGGCCGCCATCGCAGGCCCAAGCGCCCAGACGCTGCTGCCCGCGCTGAGCAACGAGGCGGCGGTGGTTTCGAACCCGCCGGACGCACCCAGCGTGACCTGAGGAAAGAAGGCCGCCCGCGCCACGCCGATTTTGGCATTGGCCGCCGCCACGCGCCGCTCGGCCGCCGCCACATCGGGGCGCCGCTGCAGCAAGAGCGAGGGCGCCGAAACAGGCACTTTTGGCGGTGCGGGCATGATGGCCACCGGCGCGATGGAAAAGAGCGACGGCTGCTCGCCCACCAGCGCGGCAATGGCATGTTCGAGCAGCGCGCGGTCAGCCGTGCGCTGGGCCATTTCGGATTGCACCGATTTGAACTGGGTGCGCGCGCGCGTCACATCGGCCTCATTGGCCGCGCCGCCGACAAAGCGCTTGGTGGTCAGATCCACCGCTGCGGCATAGGCGGTCCTGGTCTGGGCCAGCAGGTCAAGCTGGGCGTCGAGTTTGCGCAACTGGATATAATTGCCGGCCAACTCGGCCTGAAGGCTAAGCCGCGCTCCGGCAAGGTCGGCCTCGCTGGCCTGCGCTTCGGCGCTTGCGGCCGACACCTGATTGCGGATACGGCCCCACAGATCGACCTCATAGGTCGCCGATCCGCCCAACGCATAATCGTCATATTCGTAATGCCCCCCTGTCGCCGGAGACATGGCGCGGGCGGTGAGGGCGCGACCATTGGCGTCCACGCGGGGCAGCAGATCGGCGCGCGCCTGACGGGTCAGCGCGCGAGCCTGATCATAGCGGGCGAGAGCGGCGGCCAGACGGGGGCTGTCCTTTTCGATCCGCTGTTCCAGAGCATCCAGCACCGGATCGGGCAGGATGCGCCACCATGCCCCGCGCGGCATGGCGTCGGCGGGGGTGGCCGGGGTCCACAGACCCGTTTCCTTGAAAGCCGAAGGGGCAGGGGCGACAGCGGGCGCCGAATAGGGCGGCGCCATCGAGCAGCCCGAGGCCAGCAGCGGCAGCATAGCCGCCAGAATGCGGGCCTTACGCATGGGGCTGGTTCCGCTGCAGCGTGGGCTTGACCCGGTCGCCGGTGCGGATGTCATCGGCGGGATTGTCGATCACCTGATCGCTTGCCTGCAGGCCGATCACCTCCAGCTCATTGCCGAAATCCGTGGTGATGGAGACGGGTTTGATCCTCACCTGCCCCTGCGCATCGACCAGCGCGACCGCCGAGCCTTCACGGCGAAACAGTAAGGCGCTGACCGGAATGCGCACCGCGCCTGCGGCGGAAGGCTGGCCCTTGCCGAAATCGAAGGTGACCTGGGCATAGGAGCCGGGTTTGAGCAGGCCCGCATGATTGTCATAGACAAGCTGAACCAGCATCGCGCCGGATTCCGGATCGACCGAGCCGGACGAGCGCGCCAGTTGCGCGCGGAATGTCCTGCCGGGCTGATCGGGAACGGTGAATTCCGCCGTGGTTCCCTCGCGCAGGCGGGCGACATAGGCCTGCGGAAGGCTGACATAGATGCGCAGGCGCGTGACGTCCGACACGGTGAACAAGGGTTGCGTGGTCGATGTGCCCGCCACGATCAGCGCGCCAATGTCGGTCGAGCGGCTGGTGACGATGCCGTCAAAGGGCGCGACGATCCGCTTGAAACCCGACACCGTCTGCAACCGCTGAACATTGGCGCTGGCCTCGTTGCGCATCGCCTCGCGGGCGGCGAAATTGCCGCGCCTTTCGTCGGCATCCTGCTGCGACACGGCATTTTGCGCGACCAGCCGGTCCCAGCGGTTCGAGGTGGTCTGGGCCAGATTGCGCTGGGCATTGGCGGTGGCCAGCGCGGCGCGGGCGGCCGAAAGCTGTTGATCGACATCGGGCGTGTCGATCTCGGCCAAAACCTGTCCTGCGCGCACGGGTTGCCCGATATCGACATACCAGCGGCGCAGATAGCCGTTGGTGCGGGCATAGACCGGCGCCTGAAACCACGCCTGAAGCCTTCCGGGCAGGACCAGCGTATTGCTGGCCTCGCCGCCCGGATGGATGACATCGACCGAGGGGATTGCGGCGGCCTCGGCCTGATCATGAAGGCCCGAGCGCTGTTGCAGGCGATAGGCCGTGCCCGCCGCCAAAATCAGCGCAAAGACGGCGGCCCCGGCCAGCAGCGGCTTGCGGAAGGAAGGGGCGCTGGACGCGAAATCAGACATGGGCAGGCACTCCCTTCGAAGCATCGCGGCGACGCGCGCGCGCTCCGTGGATGATGGCAAACAGGGTGGGGACAAACAGCAGCGAGGCGCAGGTGGCAAAGGCCAGACCGCCCACCACCGCCCGGCCCAGCGGCGCGTTCTGCTCGCCGCCTTCGCCAAGGCCGAGCGCCATGGGCGCCATGCCGATGATCATGGCCAGCGCCGTCATCAGCACCGGGCGCAGGCGCGATACGCCCGCCTCCAGCGCGGCCTTTATGGCATCGCCATGCTCGGCCAGCCGCTCTCGGGCAAAGCTGACCACCAGAATGGAATTGGCCGTGGCCACGCCCATACACATGATCGCGCCGGTCAGCGCAGGCACCGATAGCGGCGTCGCGCTGGCAAAGAGCATCCAGCAAATGCCCGCCAGAGCAGCAGGCAGCGCCGAGACAATGATGAAGGGATCGACCCAACTCTGAAAATTGATGACGATGAGCAGATAGATCAGCACCACCGCCGCCAAAAGACCAAAGCCCATGCCGGTAAAAGCGGTGTTCATCGACTGATACTGGCCGCGCAGCGTGACGGTGACGGTCTTGGGCCTGTCCTTTTCCAGCCCCGCCAGCGCCTTTTGCACATCGCCCGCCACCGCGCCCAGATCGCGGCCATCGGCCCCGGCATAGACATTGATCAGCGGCAGGATGTCATACTGGCTTTCCACCGCCGTGGTGGTGCCCCGGCTGATCGTGCCCAGTGCGCCCAGCACCTGCGGAGTGGTCGTGCGGGTGCGGATCGGCAGGCCCGCTATGTCTTGCAGCGAATTGACGCGATATTCCGGCATCTGGATCGCGACGGGATAGGTCACGCGGTTTTCCGGGTTAAGCCAGAAAACGGGTGCGGCCTGCGATGAACCGGCGATCGAGGTGGCCACGCTGGTTGTGATGTCGGCCTCGGTCATGCCCAATTGGTTGATCCGGGTGCGGTCCACGTCAAAGCGCAGTTCGGGATAAGAGGCGGGCTGTTGAATGCGGGCATCGACCAGCCCGTCGATCCCGTGGATCGCGCGCAGGATGCGTTCGGCATAGGCGCGCACTTCGGCCGGATTGCGCCCGGTCACCTGAATGTCGAGCGGGGCGGGTGCGCCGAAATTAAGGATCTGGCTGGTGATGTCGGAGGGGAGGAAGGCAAAGCCGGCCTGAGGGAACAGGCGGGGCAGTTTGGCGCGCAGGGCGCGGATATAGCCCTCGGTCGGACGATGGCCCGGTTTGAGATTGACGATGATATCGCCATCCTGCGGCCCGATCGTGCCAGTGGCATTATAGACAACATTGATCGAGCTGGTCGGCAGGCCGATATTGTCGGCGATGGCTTCGAGTTCATCGGCCGGAATTTCCTGTCGGATCGCCTTGGCAACCTGTTGGAACAGGGCAGAGGTTTCCTCGATGCGGGTGCCCGATGGCGCGCGGACATGGAGCGTGATCGATCCGCCATCGACCAAGGGGAAGAAATTGCGGCCAAGGAAGGGGATGAGCAAAAGGCTGGCCACGGCAAAACACAGAAAGCCTGCGGCAAATATCCGGCGATGGTCAAGAACAGCGGTCAGCGTGCGGCCATAGCCTTCACGAAAACCGGCAAAGCGGCGCTCAAACCCGGCCTGAAACGCGACCAGCGGGGCCAGCAGGCGCGGCGGAGCCTTGGGTTCGTGTTCGGCATGGTCATGCCGGCGCAGCAGCGTCATGGCCATGGTCGGCACCAGCGTGAAGGAGAGGATATAGGACATGATCATCGCAAAGATGACCGAAAGCGCCATCGGCACGAACAGATAGCCCGACACCCCCGGCAGATAGAACATCGGCACAAACACGATGCAGATGCAGACCAGCGAGAGGAAGGCAGGCATGATGATCTGGCGCGATCCGTCCAGAATGGCGTCGCGCACGCTTTTGCCCATTTCCAGATGGGATTCGATATTCTCGATGGTCACCGTGGCCATATCGACCAGAATGCCCACCGCCAGCGCCAACCCGCCCAGCGTCATCACATTCAACGTCTGGTCAAACATCGAGAGCGCGGCCAGCGCGCCCAGCACCGAGAGCGGGATCGAGGTGGCCACGATCAGCGTCGAGCGCCACGAGCCCAGAAACAGCAGGATCATCAGACTGGTCAGCACGGCGGCGATCAGGCCCTCATGCATCACCCCCGTCACGGCGGCCTTCACAAAGATCGACTGATCGTTGACCGGCGTGGCCTTGAGCGCCGGGGGCAGGCCGGTCATCACCTGCGGCAGCATGGCCTTGATCCCCTCGACCACCGCAATCGTCGAAGTCGCGCCCGATTTGAGCACGGTGAGCAGGGCCGAGCGCTGGCCGTTGACATGGACCACGTTCTGCTGGGGCGCCGAACCGTCGCGCACGTGGGCGACATCGCGCATCCGGATCACCGCGCCATTGATCGTGCGGATGGGCAGATTGTTGAGCTGCTCAATCGAGGACGGCGCGTTGTTCAGCCGGAAATTATACTGAAACTCGCCCATCTTGACGAAACCGGCGGGCGTGATCTGGGTCTGGCTGGCCAGAGCCGCGCCCACGTCCTGGGCAGTGATGCCGCGCGACTGCATGGCGCGCGGGTCAAGATCGACCTGGATCTGGCGCACCTTGCCGCCAAAGGGAAAGGGGATGGCCGCGCCCGGAACCGTAATCAGCCGCGAACGGATCGAGTTGAAACCGTAGTCGTAAAGCTGCTGCTCGTTCAGCCCATGCCCGGCCAGCGCGATCTGGACGATGGGCACGGTCGAGGCGTTATAGTTGAGGATCAGCGGCGGATTGACGCCGGGCGGCATCTGGCGAAGGATCGTCTGCGAAATCGCGGTCACCTGCGCATTGGCGGTGCGGATATCGACGCCGGGCTGGAAATAGATCTTGGTGATGCCGATCCCGGGCAGCGACTGGCCCTCGATATGCTCGATATCATTGACCGTGGTGGTCAGGACGCGCTGAAACGGCAGGTTGATCCGGCCCGACATATCCTCGGGAGAGAGGCCGTTATAGTTCCATGCCACGGCAATCACGGGAATGCGGATATTGGGGAAAATATCGGTGGGCGTGCGCAAGGCCGCGAGCACGCCCGCGATCGTGATCAGCATGGCCATGACAACAAAAGTGTAGGGGCGCGCCAGAGCCAGGCGAACGATCGCATTCATCCAAAAGTCTCCATCCGGCCGCAGCGGGCGCCCCGGTTGCGGCGCAGGCATTCCTTCGATCCAGCTATCATCCTAGAGCATCATGCTTTTTTCCGCTATGCGCAAAAATTGGAATAATGTCATGAAACATAATCATCATCGGCGGCGATGCCCCGTGCCGCCGGTGCCTAGAACTCAATTCCGGCCTGCGCCTTGATGCCGGATCGGAATGGGTGCTTGACCATGGTCATGTCGGTGACCAGATCGGCCGCCTCGATCAGCGCATCGGGCGCATTGCGGCCCGTGACGATCACATGCTGCATCTCCGGCTTGGCGGCCAACACCTCCAGCACCTCATCG